>CAZGSV010000051.1:0-22945 GCA_964528605.1 uncultured Armatimonadia bacterium
GCTTCGGCAGCAGCGACTGCCGCTGCCGCACGCACCTGCTCTATTCGCCTGCCTCCCCCCTCCTGCGCCTCGAAACCGGCGCCCTCTTCGACGCTCGCCTGCAAGCCTCTTAGACCCACGCGTTTTGTGGCTCCGCCCCTAGGGTGTAACCTGTTAGGCGCACCATGTCACCGGCCACGCTCGTTCCCGTTCAGATAGCAGATGGCACCCTTGCCGAGGCGCTCAGCCGCGTGCTCGCCGCAGCGGCGGGGGCAACTTACCTAGTAGGCGGGGCGGTCCGCGACCTCCTCCTGCGCCGCAGCCCGCGCGACCTCGACGTAGTCGTGGAGGCTGATGCTATCCAACTCGGACGCCGCTTAGAGCAGGAAACCGCCTGCAAGCCGGTGGTGCTGAACGAGCGCCCGGCTGTAGTCAGGCTGGTCTGGCACGCCGGCGCGCAAGTCCTCGACCTGCTGGAACTCGAGGGCACTCTCGACCAGGACCTGCGCCGCCGCGACTGCACCGTCAACGCCATGGCCCTCCGCCTCGTGCCGACTGACGCCGGCCTCGCCGGCGAACTGCGCGACCCCCTGAGTGGCAGGGACGACCTCCATGCTCGCCTGCTTCGCATGACTTCGGAACATGCCCTCACCGAAGATCCCGTGCGCGTGCTCAGAGTGTTCCGTCTTGCCGCTCAACTCGGATTTGAGGTCGAGGACCGGACCCGCTCCGCCATCGTCCGCCACGCCGACGAAGTCCGCAGGGCTGCACCGGAGCGCGTGCAGGAGGAACTCCTCCTCCTGCTCGAGGCCACGCCATGCAATCAGGCGCTCCGCGACTGCGCGGCCTCGGGCGTGCTCCTCCAAGCCCTACCGGAACTGGCGCCTCTGCGCGGCCTCGGTGAGAACGGATACCACCACCTCGACGCCTGGGCGCATTCGCTTGAAGTGGTCGAGGCCCTCGACACCCTCCTGCTGGGTGAACAACCCCTCCTGGAGCCCGACGTGCTGGCCCAGGCCCAGGCGCTTCTGGCTCGTCCCTATCTCACCGGCTGCACAAATGTCGCTCTTCTCAAACTGGCCGGCCTACTCCACGACGTCGGCAAGCCCGCCACGGCAACCCAGGACGAGCGCGGCCTCCATTTCTACCGCCACGACGTACTGGGCGCGCAGGTGGCCGAGGACATCGCTGCTCGCCTCCGTTTCTCCCGCGAGGCCCAGCGCGCGCTCGCGCTCCTGGTGCGCGAGCACCTCAGGCCCGGCTTCCTCGCCGACCTGCCGGCCTCCTCCGAGCGCGCGGTCAACAGGTTCTTCCGTCGCTTGGGTGACCAGGCGGTGGCTGCGCTCCTCTTGGCTCTTGCGGACCGCCTCGCCGCCCGCGGTCCTGCCGCCACCGAGGAGTGGCTCCTGCGCCAGGCGCGCACCGTTAACACCCTGGCCAGAGAGTACTTCCGCCGCGCTCAGCAGCCCGCCAGTGAGCCGCTCCTCAACGGCCATGACCTAATGGCGCGCTACGACCTCCAGCCCGGCCGCCTCGTTGGCAAGGCCCTGGCCCTCTTGCGCCGCGCGCAGCAAGAAGGCCAGCTGCGTACCCGCGCGGAGGCCGAGGCCTGGCTCGACGCAAGAATGCCGCAACTGCTGAGGGACACCAGTGGCCGCTGACCTCCATATCCACACCCATTACTCCGACGGCCTCGACTCGCCTGCATACGTGGTCGCGTGCGCTCAAGAAGCCGGCCTGACCGCCCTCGCCATCTGCGATCACGACTGCGTCGCTGGCGTGCAAGAGGCCGTCGCCGCGGCCGGCCAAAGCCTCCAGGTCATCACCGGCGTGGAGATCAACGCCGAGGAGGCGGGCCGCGAATACCACATCCTCGGCTACGGCTTCTCCCTCGAGGCCGCCGGCCTCGCCAGGCTCACCGAGTGGCTCCAACAAACGCGCCTCGACCGCCTGGGCCGCTTCCTGGCGGTGCTGGGCAAACACGGCATTCAGGTGGCCCCTGAGGAAGTGCTCGCGGTGGCGGGGCCGGGCGCTGTCGGGCGACCCCATCTGGCCAAGGTGCTCGCCGCCAAGCGCTACGCCAGCGGAATCAAGGAGGCCTTCAGGAAGTTCCTCGCGCCCGGCAGGCCCACTTACGTCCCCCGCGAACGCGTCTCCCCCGCGCGCGCCGTTGAGATCGTGCGCCAGGTCGGTGGCGTGCCCGTGCTCGCCCACCCTGTCTACGTCACCGGCCGCAGCGACCTCTCTCGCTTCGTTGACCTGGGCATCGAGGGCGTCGAAGTGGCCCATCCGCTGCTCACGCCGGGCCAGACCGAGGTGCTCCGCGGCCTGGCCTGCCACTGGGGGCTCCTCACTACCGCCGGCTCCGACTACCACGGCGGCATGATGGAGGAAGGTGTGCAGGTCGGCGCCGTCAGCTGCTCCGATGAAGAGGTCGCCGCGCTCTTGAACCGCGTCCCTCAGTTGTGAGCTCACTTTCTTTGTGGCATCATTGTTGCAAGCAACGTAAGCCCACGCATGTCTTGCGTGTTCTCGGCTAACTGGAGGTAGACAACCATGGCAATGAAGATTACGGATGCCTGCACCGGCTGCGACCTCTGCCGCGAAGACTGTCCCACTCAAGCCATTAGCGAAGGCGATCCCATCTACGTCATAGATGCCGACCTCTGCGATGAGTGCGCCAGCCGCCCGGACAAGCCCGGAGAGTCCCAGTGCCTCGAAGTCTGTCCGGTAGAGGCGCCGGTAAAGGCGTAATAGCCCATCCTCACATCATTAGGGGGTTCTGGCCGGCTGCGGCATGGCCGCGTGTGTACGGCCAGGCGCCGGTTTCGGCCTGGGGTCCCCGGGCCGTCCGCGATCGCGGCTTGACCGTCGCCTCTCATGCGGGGCCCTCCTAGCGGAATGACCAACTTGCGGGGAGTCCAGTGATGTCCGTGCGCAAGCGCGCCTGCGTTATTACCTACGGCTGCCAGATGAACCAGTACGAGTCCGCCGTCATCGAGCGCATGCTCGTCGAGCGCGGCTTCGAACTCGGCGCCTCCCCTGAGCAGGCGGACCTGGTGGTGATGAACACCTGCACGGTCCGCGCTCGGCCCGAGCATAAAGTCTTCAGCGAACTGGGCCTCCTGCGCCGGCAGAAAGAACGGCGCCCGGCCATGAGAATCGTGGTCTGCGGCTGCGTCGCGCAGCAGTGGGGCGCGGGCCTACTGCAAAGGGCGCCGCAGGTGGACGCGGTCATCGGTCCCCGCGACCTCGGCGCCCTGGCGCGCTACCTCGACGGCGAGTTGGCTCCCACCGGTCTGGTCGCGGGCTGTCTGGACGGCAACCCGTTCGTGGACACCCCTCCCCTCGTGCGCGCAGGCCAAGCGACCGCCTTCGTCACCGTCGTCGAGGGCTGCTCCTACTTCTGCCGTTACTGCATCGTGCCCTACGTTAGAGGCCAGGCCGTCAGCAGGCCGCTCGAGGCCATACTGCGCGAGCTGGAGTTCCTCGCCTCCCGCGGCGTCCAGGACGTGACTCTCTTGGGTCAGAGCGTCAACTCTTACGGCAAGGACGGCGGGGGGGGCGGCTCTTTCGTCGAGTTGCTGCGCCGCGTGCACCAGGTCGAGGGCATCGAGCGCATCAGGTTCACCAGCGCCCATCCCAGAGACTTCACCGAGGAACTCATCGAAACCGTCGCCGCCCTGCCCAAGGTCTGTGAGCACTTCCATCTTCCTCTGCAGTCCGGCGACGACGCCGTCCTCAAGGCCATGGGGCGCCGCTATACCTCGGCCGACTACCTCAAGATTGTGGACCGGCTCCGCGAACTCATCCCCGGCGTCGCCGTCAGCACCGACGTCATGGTCGGCTTCCCCGGCGAGACCGAAGCAGCCTACCGCAACACCTTGCGCCTAATGGCCCGCGTGCGCTTCGACCAAGCCTTCATGTTCAAGTACTCTGACCGCCCCGGCACGCGCGCCGCCGACATGCCGGACAAGGTCGAGGCCCCCGAGAAGCAGCGCCGCCTCCAGGAACTCGTGGCGCAGCAGAACCGCGTTGCCGCGCAGATCAACGCCGCGCTGCAAGGAGAGGAGTTCGAGGTGCTGGTCGAGGGCCCGGACGCCACTGGCCGCTATATGACCGGACGCACCCGCACCAACAAGATCTTCCACCTCGAGGGCCAGGCCCACCCATGTCAGTTCCTCCGCGCCCGCGCCGAGCACACCTATCTCTGGGGCTTCCGCGGCAGGATAGGAGAATAGGGAGAAAACGCCGCAGGATAGGATAGGAAACCAGGGACAGTAACCCACTCTCAGACGGCGCGATGCGCTGCCTGCAAGACTGGTGAAAAATGGGCTGCTGTCCCCATTCTCCCTATCTCCGAATTCCGCGCCGCAACAACTCCCGTTCCCTCTCCACCACAAACGCCACAATCCGCTCCCGCTGCGACCGCCGAATCTCCGTGAAGCGCGCCCGCACCTCGTAACCGCCCTCCTCCGCCGGCTCGCACGTCAGCGGCGCTGCCCGCGCCTCCACCTGCTCCCGTCCCTCCGGAATCTCAATCGTGAACGACACCGTCATCAGCGGCCGCCCCCGGATGCGGTGGTCCGTCACCATCCGCAGCCCCGAGCCGCTCAGGTTCGTAATCACCCCGGTATAAGGAAGCAGCAGTTCCGGCGCGTCGCTCGCCGGCGCCTCTTGCGGGTCAAGTCGGAAGCGGCACGGCAGGTAGGCCTCCATCCGAAAGAACTCCCGGCGCTCCAGGCGCTGCACCTTCTCCGGCCGCTGTAGCACCAGCAGCGGGTGCGGCCCCGGCAGCCGTCGCATTATCTCCGTCTCGAAGCGATAGGAGTAGCGCCCATGCCGGAAGGACACCATCAGCCCGCGGCCCGGATGCAACAGCACGTTCGCCTCGTCCGGAGTGGGCACCGCCAGCGTGCTCGAGTCAATGCCCTCGATGCGCACCGGGTAAATCTGCGCCAGGTCCGTCCCCTGCGGCTCCACCAGTACCCCTTGCCCCCGGTGCAGCAAGCGCGACGCCTCCACCAGCCCGCGGCTTATCTCGTGCTCTATCTGAGACTGCGCTACCTCCCGCCGCCGCGCCTGGCGCCGTTGCCAAGCCCAGACGGCGATCACCAGCGCCGTCACTCCCACCGCGAAGGCAACCAGGCCGAGAGCCTGTCCCCAACGCTCGTGCGGGTGAGGCGGCGCGCCGCCAAATGCCCGCGCCAGCGCATCCAGAAACGCCTCCAGGCGCGTCTCGGCCGCCGCCCCCCCCGCGGAGACCACCAGCGCCCCTAAAGCAAGGCCGGCGTCCAGCAGGAATCTGCCAGGGGGGCCGCGCCTCTGCAGGCCTACCACAACCCGCGAACCTCCGTGATCACGCTGCCCCCGCTGCGCTCGCCGGCGCTCACTCCGTCCCCTCACTTCGCCGCTGGGCTGACGCCGAGGTCGCGCAACAGCGCTTGCTCGTTGTGCAGCGTCACGCCCTCCGGAGGCTTGAAGCGCACCTCCGGCGGAAAAGCCTGATCGAACGCGAATGCCTCGTAGTCAATCTCGAAGGCCGTCTTCCCGCTCTTCACCCGCGCCCGCAGCGGCGTCAGCGAACGCGCGGACAGATAGAGCGTCCCTTTCTGCCCGCCCATATCCACCTCCAGCGTGTAGGCGCGCTCCCCCTTGATCTTGACGGTGGGCCCCTTGCGCACCACCGCCTTCTTGATCCCCGTCGCCCGCATCGCCGAGGGCGCGCCCAGATTGGCCAGCGTGGGCTGCACCACGCTGTCCGTGAGCGTCGCCGACGGCCTCACCCACCAAAGGTCGAGCGCCTCCAAATGCCCGAAAGTGTTGGTGCCGTCGCACATCGCCTCCGCCGCGCCCGTGCCGCCCTCGTTCCACGTCCACGCCCGTTCCGGCTTCTCGATCGCCAACGCCGAGCGCACCTGCACGCCGTCCTCCAACTTGAGCGTGTACCTCATGTAGATCTTCTTCGCAGCCTCGGCGCGCTCGCCCAGCCTGCGGAAGATCGTCTCCGCGGGGAGCAGCCCGTATAGGTAGGCGTAAACACCCACCCCGATCGCGGCGAGCGCCACCAGCGCCGCCAGGCCGATCACCCAACCCCGTCTGCGCCCACCGGCCCGAGGCCGTGCCGCTCGCTCCTTCTTCTCCGTTGCCTCCTGCGCCCCAAGCGGAGCGTAGCAGGCAGCGCAGGTGGCTCGGTCTTCCGGGTTCTCAGCACCGCAGCGCGGACATTTCATCGCACACACGCCCCGTTGCGCACGTGTCCGAAGGTTCTGCCCCTCGCACTCTGCCCCAAGAGGTTAGCAGTCACACCGCGCCTTCGCAAGCGCGGCGTCATTCGATCGGCCGCCCTCACGGCCGCAGCCGATAGGCTCGTACACTGTCAGCCGCCGTCGTTGCCCTGCGGGGATGATCGGCCACGTACAGCACCCCCTGATCAACCATGACCGAGGCGTCCTCGCCCGCCTCGTTGAAGGTGCCCACCCGCCGCCCCGTGCGCGCGTCCAACAGCATCCAGAACGGCCGATCTTCGGGACGGTGGTG
Organism: uncultured Armatimonadia bacterium; assembly: GCA_964528605.1. GTDB lineage: Bacteria > Armatimonadota > Zipacnadia > CAZGSV01 > CAZGSV01 > CAZGSV01. The sequence goes on from CAZGSV010000051.1 coordinate 6,520, forward strand.
CCAGAACCTACGCAGCCAAGCCCAACTGTCGAACTCCTTGCGCTTCGCGCCGATGCAGGCTAGGTCCGACTTGGCGTCGAAGAACGCGTGGCCCTGCAGCTGGTACCCAACGGGCCGCTCCCCTAGGGGCATGCGATGGGTCCACAGACGCCTCCCCGACCTCATGTCCAGGGCCGACCAAGTGTTCCTCTTCTGATGCACGTACACGCGTTTTCCCTGATCCATTTCCACCCGGTCGATCGCTTCCCTGAAGCGCCACATCACACGCCCCGTGCCCAGATCCACGCGACAGACACCGCGCTCGTCCGGAAACTCGACCAACAAGCAGCCGTGGCCGTTGGTGCGCATGGAGCCCGCCGGCGCTGTCTGCCTCCACAGTTCCTTGCCCTTGTCTACGTCGTACGCCACCAGCCTGCCGCCCGCGTCCCGGAAGACGACCACCTTACCCACCACGAATTCCCACTCGTCCACCGAGTCCGCCAGCGAATACCGCGCACGCAGTCGGCCGGTCTCCGCGTCCAGGATAAGAACGTGAGCTTGGGGCCATGGGAAACGGGACTCTACCGCCACCATCCGTTTCCCTGCCGTTATCGCGTCGAAGTAGGCGGGCACCTGCTTGACCGTATCGCACCTCGTGCCCTCGGCTTCCGCCCCCTTGTCCGGCGATGCTCGCCGCCAGGCCAACCGTCCGGTCGCCGTGTCCACCGCCACCAAGTGCATGCCAAGGTGGCACGACAAGAAGGCCAGCCGGCCGTTGTAGGCCACGTAAGCCCAGACCTCGTCCTGCCCGAGTGGATTCCCAGCGGTCCCAACCGCCCAGTGTGGCCTCCCGGTAGCCAAGTCCACTCCGTGCAGCGTGAGCCCACCTCCGGCGCCATACCAACCCTCCGTGATGACGGCGGTCGAACCGTAGACCGACGCCTCCTCGAAGGGACTTATGTCCGCCCTCCAGAGAAGCCTTCCCGTCGCCGCATCCAGCGCATAGGTTGCGTCGTTTGACCCTCTGTAGCCGCCGAGGAAAAGGACGCCGCCTGCTAACAACTCGAACTCCCCCTCTCCTGAAGGCAGCGTCGTCGCCCACAGCAACCTCGGCCTTACAGTTCCCCTGAGGAAAAACCCCCAAGACAATAACAGGAGCAGGGCTGCCAGTAGCGCGAGGCGCCTCGCAGTGTATGCCCGTCTCTTCATCTTGCTCGCCGCCCCACGGCTCCAAGAATCCTCAGCCGTCTCGCCTCCACTCTCGATTGTCCCACCCCTCGCGCTTCGCATCAATGCCTCATCGCCCGCTCCTTGACCCCGGCTACGCCCAGACCTATAGTCGCCCGGGTGGGTGCGAAAGGATGAGCGGGTTGGCGCGGGACCGCAGCGGATTCGACTTCGGGGCGTTTCTCAGCGAACTCAAGCGCTCTCGCGATTACCAAGGCCAGATCGTCCGCGTCGAGCATCTCCAGGGGCGCCCGGCCCGCTACGGCGAACTGGCCCAGCCTCTCCCCTCCGAACTCGAGCAGGTCCTCCACGCCGAAGGCATAGATCGCCTCTATTGCCACCAGGTGCAGGCCATTGAGAGCGTCCGCGCCGGCCACAACGTAGTCGTCGTGACCGGCACCGCCTCCGGCAAGACCCTCTGCTACAACCTGCCCGTCGCCGAGACGCTGCTTGCCGATCCTGACGCCCGCGCCCTCTACCTCTTCCCCACCAAGGCCCTCGCGCAGGACCAGTTGCGCGCCCTGCGCCGCTGGGGAGAGAACTCCCGCACGCTGGGCGCGACCCTCAAGTGCGGCACCTATGACGGCGACACTCCCACCCAGACCCGCCGCACGCTGCGCGAAAAGGGCAACGTCATCCTCAGCAACCCCGATATGCTCCATCAGGGCATCCTGCCCAACCACAGCCGTTGGGCCCCCTTCTTCAGCCGCCTGCGCTACGTGGTCCTCGACGAAATCCATACCTACCGCGGCATCTTCGGCTCCAACGTCGCCTGCCTGGTCAGGCGCCTGCGCCGCATCTGCGACCACTACGGCGCCCGCCCCATCTTCGTCTGCTGCTCCGCCACCATCGCCAACCCGCAAGAGCACGCCGAGCGCCTCCTTGGCCTGCCCGTGCGCGTCGTTGACGAGGACGGCTCCCCGCGCGGGCCCAAGTACTTCGTCTTCTGGAATCCGCCTTACCTCGACGACGCGCAGATGGAGCGCCGCTCCTCCAACGTGGAGGCCGAAAGGCTGATGGTCGGGCTGATCGAGCGCAACGTCCAGACCATCGCCTTCGTCAAGGCCCGCATCGTCGCCGAATTGCTCTATCGCTACGTGCGCGAAGCCCTCTGCCGCTACGATCGCAGCCTGGCCGAGGCAGTCAAGCCCTATCGCGCCGGCTACCTGCCCGAGGACCGCCGCGCCATCGAGCAAGCCCTCTTCTCCGGCGAGTTGCTCGGCGTCATTGCCACCAACGCGCTTGAGTTGGGCATTGACGTCGGCGGCCTCGACGCCGCGCTCATCGTCGGCTACCCCCAGACCATCGCCTCCACCTGGCAGCAGGCCGGCCGCGCCGGACGCGGCCTCAACGAGGCGCTCGCCGTCCTCATCGCCTATAACGAAACCATTGACCAGTACCTGATGCGCCACCCCGAGTACTTCTTCGGCAAGAGCCCCGAGCACGCCATCATTGACGCCAACAACCCCTTCATCCTCGCCGCCCATCTGCGCTGCGCGGCCGCCGAGTTGCCCCTGCGCGATGAGGAACTCAGCGAAGCCGGCGAAGTCGCCGACAGAGTGATGTCCGTGCTCCAAGAGTTCGGCGAGGTCCGCAAGGAAGGCGATTACTGGCTCTGGACCGGCCCTCACTTCCCCGCGGCCAAGCACTCCCTGCGCACCATGTCCACCGACACCTTCACCATCGTGGATGCCACCAACCGCGAGAGAGTCATCGGCCAGGTGGACGCCATCAGTGCCCCTGAGTTGGTCTATCCCGAGGCTGTCTACCTCCACGAAGGCGAGACCCATCTCGTCCGCGAACTCGACTGGCAGGCCAAGGTCGCCTACGTCGAGCGCAAGGAAGTGGACTACTACACCCAGGCCGTGCTCGAGGCCGACCTGCGCGCCGGCGAGGTGGAAGCCGAGAAACAGTCTCGGGGGGGGCGGGTCATCTTCGGCGAGGCTGACGTCACCTGGCAAACGGTGATGTTCAAGAAGATCAAGTTCTACCAACTCGATTCCATCGGCTACGGCAAAGTGGATCTGCCTCCGCAAACCCTCGCCACCACCGCCATGGGCCTGGTGCCCAAGAAGGAGCACCTCGACAAGGTACGCCAGTGGGGTCGCGACCCTCAGGACGCCTTGGCCGCCGTCCGCAACGTCGCCATCCACGTCCTGCCCCTCTTCGCCATGTGCGACAAGGCCGACATCGGCGGCATCGTGGACAGCGCCAACCTCGGCGCCCCCACCATCTTCATCTACGACCGCTATCCCGGTGGCCTCGGCTTCGCCCAGAAAGGCTACGAAGTCGTCGAGGACCTGTTGGAGGCCTGCCTGTCGCTGGTGCAGGAGTGCGGCTGCGAGGAAGGCTGTCCCTCATGCGTCGGTTTGCCTATCCTGCGCCCCGGGCAGCATATTGACCCGGACCTCGGCCGGGGCTATCCTATCCCCGATAAGGAGGGTGCGCTGGTCCTGCTCCACGCCATGCTGGGCAAGCCCGACTACGTCCCCAAACCGCTCAAGGCTGCACTGCCGCAGCCTCAACCACCCGTCCCCGCCGCAGCCAAGCCGCCTCCGCCTCAGAATGTCCGGCTGGAACAGCGTCTGCGTGAAGTGCTGCGGAACAAGGGCAGGATCAAGGGCAGGCAGCAAGACTAAGTAGTCCCCAGGGAGGGTGGTTCACATGCAGTGCCCGCAATGCAGGGCTGAGATCGAAGCAGGCCAGAGCTTCTGCGTCAAGTGTGGCGCGCGCGTGCAACAGCCGGCAGCGCCGGCCCAACCCGCGACGCCCCCGCAAGCAACCCCACCGAGGCCCACCATGCCGCCACTCCCGCCAATGCCTCGCGTCCCCACCGTCTCCGGCCCGCCCCCCCCGCCGGTCACGGTTCAAGCCCCAACGGCGCCGCCCGCCCCTGGGGTCGCGCCCGTGGTTCCACCGACCAGGCCTACACCGCCTCAGCCCACCGCGGCCGGCGCCCGCTGCTGGCGCTGCGGGGCGGAAGTGCCTGCCGGCGCGCAGTTCTGTGTAGCCTGCGGCGCCACCGCGCAGAAGATCGAAGCGCCCGCCGCCGAGCGCCCGCATGTCGTCCCCAGGGTCGAGTATCCCTCGCGCAAGCAACTGCGCCCCCGCCGCCTCTGGCTTTGGGTCACCATACCCTCCGTGCTGATCGTCGGTGCTGCCACTTATGTCCTCCTGACCACTTCCTACTTCGCCCGCGGCGCCCTGCGCGACGCCTGGGCTGCCCTAGGCAAGGCCAACACCGTCCGGATGACGCTTGACGTCGGCAACCTCGCCGCGCTCTCCGAAGGCCAGGTGCCCCCCGGTTTCAGTTTCTCTTTCAAGGCGGTGTCTGTCTGGCAGAAGCCCGACAAGTTCTGGGCCGGCCTCGAAGGAGAGGGCGTAACCCAAGGAGTCAACGTGCAGCAGATGGGCAGCGGCGGCAAGGCCTGGATGTGCTTCGTTGACCAGAATGTGTGCTGGGAGACCCCGGGGATGCCGATGCCGGGGGGCCCTGCAGAGGTCCTTGACAGCACCGACATGCCCAAAATGGGCGATGCGTCGCTGTGGGTCAAGACCGGCCGCAGGCAGGTGAACGGCCAGGGCTGCTACCTCCTCCGCTCCGACACCGATAAGTCCTACGCCGTCGTCTACGTGCCCTCCGGGCGCAAGACCTTCTTGCGCGTCGAGCAGTACGCCAAACCGAAGGCCACATTGATCGGCTCATTCCACATCGAACTGGAACCGCCACTTGATCCCAAGGTGGTCGTCTTCGCTCCTCCGGCGAATGCCAAAGTCGTTGATCAGGCTGAGGGAATGAAGATGCTTATGGAGCAGTTCATGGGAAGCATGGGGAACTTGGGCGGTGCAGCGGGCGGAAGCATGCCCGACAACCTCCCCCCGGGCGTGCCCGGCGCCGGCCCCTAAGACCGCAGGCGCACCAACCGCGCCCAGGGTATAATTACCCTGAGATCAGGCGCCAAGCACTCGGACAAGCCTTAGCGGGGAATCAGTGGGGATGCGCTGTCCCAATTGTGGCCATGAGAACAAGCAGGGCCGTGCCCTGTGCAGCAAGTGCTGGGCGCCGTTGACCAGCGGCGCCGAGGCCAAGCCCACCTCCCCCGGTTCCCCCCAGACTCCCACCCCCTCCGCTGCTCCCAGCCCCAAGCCGCCTCCTCCGACTGTTACCAGAAGGGGCGCCCGCGTGCCCGAGGAACCCTGGCAAGGCCTCCCGCCTCCGGGCGTCCTGGAGCCGCTGCCCGAGGTCGCCGGGAAGGCCGGGCGGCGCGCCCCTGAGCCGCCGCCTCCGCTGCGCGTCCTCCCTGGGCCCTCACGCCTCCGCCGACTCGCTCGTCCCCTCCTGGCTTTGGCCGCGGCATGCGTCCTAATCGTGGTAGTGGCGCAGGCGCATGCTCTCATGTACGGCCGCGCCAGCGCTGAGCAAGTGCTCCTCGAGGTGGCGGCGCGCCTGAAGGCCGCGCAGACCCTCAAGGCGACCGCGGAGATTGCCCCCCCTGGCGAACGTCCCATTGCCCTGACCGCCGTCGAGGAGCGCCCAGCACGACTGAGGGTCAAAATGGAAGGCGGCCCGGTCGGTGGCGAGCGCGTTGCCCTCTGGGACGGCGACGCGGGCTACCTCTACCTCCCCTTTGCCAACCTCTACGCGCGCACCGTCGCGCCCTTCCCTGCGGGGGGGGCCGCCGGCCTCGCCGGGGTCACCCCGCAGGGCCTCGAGCGCATAGCGCGCCTCGGCCAGGCGCGCAAACTACGCGCCCGCCGCGTGGAGGGCGTGCCCTGTTATGCCATTGAGATTACCTCTGCGGGACAGCGCGGGGTGCTGTTTGTGCCCATGAGCAGTCTGCGGTTCGTGCGCTTGGACAGCACGTTGCCGATGGTCGGCGCGATGTCTGGCCGCCTCGAGTTCGACCCCGTCCTCGACCCCGGGGAAGCAATCTTCACCCCGCCCCCCAGCGCAACCATGCTGCCGCTCGCAGAGCTACGGTAGCGGCCACGCGAGGGTAGTTGTCCATACGTAGGGGCGGAGACTCGACTCCGCCCGCCCCGCCGCAGGCGGGGGGCCTACGCGCCTCTAGACGGGCAAAGGTGAAATCTCGCCGCAATAGGGCCACTCGCCCGCTTCCGCCACCAACCCCGCCCGCACGGGATTGTTCAGTACGTACTCGCACGCTGCCACGAGGTCCTCGTCACTGCGGGCGATCCGGTCGTAGAACCCCCGTTGCCAGAGGGGCACGGCCAAGCCCAACACGCGCGCAGCGTGCGTGGTCTTGGTTTTGAACTCTTGCATCACCCGCATGAGGTCTGGCCCTCCCTCGACGCAGGACAGCACCACATGCAAGTGGTCTGGCATCACACAATAGCAATGCACACGCGCTCGTCCGCGAGCGTCCAGCGACTGCAGATGCGACACTACTGCTTCCGCCAGACGAGGATTCCGGAGCCGCGGGGCAGCACCCGCCGCGCATATGGTGACGAAGTACACATAGCCTAAGGCGTACGGGAAGCCGGGGAGTCTGAGACGCCTCCGCGTGTAGGCCTTACGCGTCACTCCGTCACCGATCGTGCGGTTGCCCTCGTCGGTGCAACACCCTCTTGCTTCCTTTCCTTTCCCGCCCCGACCGGGTCGGGGCGCGGGCGGAGTCGAGTCTCCGCCCCTACGTCTGATCGCCTGACGCACGATGTCAAGCCTACCGGCAACGTGTCCTCCGGCAAACCGCCTCTGAGCACAACCCCCGTGGCACACTAGCATCACGCGCGAACCGACATCGGGTGTAGGGGCCGTAGCCTTGGCTCGGCCCGCGACGCCGAAGGCGTCGAAACTCACGACTCGTCCCCGTGCCCCGGTATCTGGAACCTGATCAGGCCGACGTCGCTAAGCAGCTGCTGACGCACCTGCGCTTTGAACTTCTCGTCCCCCGGACGCTCAAGTGCATAGCACACTGCCTTGCTGAGTTCGTACGTAGGGGCCGTAGCCTTGGCTCGGCCCGCGCCGCCAAACGGCGGCGAGCAGGCCAGCGCACCCGCGAGGCTGCGCCGGGCGAGGCCCCCTGGCAGCTACTCGATGTCGCCCAAGACGTCAGGGGCCTCTTCTGCCGCTGGCGGCGTGCCCTCGCACGCTGCGTGGTGCCTAGCGATGAAAATGATGAGCGCTCCCGCGAGGTGAACTATGAACTCGGCCAGGTGCGGGGGCACTTTCGAGGGTTCTTTACCCGCCCCGTGTGCTCGCCCCGGCTCACTGCGCTCCTTCACAACCGCCACGAGGATCTGTTCAAAGGCCTGTAAGAACCCCTTGTAGTAATCGGGCATGACGCCGCTATCCACAAGCGCCCGGATGAGTTCCCCCGGCCTCCCCCGCTCAGTTGCCAGCACACACTTGATGGCGCTTTCCAGGGCCTTGCCGGCTTCCACCACGGCAGCGTTTGTGTCCCCATCCGTCAACGCAGACCGGGATTGCGCCAGCTCTTGTCGAGCACCTTCGAAGGCACGCCCCGCCAGCAAGGAGTCGGCCGTCGCGGCCACTTCGGCCGCCAAGTACCCCTCGTCCGCCCGCCAGAAACGCCCGCCTGCGAGCCGCCACTCTGAGTTGTGCACCTCCAGCACTTCGTTGACCTCTCGCTCGCACCGCCCGGCTTCGTCCTCTGGAAGGACTGGGAGCAGCGCCTCAACCATGTCCATGGTGTGTGCTGGCCAGCCCCGAAGTATCACACCCTCGAACTCAGCCGGTCGTCGAACACTGCCGCGCTCCGCGCGCTCGTAGGCGTATAGGCTTTCCTCACCGGTGCTGCGGAGCCAGGCGTTCTCGGCCGCTTTCCACTTGTCCTCAGCGTTTCCCCACTCGTCTGGCTGCCAGCGGTACTCCTGCAGTACCCGAAGCATCGAGCGTCGCAGCCTTTCGGAAAACGAGGGCTTCAGACTCTTTTTCTCAAGGGCCTCAGCATGACGCTGAGAGAAGAACCTGAAAGCAGGCATCGCCCCCCCTACACTATCGCCCTCTGCGTCTCCTTATCGAACAGGTGCGCGTGCGCCATGTCGAAAACGACATCCAACGGCGCCTGCTCCTGCGCCCTGGTCTCCGCGTCCACCGTCGCCACCAAGGTGTCCCGGCCCGACGTCAGATACAATATGTACTCCGCCCCCACCGGCTCGATCACGTCCACGTGCAACTGCGCCATGTTCCCCTCGTTCGGCTCCACCGGCGCCATGGACCGGTCAAACATGTCCTGCGGCCGAATCCCGAACACCACCGCCTTGTTCACGTACGGGCGCGCGCGCTCCGCCGCCTCCGCAGGCAACGCCAGCCGCAGCGCCTCCGTCTCCACCATCAGCCGCGCATCCTCGCCCTTGATCGTCGCCTCCAGGAAGTTCATCGAAGGCGACCCGATAAACCCCGCCACGAACACATTCGCCGGATTGCGGTACAGGTTCAGCGGCGTGTCCACCTGCTGCACCAGCCCCTCGTTCAGCACCGCGATCCGCTGCCCCATCGTCATCGCTTCCACCTGGTCGTGCGTCACGTAGATGGTCGTGATGCCCAACTGCCGGTGCAACTTGATCAACTCCGCCCGCGTCTGCACCCGCATCTTCGCGTCCAGGTTCGACAGCGGCTCGTCCATCAGGAACACCTTCGGCTCGCGCACGATCGCGCGCCCCAGCGCCACCCGCTGCCTCTGTCCGCCGGACAACTCCCGCGGCTTCCGCTTGAGCAGCGCCTGCAGCCCCAGCATCTCCGCCGCCCGCTTCACCCGCCGCTCAATCTCGTCCCTCTTGAACTTCCGCAGCCGCAGCCCGAACGACATGTTGTCGTACACGGTCATGTGCGGGTAGAGCGCATAGTTCTGAAACACCATCGCAATGTCGCGGTCCTTGGGCGAGACGTCGTTGACCAACTGCTCGCCGATGCGAATCTCGCCCGCGGTGGGCTCCTCCAATCCCGCAATAAGTCGCAGCACCGTTGTCTTGCCGCAGCCCGAGGGCCCGACGAGCACCATGAACTCCGCATCGGTAATCTCCAGGTGCACGTCGCTGACCGCGACCACTTCGCGGAACTTCTTCGTTAAGCCGGTGAGTTGTACCGCCGCCATGGGACTAGAGACCTCCTGCTTCGCGGGTGTCCTCATTCTAATGCCCCCCGCCCGCCCAAGGCAACTCCCGCCCGCACGCGGCCTCAGCGGCGCCCAGCCGCCCAGTGGCCCGCTTGGGCGCAGCACCTCATCTGTCGTACTATCCTCGGCGCCGAGGGCCGGGAGGCCGGAGCCGCCAGCGCTCGGCAGATTCACTCAAGGAGAACCGGAATGGACCCCATGGCTGTCCTCACTACCGCGAACGTCGCTTCGCTGTCGCTAAGCGGCATGCCCCACCCGACCGGCTGGCGGCCCCTCCCCTGGGTCCGCGTCGAAGGCACGAACCTCGTGGACGAGAGCGGCAACCTCGTCGCCCTGCGCGGCGTCAACTTCGGCTGCTGGCTCATGCTCGAAGGCTGGATCTGCAACCTCTTCCCCCAGTTCGTCGGATACCTAGCAGAGATGGCCGAGGCCGAGGGCATCAAGCCCGAGTTGAGCGAGACGCTCAAGGAAGTCGGCGACTTCGACGACGACGTCATGACCAGAGCCGACTACCGCGAGATGGCGCTCGCCGCGCTTTCCAAGCGCCTTCCGGCCGACAAGGTTCAGACCTTCCGCGCGAGGCTGGACGCGACCCCTGACATCCCCGACGAGCACACGCTCTGGGAAGTAATGGAAAAGCGTTTCGGCGCCGGGGGCATGAACCGCCTCCGCAACACCTACCGCGCCAACTGGATCACCGAACTCGACCTCGCCAACGCGAGGGCCCTCGGCCTCAACTTCATCCGCTTGCCCTTCTGGTACCGCCTGCTCGAGGACGACGGGCGGCCCAACCGTTACCGGCCCGGCGGCTGGGAGATCCTCGACCGCTTCATCTCCCTTTGCCGCGGCTATGGCATCTACCTCATGCTCGACCTCCACGGCGCGCAGGGCAGCCAGAGCCCTTGGGACCACACCGGCCGGGTCGAACAGGCCAAACTCTGGACCGAAAGCGCGAACCAGGCCCGCGCCGTCGCCCTCTGGCGAGCCCTCGCCGAGCGCTACCGCGACGAGCCCACCGTCGTCGCCTACGACCTGATGAACGAGCCCTTCAGCGCGCCCACGCTCGATGACCTGGCCGGCCTCTACGACCGGATGTACAAGGCCATCCGCGAAGTGGACGAGCGGCACATCATCGTAATGGAGGACGGCTACACCTACGAGGGCAACATGCCGGACCCGAAGCGCTACGGCTGGCGCAACGTCATGTACTCCAATCACTTCTACGAGACCGCCCCCGATCTCGCCGGTCACCAGGCGCACGCCGACCGCATCGCCGCCACCGGTGTCGAGTGGGCCTGGCGTTGGGGCGTCCCCATCTACTTTGGCGAGTTCTCCATGATGAACGTGCTGCCCTTCGGCATGGAGGCGCTGAGTTACTACCTGCGCAAGTTCAACGAGGCCGGCCTGCACTGGAGCCCGTGGACCTTCAAGAAGGTGGACCTGCCCAATGACCGCAGCACCTGGGGCGTGTACGAATACCCCGGCGAGTGGACGCGGCCCGACGTGCGCCGCGACTCCTTCGAGGACTTGCTGGCCAAGTTCGAGTCGCTGCATTCGCGCAACTTCAGGGCGAACGAGGAATACGCCGCCGTGCTGCGCGCAAGAGGGGCGGACCCAGTCGTCCCGCTACCCGCGGACTAAGGCGAGCGCCCACTGGCGCGCCGACGCCCGCCGCTACCTCGCCCTGCTCCAGATGGTCGCCCCCCGGCTCGCGCCCGCGAGCCGGTAGGGGAGCGCTCTGGGGCCGCGCTGCCACCGCGTCAAGCCTAAAGGCTTGAGTTACAGCCCCGCCTCTGGCGCGGTGCGGAAGGTAGGAGCGGCATTCCTGCCGCGACAGGCCCGCTCCGGCCCCGGCACCGGGGTTGTAGCGTCGCGCCCGCCCGGCCGCCACAGCCGTAGGAGCCGCAGCCTTGGGCTCGTTTACCCGCCGGAGGAGGGGCCCGCTTCACCGAAGGTGGAGAGAACCCTCCTCGAGGCCTCCCGGCCTCGCGGTCGGAGGCAAGCCTCCGACCCTACGCGCAACGCCCGCACCGGGCCTGCGGTACTTCGCCAGAACCGCCACCATCTCTTCTTTGGTCATTGAATCTCGCCGGCTTCCACGCGTTGCCATTCTACCGCAGCGCCGGGATAGCGAGAACCGTCTAGGCCATTCATTGACGCGGCCATGACCTCCGGCTAGGCTCCGCGTGCCCGAGAGCCCGCGCGCTTGGTTCGTTCCCCAACCCCACAACATGCGCGGAACTCAGAACGGAGCCTGCGATGCAAAGGACCTGGATACCTCTGTCCCACGACTGGAGATTCCTGCGCGCCGATGCGCCGGACGCCTGGCAGCCCGGTTTCGACGATTCCTCCTGGGCGGCCGTCTCGCTCCCGCACACCTTCAACGCCGAAGACACCTTCATCCCCACGCGCGGCTATTACCGCGGCCCCGCCTGGTACCGCCTCAGGCTCCCCCGGGTGCCGGCGGGAGCGCGCGTGGAACTCGCGGCCCTGGGCGCCTTCGCCGTCACCAGCGTCTGGCTCAACGGCGCCTTCCTCGGCGAGTTCATGGGCGGCTTCACTGGCTTCTCCGTCAACCTCACCCCGCACCTGCAAGCCGCAGCCGAGAACGTCCTCGCCGTGCGCGTCACCAACGAGCACGACCCCGAAGTGCTGCCTGGCAAAGACATCCCCGACTACGACCTCTACGGCGGCATCTACCGCGAGATCGGCCTGCGCCTCACCGACCCCCTCCACATCCCCGACCGCGGTGTCATCGTCAACACGCCCAAGGTCTCCGAAGGCTGCGGCGAGATGGAACTCAGTGTGCTGGTGCGGAACGACCGGCCCCAAGCAGTCAAAGGCCTCGTCGTCGTCACCATCACCGGCCCCGATGGCCAGCCCGCCTCCAACGGACAATGCGATTTCGAGGTCGCTCCCCGCGCGGAGACGACCGCTGCGGTTCCCATGCCGGCGGTGAAGAACCCCAGGCTCTGGTCGCCCCACTCACCTCATCTCTACACGGCCTCGGTCGAAGTCAAGGATGCCTCCGGAGTGATTGACACGCAGCCTCTTACCTTCGGCTTCCGCTGGTACGAGTTCGACGCCGGCCGCGGCTTCTTCCTCAACGGCAAACGCCTGCAACTCCTCGGCGTCAACCGCCACCAAGACTATCCCGGCATCGGCAACGCCCTCCCCGCCTCCTTCCAAACCTACGACGCCGAACTCACCAAGGAGATGGGCGGCAACTTCGTGCGCTGCTCGCACTACCCCATGCATCCCGCCTTCCTCGACGCCTGCGATCGCCTCGGCATCCTCGTCTATGAGGAGATCGCTTCCTGGCAGCACATCGGCGGCCCTCGCTTCGCCGACAACGCGGTCGTGATGATGGAGGAAATGATCGCCCGCGATCGCCACCATCCCTCCATCATCCTCTGGGGCCTCCTCAACGAGGGACGCGACGCAGCCCTCTTCCGCCGGCTGAACGACACTGCACACGGCCGCGACCCCTACCGCCTCACCATCTATGCCGAGAACCACCCCGAGAAGGGCATCGCCCTCGGCACCGTCGGCATCCCTGACGTGCTCGGCATCAACTACCTCGTCGAGCGCATTGACGAAGTGCGCGACATGCTCCCCGGCCTCAAACTGCTCAGCAGCGAGCATACCAACGCCGACGTCAGCGACAGCGGCGACCTCGAAAAGGAACTCTATCAACTCGCCCGCGTCCTCAATGACCTCGACCGCTTCGAGGCGCGCGAGTGGCTCGCCGGCACCGCCCTCTGGTCCATGCACGACTACGGCACCGACCTCGACGTCGTCTGGCCGCTTCAGAAGTCCGGCGTCTTCGATGCCTGGCGCTTCCCCAAGGCGGCTGCGTTGGCGATTCGGGCGCGCTGGAGCAACCAGCCTTTCATTCACATCGTCGGCCACTGGACGCGCACCGGCCTCAAGAACGGCGACGCCCACTTCGAGCCTTTCCTCACGTGGATGCTCAGCGACTCACCCGAGAAGGCGCCGCTTCACCCCGGCCTGCGCGAAGCCTTCACCGCGGCTCTTGCCGGGCTGAAGCCGGAATCCGTCTTCGTCATCTGCAACCAGTCTGCCGTCGAACTCTTCCTCAACGACAAGCCGCTCGGCCGCCGCTCCGCCTCGGAGGGCTTCGTGTGGCAAGTGTCCTATGAGCCTGGCGTCCTGCGCGCCGTGGCGCGCACCGCCGACGGCCGCGAGATCAGCGACGAGAGGCGCACCGCCAAGCCCACCGGCAGAACCGGCGCCATCCGCCTCGAGACGCTCCACCCCGAACTCCCCGCCAACGGCACCGACATCACCCTGGTGACCGCGACCATCGTCGACGAGGACGGCACGCCGGTGCCCGAGGCAGTTCGCCCTGTCTCCTTCCGCGCCTATCTGGACGGCAAGGAAGGCGGCGCGACCTTCTTCGGCGTCGGCGGCGTGCCCGGCCTAGTCACCCGAGCGGGTAGGGGCCGCATCGTCCTCCGCGCTGGCCGCACCCCCGGCATCCTCCGCCTCGTTGCCGAAAGCCCCGCCCTCCAAGACGGCGAGACCACCATGACCTTGTTGCCCGCGTAGCAGGCGCCCGCCGCATCGCGCCGTGAAGCCGGGCTACTCGACCACAATGACCTCGTACATGGTCAGCCTCGGCAGCCTGATCTCGAGTTGCCCGTCGCACCAGGAGAACGTGACCTTCTCCTTTTCCCGCAGCGCGAAGACCTTCGCGGGCCGCGTCGGCGTCCGGACGCTGATGCTTATGTCGGCGACCGGCAGGAACTCGGTCACCGCACGCCCATCTACGGTGTTGTTGACCAGGTGAATCGTAAGCGCCTGTGACTGCTGAATCCGATACGCGTCCACGCTCACCGTCTTCGGCGCGCGCACCTCTATCATCGGCTCCGGCAGCAGGTGCTTCATCGCCTCCGCTAGCCGCGCCTCCGCCGTCGGCATCCGGTAGTCTCCCACAAACACCCCCATCGCCTCGGGGAAGTACACCACCTTGCCCCCCCCGTACTCACTCACCAGCAGCGCCGGATACTCGCTCAATCCCTTGAGCGCCACATAAGAGCGGCCCACCGGAATCCGGAACCTCGCCGGCGTCCACGCCCCTCTCCGCGCCTTCACCTTCATCGCGTACGGCCCTCGCTCTATCAGGCAGCCCGCCGCGAAGCCCCAGTGGTCCTCCGTCGCCTCGAGATAGTTGTCGGACACTCCTGGCGGAAATGCCCCCTCCACCGCCTCAATCCCCAGCACCTCGAGGAGCGCCTCGCTGAACTCACCCTGATCATCGTAGAACCCCGCCTCAAACGAGGCGAGCAGCGCCCCCCCTCGTTCCACAAACTGCCGAACCGCGCTTGCGCCCTCGCGCGAGAGACACGTTCCATCCGGCAGCACGAGCGCCTGGTAGCGCGTCAAATTGCCGTTCGTCAGGTCCTGATCCATGATGATGTCGAAGAGAACGTGCGCCCGCGTGAGCGCCCGGAAGTAACCTTCGTACGCCGCCGTCAGCAGGTTCTCGCACTGGCGCTTCCGGGCCGTGAGTTCGACGATCGTCTCCCCCTTCGAGTCCACCATCAGGTTCTCTTCTCTGCCCGATCCCGGCTTCCCCAACAACTCGCCAAAGCGCGAGAGGTAGTTCTGCGCCGTCCGGCTCGAGAACAGCAGCGCCACCTCCGCCACGCTCCGCATCCCCGTGTAGTACGCCTTGTTGGCCTCCAAGAAGCCGAAGATCTCCCCCGGCGCCTCGTGCCCGTCCGGCTGCGACTTCAGCGATGACTGGATGATCGCCAGCCACGGATTGGCGCCCGAGGCGACCGTTTGCACAATCGCGAACTGCATCTCCCTCGGCGGCATCAGCCGGTAGTGCCACTCCCCATTCATGTAGTGCACGAACACGATCGCCGGATTGCTGCTCGCCCGCAGGTACTTCCCCGCCATCGAATACATGTAGAGGTTGTGCTCGCGGTGATAGTGAAAGAAGGCCTCGGCGCCGCTGAAATGCTGGTACGGCTCCAACTTCTGAATGTCCCTCGCCACCCGCCACCCTCCCGGCACCCAACTCCCGCCGTTGAGAAACACCACGCCCTCCGGATTGACCTCCTGTACCTTCTGCCGCGCGTCCCCCAAGAAGCGCGCCAGCGAGTCCTCGCGGAAGTCAACGAATCGCCGCCACAGCGGGTCCGTCCAATCCTCTTTGGGAATGCGCTGCCCGTACTGCTCCTCGAACAGCGCCTGACACGCCGCGCAATAGCAGCAGTCGGGAAACACCACCGGCCCGTCGAGAAACACGCCGTCAATCCCGGTCCTCATCGCCTCCTGCATCATGGTGAACGCCCAGTCGCGCCACCCGCCGTTGACGCAGAACGTGCGTCCCTTGTCGTACAAGGGATACGCCTCGCCTCGCGGCCGCCCATCGCTCATTATCTGCTCCCAGTCGGGATGCTCCCGCGCGAACTCCTCCGTGAACCAGTGCATGTTCAGGTAGGACAGCACGCGGATCCCGTAATGGTGCGCGTGCGGCACGTAACTCCTCAGATAGTCGAACCCCTCCAACCCCGGCCACTGCTTGAAGTGCTCTGACCGGAACGACGTCAGATGCCCGCACCCGTCCCAGCCAAAGGAACCCACCACCCATTCGCAGTTGACCTGCCAGTCCTCCTTATGGCTGCGCGCCGCCTCCTCGAGGTCCAAGTCCTTCAGGCTCTCCCAATCGGGCGCGTAGTCCACCCTCATCATCCGCACCGGCTCTTGCCACCATTCCCGCGCCATGCGTCACTCTCCCTTGTGCGGGTTGCTCAATCCCTGGGAAACGCGCTCCCCCGGTAGCCCCTATGCTCCGGTTGAGACCACCCCGGGCCGCCCCGTCCTCGTATCGTAAATCGCCACCCGAACCTCATTCGTGTTGTTCGGGCGCGCCGCCTCCCAATACACGAACAACTGCTCGCCGACGAGCGTCCAGTGAGAATAGCGCCAGGTGTGATAGTCGCCCGGCGTCGTGCTCTTCAGCAGGGGCGCGTCCGGCGTCAGGTCAATGAACTCTCTGAGATCGGGCGAATACGCCAGGCCAGTCGCGATGTTATAGACCGGATCGTGCCAGCCGGCGTTCGAACCCTCATATGCGAACAAGT
>CAZGSV010000052.1:0-22830 GCA_964528605.1 uncultured Armatimonadia bacterium
GCTGCTGGGCGCGCGCGTGGGGCCGTCGCTCGACAGCGAGCCCGACCCGTTCATCTTCCCCGGCATCTACTACGACCAGAAGCCGACGAATGCCTCGTGCCGCGAACTGGGGCTGGACGTGAGGACGTGGCTGGCGGAGGGGCTCGTGGACTACATATGCCCCTCGCTGTTCCTGGCTTCGCTGCCGGGCATGCCCCTCACCGGGGAATTCGCGGCGCTTGCCGAGGGCACGGAGACGGGCGTGTATCCGACGCTATGGCCGCTGGCGGCGTGGGAGCATGGGATACACGAGATGTACATCACGGTGGAGCCAAAGGACCGGAAGGCGCTGGCGCTCTACAAGGACCTCCTATGCACGACCGCGCTGCGGATGTACGAGGATGGCGCCGATGGGATCAGCACCTTCAACTGGTACTCCCACCTGCACGAGGCCTACCCGTCGCTGCCGTGGCCGGAGGAACCGGGCAGCTCGGGTCCGGGACCCGGTCTCGTCCAGACTTACATCTACCCGTTGCTCAAGAGCCGAGCGGAGATCCGGGGATACCGGCGCCAGCCGTGGGCGGCGCCGCCGCAGGAGTGACGCGGCGCGCCCTGCTCTCAGCGGGACGAGAGTTGGACCAGGGCTTTGACCGCTTTGCGTTGCGCGACGGCGTCCAGAGCGTCAGCGAGCCGCTCTAGCGGGTAAGGCGACTCAAGATCGAGCCACAGGCGGGCGTCCAGTTTGCCCCGCTGGATGAAAGCGATGACGCGGTCGTGGGTCTCCTCTTCGTCGTAGCCGTTGTTCGCGAAGGTGAAGGACCCGCGAGCGTGCGCCGGGTTGAGCAGACAGGCGCCGAAGTCGTCAATCCCGTAGATGCCGACGGTGGCGCCTGGTTTCAACAGGGGCAGCGCCGAATCGAGCGCTCCCTTCTTGCCGACGGCGTCAATGATGAAGTCGAAACCCTCGGGACAGGAGTCGCTGACCGCGGCAGCGAGCGCATCCGCCTTGTAGTCGAAGTAATCGCGGGCGCCGGCGGCGCGCGCCACTTGCTCCCGCCCTGCGCTGCCAATGACGGCGACGCGAGAGGCGCCGAGGTTGCGGGCGTGAGCAGTGAAGGCGAGGCCGTTGCCGCCGGAGCCTATGACCAGCAGACTTGCGCCCGCGCCGAAGCCCATGCGGGTGAGGTAACTCAGCGTCTCGCGCCAAGTGATGATCAGCGTGGCCGCGCGCGGGTCTATTCCTTCGGGGACGTGCTGATTCACGCGGAACGCGTTCCACTCCTCTCGCGGGCGGCCGTCCTCCTTCGCCGCCCAATGGTCGCGGGCGATCCCGTACTCGGCGAAGCCGCCCCAATTGACGCTGATTTCGTCAATGGCCGGTGCGCCGACGCGGGTGACGAGATCGCCCACCTGGAAGTGGCGAACCTTGGCGCCGACCTCGATGACGCGCCCGACGCTCTCGTGGCCGAGCACGGTGGGGTAGCGAACCGGCCAGGGGAAGCGGCCATGGAGGAGGTGGAGGTCGGTGCCGCTGCAAGTCGCGCCGTAGAGGAGTTCGCACAACGCGTCGTACTCACCGGCCACGGGCATGGGAATCTCCCGCACGGCGAGCACGCCGGGGCGCTCAACGATGGCGGCTTTCATCGGCGCACGCGCCTGAGAAGGTCAGGCCGCCCAGCCGGGGCCCTTGTACTCACGCCCAAAGGGCAGGCCGAAGGGCTCCTCGAACGGGCGGAAAGGAACCAGGGCGGCGATGTCGTCGAGCCGCTTAAGGAGGTCCGGGGGCAAAGGGCCCTTCTCAACGGCGGCGGCGTTCTCCTCGACCTCTCGGGCAGTGCGCGGGCCCGTGAGCACGCACGAGATGTCCGGGTTGGAGATGACGAAGCGCATCGCAGCCTCGGTGATGGGCAAGCCAATCTCATCCAGAAATGCGTAGAGCGCTTGATACTGCTTGCGGCGCGGAGGGCTCAGCCACCGTGCGCCGTGATTCACCTCGTCGTCATAGCGGCGCGAGAGGCCGCCTTGCTGGAGGGGCGAACCCATGACGATGCCCATGTTCTGAGCCTTAGCGGCAGGCAGGACGGCGATCGCAGCCTCGCGCCACAGGAGCGAGTAGTTGAAGGCGGTGAGCACGACGTCGAACCTGCCGGTGTTGATGAGGTGCGCGAGTTCGTAGGCCGTGGTGCCCCCGAGGCCGGTGAAGCGGATGGTTCCGTCTCGCTTGAGTTGGTGCAGGACTTCGGTCACCGGGCCGGTGAAGTTCTCGTAGTCCTCCCACCAGTCATACTGCTTGGGCCGGTCGGGCTCGTGGATCATCAGGATGTCAATGTGGTCCCGGTGCAAAAGGCGCAGGCTTTCCTCGACCGACTGCATCAGCGCGGCCTTGTCCTTGGGGTTGAAGGGCTGCGGGCGGCCGCCGAGTTTTGTTGAGAGGATCACAGGAGAGTCAACGCCCTCGAGCGCGTGCCCCAGGACTTCCTCGCTGTTGCCGTAGGAGGGGGCCGTGTCAATGTAGTTGATGCCCAGGTCGAGAGCGCGGCGAACGGCGGCAATGCCGCGATCGAAATCCCCTGGAGCGCCGGACAGCCACGCGGCCCCGAGGGAAATCTCCGACACGCTCAGCCCGGTCTTGCCAAGAGTGCGATATCTCATCCCGGCCATCACTCCAGCACAATGATGTCGTGAATGTCGAGGCGTGGCACCGCGAGGTGGACCGCGCCCTTGTCGAACTCGAAGGGCATCTCCTCCCCGGCCGGTTGGCGCGTCACCTTGCTGGGTTTCTCTCCGGTGCGCACTCTGACGCTCAAGGGGCCAACGGGAGGGACCTCGCCGTAGACGTAGATGCTCGAGTCGTGGTGAGGGCCGGCCGTATTGAGGAGGTTGAGGGCGAGTCTGCCGCCAATGCGATTGACCACCACGTCAACGAAGTGAGAGCCGGTGACCTCGACCAAGGGATGCGGGAAGAGCTCGCCGACGAGGGCGTTGAGGAAGTCGCGGATGACCGGCACCTTTGCCCTGCGGTAGCGTTCGCCGAGATTCAGAAAGACCGCACCGATCTTGCCCTTGCCGTAGGAGGTGATGGCCGCTGCGGTCTCGGCCTCGCTCGTGAAGTCGTTCTGAGCATAGACGCTTCCGAACGGCTTGGTCTTCGGGCCCGAGGCCGCCCGCTGGAAGAGCCCCTGCACGCCGGCCAGGGCGCCGTCGTGTTCGAGCCACTTCGGCTGCTCGTGTGGCTCGCCTTCGAGGGTGAGGTGCAGCGCCTCATCAAAGAGCGCCACCGCCTTCGGCCCGATGACGAGCAGGCTGCCGCCCCCGGCCACGTAAGCGAGCAACTCCTTGATGAAGTCGGGCTGCAAGTACTCCCACTCGGGGATGACGATGAGGGGGTAGTCGCGCATGCGCCCCGCAAGGTGGTGTTCGCACGCAATCTCGACGGAGTGCTGCGACTCCAAGAGTGCGTTGAGAATCCCGGAAAGCGGCGACAGTATCCCTGCGCCGGCGCCGAACAGGTTGCGGTTCCTACGGTAGAAGTCGGCGGTGGAGTAGAGAAGTCCTATCTGCGGAACCGGCTGCGCGCGATGGCAGAAACCCTGGCGCGCGCGGCAGAACTTCGCGACCTCGGCCATCACCCTCATCTGCCAATCGCTGATGGACCCGTCCCGCTTCTGCGTGAAGTAGGCTTGAAAGCCCCCCCCGAGAGCGAGCACTTGCGCGGCCTCCTGCTGAAGTTGCACCGGCGACTTGGTGCTGCGCGCGTGGTCCTCCCATCTTCCGCTGAAGCCCCAGGCCATCAGGTCCCACGGCTTGCCTTGGTTGGCGAGGCAGCGCGCCTCGAGCCGGGCCACGTTGACGCTGTCCTGCATGGAGAAGTCGCCGGAGAGGTAGTCAACATTGGCGGCGACCCGCCCGGGCATCAGCGACGAGAACGCCCAGTTGCTGGCGATCTGGAAGTCAGAATTGGTACGATGGACTTCATCCACGTAGTGGCGCAGGTAGCGGCGGAAGGCCTCGCGGCAGAACTCCATGAAGTCAGCGTAGTGCGGGTCCTCCGGCTTGCGCGGGACCGTCGTGATGCCCGTGTCTCCGCGGAATGCCTCTAGGGCTCTCTTGCTGTAGTCCGGGGCGGTGGCCCAGCACTCGCCGTCAACCCAGACGCCGTCCACGCCGTACTCGTCGGCCAGTTCCCTAAGTTGCGGGATGAGCAGTTTGTCCACGTAAGGCGCGAAGACGCTGGTGAGGTCCTTGTGGCGCTTGCCGTCCGCCTTGACGAGCGCCCACGACGGATGTCTCCGCACGGCCGCCGTGTCCCAGACGCCGGAGTAGTGCATGTAGAGCGCGACGCCGCGCTCCGCCGTGACCTCGCGCCAGATGCGCAGCGCGTCCTTCACGAAGCCCGGAGCCGGATTGCCCACCTTGGTGGGGTAACTGGAGAGGCCGGGGTGGCCCTTGCAGTCGCACTGGATGAAGTCGGGGTGCACCAGGTCTATGATGCGCTCCACCATTTCGCGGGTGACGTTCTTGCCGATCTCAGTGCAGTCCTTGCCGGCGTGGAAGTCGAAGTGGATGCCGAGGAAGGAGAGGGCGCGCTTGAGGCGCTTGGGGTGAGGCTTCGGCATTGTGGTCTCCTTATCCGGTGCGGCCGCAGAGGTGTCCTTGGATGTTGGGCGGTGCTGCGCTCGCGCGACGGATTCTAGCACAGCCCTGCGCACGTCCGTAAGCCGTGAGGCGGGGACCGAGGCCTACGATGCAGCGGCGGAAGGCCAAAGGCGCCCGCGGGGGCGGGCATCTTTGGAGGTGGTTGCGGCGGCCCTAGGTGCGACGTGTGGGCGGCTAGTGGACACCCCCCCCGTTGGCGGGCAGCACCGGCGGGGGGGCGAAATTGCCCTCTGAGAGCGCCTGGTGCCGGAGTCCCGGCACGCCGCGACGCCGGGGCTCCACGCTCGGCCGAAGCCCTGCGGGCCGCTCTAGTTGGTCTGTTCTTCCTCGATCACCCCGTCGCGGAAGTGGATGATGCGCCGAGCGTGGCGGGCGATGTCGGCCTCGTGGGTCACAATGACCACCGTCCTGCCCTCTCGGTTCAACCGCTGCAGGATGGCCATGACCTCCTCGCCTTGTCCGGTGGCGAGGTTTCCGGTCGGCTCGTCCCCCAAGATGATTCCAGGGTCGTTGACCAGGGCACGAGCGATGGCGACCCGCTGCTGCTCGCCCCCGGAGAGCTCCGTCGGGCGATGGCTGACCCGGTCTGCGAGACCGACGGCTTCCAGCGCCTTGCGGGCGCGCTCCTTCCGGGCTCGGCCATCCCCACGGCGGCGGCTGTACATCATGGGCAACTCAACATTGCGCAGGGCGGTGGCACGTCCCAGCAGGTTGTAGCTTTGAAAGACGAAGCCGATTTTCTCGTTACGCAGATGGGCGAGTTCGAACTGGTTCAGTCTTGAGATTTGGACCCCGTCAATATTGCACTCCCCGGACGTCGGGCGGTCGAGCGCTCCGATCAGGTGCATGAAGGTGGACTTGCCGGAGCCCGACGGCCCCATGATGGCCACGAACTCCCCGTCTTCGATGGTGAGTGTGACGCCCCGCAGAGCCTCTACGGTGACACGGCCCATGTGGTAATCCTTGTGCAGGTCGGTCGTCTGGATCATCGTTAACCTCGCTACGGGATACTCACGGCAGCCTCGGGCAACGGCAGGACCCCCATGGACCGCTGGAGGGCGATCAGTGCTACCCGGTGGTCGAAGCCAGCGCGCACCTGGCTTGCAGCCG
Organism: uncultured Armatimonadia bacterium; assembly: GCA_964528605.1. Lineage (GTDB taxonomy): Bacteria > Armatimonadota > Zipacnadia > CAZGSV01 > CAZGSV01 > CAZGSV01. The sequence goes on from CAZGSV010000052.1 coordinate 5,746, forward strand.
CGCTGGTCAGGCTCGCGCGTGCGTCCGTCACCTCCAGAAGGATGCCCACACCCTTGCTGTACTTGGCCTCCGCAGCGCGCAGCCGCGCCTGGGCGGCCGCCACGGATTTCTCGGTAGCCTTCAAACTCTCGGTAGTGCGCTCGATCTCGATCAGTGCGCTTTGAATATCCAGCGCCACCTGGTTGGCCAACTGCCGCTGTTCCACCTCAGCCCGCTGCAGAGCCGCCTGCGCCGAGGTGACACCCGCTTTCCTCGCCCCTCCGTCGAAAAGCGGCCAGGAGACATTCGCCAGCACGCTCCAAGAGTGGTTTCCGGCATCCCAGTCGCTATAGGGCTGCGCGAATCGTCCGCCTACCTCCACCGTCGGCCCGCGCCCTATCTTCGCCTGAGTGAGGCCAAGGCTCCGAGTCTCAAGCGTCATGCGGTCGGCTCGCACGTCCGGACGCTCACGCATCGCCAAGTCCACCGCCTCCTCCAGCCTTGGCACCGTCTCGCTGGGCCCCGCCTCAGCCGGGGCTACATCCAATTCGGTGGTGTAAGGAACGCCCAGGGTGAACTTCAGCCCCGACAAGGCGGACTGCACTCCGCTGCGCGCGTTTATCAGATCAAGTTCGGCACGAGCCAGGTCGACCTCAGCCGCATAGATGTCCACGTCTGCCGTCCTGCCATACTTGATGAGCGTCTGTACCTGGTACAGATGCTGCTGCGCCGAAGCAAAACCCGCCTCCGCCACCCCCAGCAACTCCTTGGACGCCAGCACCTTGTAGTAGTCCACGGTGACCTGCTGGACCAGCCCTTGCAGGGTGTCCACTCGGTTCACTTCGGCCACCTGCAACTGCAAGTCGCTTTGGCGGACGCTCTCTGTCCGCCCGCTCCGCCACAGCGTTAGACCGAGGTTCAGGTCTGCCTCGTTCCGCCATCTGGTCTCGTCGCTGCCGGAGGCGCTTGCGCCCGCTGTCCCTTCCGCCGCACTCAGCGACAACTGCGGGTAGTAACTGCTCTTGGCGCTGGTCAACTGCGCCTGCGCGCCAACAACCGCCAGCCTCGAACTGGCAACTTTCGGGCTGTCTTGGAACGCCATACGCAGGCAGTCCTGCAAGGTAAGCGGCGCGGGGCTTGTCTCCTCACCCAATGCCACAGTTGCGCACAGCGCTAGCAGGCAGAGGCACCAGCCGATCGCCATCACCGCACCCGCTCTCGCCCAGCGCGCTACTCCACGTACCACGACTGCTTCACTCATAACGGAGCGCCTCCACAGGTTCCAGCGTGGCCGCCTTCCGCGCGGGCAATAGCCCAAAAAAGACGCCCACGAACGCAGCGAACGAGAAGGCAATGACGACCCACGGTATGGACACCGCCGTATTCAGGCTCATCAACCGCAGGCCGTACGCGAGCCCAATCCCTACCCCGACCCCCACGCCGCCGCCCAGCATGCTCAGGGTCACCGCCTCAATCAGGAACTGGAGTAGGATGTCGCGCGGCGTAGCGCCAATCGCCTTGCGCAAGCCTATCTCGCGCGTCCGCTCTGTCACCGACACCAGCATAATGTTCATAATGCCGATGCCACCCACCAGCAGGGAGACGGCCGCGATCGAGCCGAATAGGAGCGTCATGATGCGATTGGCTTCCTCCGCGCCGGCGATGAAATCGGCCGCAGACATCACGCGGAAGTCGTCCTCCGCCCCCGGCCGGATCTTGTGGCGCTCCCGGAGCAGTTCCTCCACTTCTCCCCGGGCTTGGTCAGCCAGTTTCATATCCGCAAACTGCACGTCGACCGTGTTCACGCTGTCTCGCTCCGCCAGGGCGGTTCCGCTTCGCCCAATAAGCCGGAACATCGCCGTGGTAAGGGGCACCATGACCTGGTCATCCTGGCTGAATGGGCCGCCCGCTTCACCCTTCGCTTTGTACTGGCCCAGGACACGGAAGGTCACGCTCTTGATCTTCATCTGCTTGCCCGCCACCGAAGCACCGGCACCAAACAACTCCTCCACCACCGTGGGCCCCAATACCGCGACCTTGCTACGCGCTTTGACGTCGGCTGCGCTGAACCACGTCCCCTCGGACATGGTAATATCCCGGATCGAGGGGAAAGCCTCCGTGGTGCCGATGACGCGCGTATTGGTGTTCTGGTTTCCTGCCTTCATCTGTGCCGAGGTACTGACCTGCGGCGCGACAGCCACCACGCTGGGACATTGCTCAGCGATGGCCCGAGCGTCCTCCGTGGTCAGGTCCTGTGCCGACCCAACAGCGCTACGCACTCCGCCCCTGCGCTCGGGGCCGGACAGCACCGTGAGCACGTTGGTGCCGAAACGCTAGAATTGCTTGAGCGTGGCCGCCTTGGCGCCTTCTGTCATGGAAACAGCGGCGATGACTGCCCCAACACCGAAGATGACCCCCAACATCGTCAGCGCAGAACGCAAGCGGTTCGCCGCCAGGCCCTCAAAGGCCACTCTTAGTGATTCCGACAAGTTCATCGCGGCCCACCTCCCTGAGGGGTCTCGCTACGCAAGAAACGCATCGCTGCCCTTACGGTCACGGATGGGGAGGCCCAGGAGGGCCACCTCCCTGAGGGGTCTCGCTACGCAGGAACCCGCCGGCGCCGCCCATTCGCTGACCCATCGCGCGTGCCCGCTGTGCCCGATCGCTGTTCTCGCCGCCTGGCGCCGCCGACAAGCCCGACAACACTACCTCGGCGCCCTCGCGCACTCCCTCCAGAATCTCCGTCGTCTCGTCCCCGACCAGGCCGACCTCCACCGGGACTTGGACGTTCCGCTCATCCTCCCGCACGGTCAGCGCGTAGCCGTCACCCACCCTCTGAAGTGCACTACTCGGGAGGTAAAGCGTGTTCTCCACTTGCTTGACCGTGAACTCGCAGGTGGTGGTCATACCAGGCAGCAGCCGCGGATCCCGGTCCGTTATCTCGACCGTGACCAACACCGTCGCAATGTTCTGCTGGATCACAGCCTGCGGGTCCACGCGCCTGACTACTCCCGCGAAGGCGTCGTCAGGAAGCGCGTCCACTGTCATTCGGGCCGCCTGCCCAACCGCCAGATCGGCAACATCGGACTCATCCACCTGTACGTCCACAAACATCCTCGAGATGTCGCCCAGCAGGACGAGCGTAGTCCCCCCGGTGACTGAGGCGCGACCGGCGGAGGCGACGATGGTTCCCTGCTCGACGAGTTTCTGGAGGATAACCCCATCCCTGGGCGCAGTGACCGTCGTGTATCCCAGCATCGTATTGGTGTTTTGCACCTGAGCCTGTGCCCGGTCCACCGTCGCTTTCGAGCTTGCTACATCCGCCTGGCGCACCTTCTGCTGCACCCCCTGCGCGCGGGCGCTCTCCAAGCCTGCTTCGGCCTGCGCCACCCGCCCCTGCGCGACTTCTAACTCCGCCGCCTGATCCTCATCCAGCGTCCTCCACCGTTCCGTCGCGCTGGTGAGATCTGCCTCAGCCTGCTCCACGCGCGTCTGACCACTGCGCAGCTCTGCCGCCTGACTCGTGGCTAGTGTGTCAGACTGCTGCTGAGCAACGGCAAAAGCCGCCTTTGCCGCCTCGTACCTGCTCTGCACCGTCTCCAACTCGCTCTGCGGAATGAGCCCCTCGTCTTTCAGCCCTTTCGACCGCTCCAGTTCCTTCTCCGCCACGTTCAGATCGGCCTTCGCCTTGTCCAAGGAGGTAGCCGTCTGCACGCGTGCCTGCGGCTGGGTTACCTCCTGTAGGCGCTCCAAATCCTTTTGCGCCGACTCCACCGCGGCCGTGGCCTTGTCCAGGGTCGCCTTCGCCTGAACCCGCGCCTGCGGCTGGGTGACGTTCCGAAGCCGCTGGACGTCCTTAAGGCTCGAAGTGTAACCGATCTCCGCCTGCGCGATGCTGGCTCGGCTTAGTTGCGGCTGCACCGCGGACTGGTCCCGCGCTTGCGACAGCCTCGCCTGAGCCACGGTCAGGTCAGCCGCCGCCTGATCGTAAGCCGTCTGGCTATCCGTGGGGTCAATCTTTGCGATCAGATCTCCGGCCTTGACCTTGTCGCCTACCTCTACCGCCAAGACGTCCACCATGCCGCCCGCGTATGACTTCACCTCCACCTTCGACAACGGCCTGATGGTGCCGTCAGCGGTCACGGTCTTGCGCACCGTGCCGCGCTGCACAGTCATGACCCGCGCCTTTGGCTCGGCGGGGCTGCGACCCAAACGTCCCCGCACCCAAAAACCCCCCGCGCCCAGCAGCAACACCACAACCACAATGATTATCCTCATGCGTCTCAGAATGCGTCTCACATTCTCACCTCTAACCTACTCTCGCGCCTACGCTATGCGCGAGCGCATCCACAAATCGCGTCGTGCATCATCTACGAACCCCCGCCCCGCGCTCCTCGACCTCCAAACCCTTGCGAGCCGCCCTGTGCTCCCGGACCGCCCTGGCCGCCCTGCGGCGGGCCGCCTGCGAAACGCCCTCTCATGCCCATTGGGCCTAGTCCATTTTCCAGAATACCCAAAGACGTGCAGCGCACCTGTGCGCTCAGCGGCAACTGCTTCAAAAGTGCAGCATCAGCCGCTTCCATCCTCTCCCGATATTGGGCCAGCGCCGCCCTATACGCCTCCAACGCCTGCCCCAATTCCTGTTCTGTAACCCTGCTCTTCTGGGCCGTCTGGCGCAGGTTGTTCAGTTGCTCCGTCAACACCCGGCGCGCCTCCTCTTTCGCGGCCAGCGCCTGCTTCACGGGCTCCTTCTGGGCGTCGCCCAGTTGTGCCTGCTCCAGCAGCCGGGCGACCATCCGCGCTCTGATTGCAGCCCGGTCGGGTTCGCTGAGGCGCGCCCCGGGCTGCCCTTGCCTGCCTGCTTCCCGCCCGCGTTGTCTCAGCTGCGCGTTGCGAGACGGCGCTCGGGTGTCCCGCTGCTGGAGCCGGGGGCGAATCACATAGCCGTACACAAGCACCCCGCACAGCCCGATGAGCGGTAGCAGGCTCACGAGCGTCCACAGCGTCTGCTTCCTCAGCCGGCGCATGCCGACCAACTCGCTCTTGGCCTCCCGTAGGCGTTGTTCCCCATACGCGGGCTAGCCGACCACCACTCTACCCCAGACTGCCCGTCCCCGCCTCTGGCGGGGTTGGACCAGATCGGTGACCATCCAGCGCTCTTCTTCACTCAGCCCCTCTGCGAGCCCCTTGCTCCGGTCGCTGGGACCCGCCCGGCCCGCCTCCACGTCCGCCCACAGCCCCGCCTCTCATGCCCATCATGCCTAATCCGTTCTCCATAATCCCCAACGACGTGCAGCGCGCCTGTGCGCTTAGTGGCAACTGCTTCGCTAAGGCAGCGTCCGCCGCCTGCAACTTCTCCTGGTAGCGGGCGAGCGCCCCCCGGTAGGCCTCCAGTGCCTGCTGAAGTTCTTGCTCAGTTGGGCCGCTCTTGTTTGCCGTGCGCTGGAGACTGGTCAGTTCCTCGGTGAGAGCCTGGCGAGCCTCGTCCTTGGCCTTCAGTGCCGCCCTGACGGCCCCAGCCTGCTCGTCGTTGAGTTCGGCACTTTGGATCATGCGATCTACCATCTGTGCTCTCATCTGGGCGCGGTCACCCCCGCCGCCGCCTTGGCGGGACTCTCTCGCCCCAGCCCCCGCGCCACCGGGCCCGCCCATCGGGCCCCCTCCGCCGCCTTGGCGGGACTCTGTCCCCCCGGCGCCACCGGGTCCGCCCGTTGTGCCTCCGGCGGCAGGCTGCCTCGCCCTAGCACAGCCTGAGAAGGAGGCTGCAACCAACCCCGCTACGAACGGCAAAGCCAACATACGCACCCAAATGCGCCAGGTTCTCATCATCCTAACCTCCCGCGCTCTGCGCTCACATCTCGCCGGCTGTGTCCTGCCGACATGCCGGCCTCGTTCATGTAGTGGAGGCCCCTCCCAAAAGGTTACACATGGCCTGCCCCAGGTGTGCCCGGCTTAGTCTAGGTTGCGCTGATCTGGCTGCCCTTGTGCCCGCGGTACCGCGTCTGAGCGGTGTCCACGACAACCTACTCCCAGCCGCTCTCAGTGCCAGTAGGCCCGTTTGCTGATGACCTCTTCTACCCGCCGTACGGCGGCGACTGTCGCCAGGATCAGGACCGGCACCGCCATTGATTTCGCCTTCTCCACTGCTCACGATCGTTCCCGGTCCGGGCGGTCTCTCCGCTAACTGCGAGGCAATTGGGGGGTGGGGGGTCCGGGCCATGTTCGCCCACGGCCCGGACCCGCTTAACTCAGTCGAGCCATCACCACTGGGGGGTGCCGGGCGGTTGCTGCGGCGCGGGAATCTCAGTGTGCGCGATCAACTCGAGGGTGTTGGCGTCGAACTTGTAGAGCCTCGACCCAGACACCACGAACACAGCCTGTGCCGTCACAGCGATCGCTGCGGGCCTCGCCTGCTGGCCCCCCATGCCGGGACCTCTCCCGCCTCCTTGCGGGTAGCCGCCCGGCGGGCCTGGTTGCGCCACGGCGAAGGTTACCAGGCCTGCCAGAATGACCACACACACGGCCACTGCGAGCACAACTGAGCGGTGCCTCCACATCTTGTCACACCTCCCTTCTTGAGAGGGCTTTCGCGGTCAGCGATGTCGCCCGCCACCAACTGGCGGGCGACGCAAGCCTTCGAGCGGACGTAGCCACCACCTGCTTGTCGGCAGGGAGGTGGTCACCATATCGTTGCGCCGCCTCGATACTCCACTGTCCAAGCATTGCCCTCTGACAGCGGCGCGGACTTCCTCCCGAGAGGCGCCCTGCGCCTTCAGCGCCTCGCGCTTGGCCTCTACCTGTGCACGCTGCTCGTCGGCCAGTTACTGCAGCCGCTGCGCTATCCGTCAACCGGGATGCATCCACCGAGGTCCGGACGCCTGCTCCTCGGCGTGCCCCGCCCACATCGTCCCTAACCGCGTCAAACCGAGCGTCGCTAGCATTCCGGTCCATAACCACGTGCTCTTGATGTTGCTCCGCTCCTTTCTACGGGTTCGCCTGGCAAGTGGACTGATCTGCTTGCACGTTACAGGTGAGGGACGTTCTTTCTCCGCGTGGGGGGGGCCCACAAGACACGCCGCCCTCAGGCGCAAAGCGGCGCAATCTGTGGAAAATGGGGCCCTCATCGTGTAACCTATCCGCAAGTGCGCACACCATGTATCTAGAGGACACGAGCCATGGCCTGCAGGCGGACCTGGAGGATATCCGCCGTTGTCAAAACGGCGACGGTGAGGGCTACCGGCGACTGGTGGAACGCTACCAGCAGCACGTGTCAGCGATCATGTGGCGGTTCTCAAGGGACCCCGACACACATGAGGATCTCGTTCAGGAGGTATTCGTCGAAGCGTACAAGCAGCTGCCTACTTACCAGGCCAAGGCGGCGTTGGCCCACTGGCTGGCCCGCATCGCCACCCGTGTTGGCTACCGCTACTGGAAGCAGCAGAAGCGGGAGCGGGCTCTTGGGACCATCCCGCTGCAGGAATGGCATCAGGTACCCGAGGAGTCTGTCAATGACATGGCGCCGGAGGACGCCGCTGAACTGGTGCACCGACTGCTGGAGCAACTGCCGCCCCGCGATCGGCTGGTTCTGACGTTCCGCTACCTTGAGGGACATAGCGTGGAGAAAACAAGTGAACTCACGGGGTGGAGCGAGTCGATGGTAAAGGTACAGACCTGGCGCGCGAGGCGGAAGTTAAGGCGGTTGCTGGAGAAGGCCGGCAAGGAGGCGGGCCGATGAACGAGGAGGAAAGGCTTTCGAGGCTGGTGTTGAGAGCGCGGGCGGAGAGGCCGCCGCAGGTGGACGTCGCCGGCCGCGTGATGGCCGCGCTTTGGGCAAAGCGCGCCCCCCTTGAGGAGAGGGCCGACCCATTGACATGGGTAGCGGCCTCGTCCGCCGCCGCCGCCATTGCGGCGATAGTGATCGTGCTTGCCAGTGGCGACACCTGGCCGCAGGTACTAATGACAACACTGAGCGATCTGCCGTGGTGGGTGTTATGAGCGGGGGCTTGAGCACGGACAATGTGGGCCCCCCGCCGCCCGCGCCGCGCCCTGGGAAGCGCCGGCGCTGGCGCCGCGCCCTGCTCGGGCTCTTCATCCTTGTCTGCGGGATAGCCATCGGCGCGGCCGGGGTCACCGTCCTGACGCGCCACGCGACTCGTGTACGCATGTTCAGCGTGATGGGGCACCCGGAACGGGCACCTGGGATGATAGTAGAGAAGATGCGGAAAGACCTGGACCTATCCGCACAGCAGGCGCAACAGATCGAGGCCATCCTCACCCGACGGATGGGGGAGGTCGAGAGAATCAGGGACGAGACTCGCCCCCGCATTGACGAGCAGCTCACGCTGATGGACCGGGAGATCGTACAGGTCCTAGACAAGAACCAAGAGCGCAGGTACCGGGAAGGGATCAAGGCACTTGAGCGCGCCCGGCACGAGCGGCCCCCCGGTCCGCGCAAGGGCCACGAGCACGGCCCCCCGCCACCTCCTGGGGCAAGAGGAGAGCGTTAGCCCCGCGTGAGCCGGCCCTCGGGTGGGGGTGCCGCTGCCGCCGGCGATGCAGGAGCCTGAACCAAAGACGCCCGCGGGAGCGGGCGTCTTTGAAATTGGTTGCGGGGGCAGGATTCGAACCTGCGACCTATGGGTTATGAGCCCATCGAGCTACCAGACTGCTCCACCCCGCGATTAGAAGCACTATAGCACGGCCCCGCGCAGGCGTCAACAGCAAGCCCGATGGGTCAGGGGCGGCTCCACGCCCGGCCTCAATCATGGGTCCGGGCTAAACCTATTCTGTTGGAGGGGCTCTACCACAGCAGCACTCCCGACGCGATAACACTGAAATGTGGCGCCCGGACTCTGTCCCGGGCGCAGAACGTCCGGCAGAGACGCCGGACGCTACAGCCCTCGCCGTTGGCCGCCCAGTGTTTTCAACAGAGCAGGGCAAACGCCGACGCTACCGAGAGGCGGGGGGGATTGGCGCAGCCGGAGTAGCGGCTAGGTTGATCACCGGCGCCTCTTGCCGGCGCCCCGCCTTTGGCGGGGCGGGCCGAGGCAAGCCTGCGGCCCCTACGTTTTGGCGCGCGCTGCGCGTCTGTCCACACCGGTGCCGACGCCCCGCGCGCCGAGGCATGTATTGCCCCGGTGATCCCGAGGTTTTGAGACAGACTCACCTGGCTCGCCCGCGGCCGGTTGCCTAGGTGCGGCGGATAGCCTAGATTGAAGGGCGTGGGCACAGGCGACAACGACGGTTCCGCGACGGAGGCGCAGCGCCTTCGCCGCGAGTTGGAGGCGGTAAGGCGCATCAGCGCCGCGCTCTCCACCAAGACGCGCAGCGAAGACGTGGTGCGGGGGGCCCTCCAGGTGTCGCTGGACGTGGTCGGCGCCGGGGCGGGCTCGATAATCCTCTACGACGAGGCGAAGAGCAAGTTGGTCTTCCGCTACGTCGTGGGCGAGAAGTCGACCGGCCTGACCGGCATGGAAATGGAGTCCGATCAGGGCATCGCGGGCGAGGTCTTCTCGACCGGCGATGGCAAGGTCAGCCACGACATGGCCAAGGAGGAGAAGCACCGTCGTGACGTTGGGCAGGAGATCGGCTACCTGACCTATAACATGGTCACGGTGCCGCTGAAAACGACGGAGGGCACCTGCATCGGCGTGATGCAGGTGCTCAACAAGCACCAGGGCGAGTTCGACGCGGAGGACGTGGGCGTGCTGGAGATCCTGGCGGGGCAGGCGGCGATCGCCATCGAGTCGGCGAGGCTGCAGGAGGAAGCGCGGCTGGCGGTCGTGACCAAGATGATCGGCGATATCAGCCACGACGTGAAGAATATGGTGACGCCGCTGGTGAGCACGGCGGCGACGCTGAAGGACTGGTATCCGAAGTTCCTCGAGGACTTTGGGCGGCTGGTGGAACTGGCCAAACGCGCTGACCCCCGCGAGGCGGAGGAGTGCCAGGAGCGGACGGTGGTGTTTGTGGGGTTCGTGCCCGAGGGGATGGATATGGTGGAGGAGGGGGCGGCGCGCGTGCAGGCGCGGGTGCGCGAGATTGCGGACTGCGTGAAAGGGATTGTGTCGCCGCCGCAGTTGCAGCCGGGGGACGTGCGGCAGGTGGTGGAAGAGGTGGCCCGGGACTTGCAGGTGGTGGCCCAGCAAGCCGGCGTATCCCTAGAGACCGACCTGGCCGACGTGCCCGAGACGCTGATTGATGAGCGGCGGCTCTACAGCGCGGTCTATAACCTGGTCAACAACGCCATTCCGGAGGCCCCGCGGGGGGGCAAGGTCAGCGTACGGCTTGGCGCGCGCGAGCAGGGAGAGTTTCCAGAGGGCCGGCACATACTGATTGAGGTGCGGGACACCGGCCGCGGGATGACGGAAGAGGTGCGCCGGAGTCTTTTCACCGATAGGGCGATCAGCACCAAGCGGGGGGGGACGGGGCTGGGGACGCGCATCATCAAGCAGGCGGTGGAGGGTCACGGCGGGCAGATAACGGTAGACAGCGAGTTGGGCAAGGGCTCGGTGTTCCGGGTGAGGCTGCCCATAGTCTCGACATTGCAGCAGGCATCGGGAGGCGAACAGTAGAAAGTGAGTCGCAGTCGGCATTTGCGCGGCGCAGTGGTTGTTGTCTTGTTGGGTGTCACGGTGTTGCTTGGGGCGCTGGTGATTGGGTGCGCGAAGAAGCCGGCCCCGGAGCGCACGTTGTGGTGGTTCACCTGGTCTCCGGCGGAGGAGTACGCCTGGAACCAGCAGTTAGCGACGGAGTTCGAGAAGGGGCATCCGGGCATCAAGGTCAAGTTGACCAACGACCCCTCGCAGCAGGCCATGCAGGGGCTGCAGACCAAACTCGCGGCGGGCACGGCGCCGGACGTGATGTCCATTCACGGCGCCTACTTCGTGCCGTTCGCGGCTGCGGGGCAGTTGATGGATATCACGGCGCGCGCGGAGGGAGACGAGAAACTACAGTTGGAGGATTTCTACCCTGGCCTGATTGAGTTATGCCGGGTGGACGGGCGCCTCTACTCCTTGCCTCGGTACGCGTCCGTTTACGCGCTTTTCTACAACAAGACGCTATTCGACCGGGCGGGCGTGACCTACCCGGGAAAGGGCGGATCGTGGACCTGGACGGACTTCCGCGACACCGCCAAGGCGCTGACGAAGGACACCAACGGGGACCAAGTGACGGACCAGTGGGGCTGCGCCATAGACTTCTGGGGCGCGCGCATCTACCCCTGGGTGTGGCAGAACGGCGGGGAAGTGATCAGCGCCGACAAGAAGCGCAGCATGTTGAGTTCGCCTGAGACGCGCGGGGCGCTGCAGTTCCTGCTCGACCTGAAGATGAAGGACCACGTGACGCCGGCGAGCGTGGAGGACGAGCGGCGCGGCAGCCGGGAGCTTTTCAAGATGGGACGCGTGGCAATGTACATGAGCGGCCCGTGGGATGTGCAGGAGTTTGAGCGCATGCCGGACCTGGTGTGGGAGGTGGCGCCCCTGCCCGAGGGCAGACAGAAAGCGTGGGTCTTGGGTGGGGAGAACTACAACAACACCAACTTGCTGGCTGCCTCGAGGCCGAGCAAACAGAAGGCGTCGCTGTTGGGCACCGAGAACTACGCCATCTCAGCCAAGACCAAGTTGCCCGACGAGGCGTGGGCGCTGTTGACCTTCCTGCTGAGCCCTGACGTGGAGAAGAGGACGGCAGAGAAGACTGGCAAGATGCCCCCCCGGCGCTCAGTGGCGGAGGGACCCTTCCTGGCGGAGAAGGTTCCTTACGACCGCAAGGTCTTTGTGGAGGCCATTAACTACGGGAGGATGCCGCCGAACATTCCTGGATGGAACGAGGTGGTCGAGAGCCTGCAGCGGGCTCTGGACGGGATCTGGGGCGGCAAGGCGACCGTGAAGGAGGCCACGGCCAAGGCAGACGCGGAGATCGGCCGGGTGCTGGCGGAGTGGCAGTCGAAGAAGCCGGGAGGGGGTGGTGATGGTGGCGCGGCCGGCGGAAGGGAATCGGACTGAGATGAAAGTGACCATGGGTGTCATGGGTTCGGCGGGGGGGCCGCTGGACCCGCAGGTGTGCGCCAAGGTCTTCCGGCTGGGCGAGGCCATTGGGCGCTCCGACTGCATACTGATAACGGGCGCCTGCCCGGGGCTGCCGCACGAGGCGGTGAAGGGCGCCAAGAGCGCGGGCGGGCTTACGGTGGGCATCTCGCCGGGGCACACGCTGCAAGAACACGTGGAACTCTACGATTCGCCGACGGACCACCTGGACGTGCTGATCTTCACCGGTTCCGGGTTGATGGGGCGCGAGATCACGGCGGTGCGTTCTTGCGACATAGTGCTGGTGGTGGGCGGGCGGTCGGGCACCTTGGGGGAGTTCGCCGTGGCCTACGACGAGGGCAAGGTCATCGGCGTGCTCAAGGGCACTGGCGGCATCGCGGAGAACGTGGACCGCATCGTGGCATTCGTGGACAAGGAGACCGGGGCGGAGGTCATCTACGATGATGACCCGGACAGGTTGGTGGCGCGGCTGCTGGAGCGTCTGCCCTCGCACAAGCAGCCGCAGCCGGCGCGGGCGGCCGGAGGCTAGCCACTGAAGAAGGTCGCGACCAACCAGACGACGTAGAATCCGCCGCAGGCGATCAAGGCCGGTGCGGGCAGGCGCCTGAAGATGCGCATGTTGAGGGTCAGGACCAAGGTGGCGCCGAAGGCGCAGAGCATCGCCGCCATCGCAGCGTGGTCGAGCCGCCACTCGGTGAGCAGCATACCTGCCATCACAGGCACGCTCCCCTGAAAGACCATGGCGCCGGAGATGTTGCCCAGAGCCAGCGTGTCTTTCCCCTGACGCACCCAGAGGACGCTGTTCATCTTCTCGGGCAACTCGGTGGCGATGGGGGCGATGATGAGGGCGAGTATCTGCGGGGAGACCTGCAGGGCGGCTGCCGTGACTTGCACCTGCCCGGCGAAGCAGCGTGCGCCGAGGATGATTACCGCCAGGGCCAGGCAGCACTGACCGACGACGAGTAGGGGGGAGGGGACGAGCGCGCGTCGCGCAAAATAGAGGGGCTCCAGGTCGTGGCCCTCGTCCTCTCCCTCTTTGATATGGAGGCGCACGTAGTACACGTAGCCGGGGACGATGAGCAGCGCGGCGAGCACTCGCAGGGGGAAGGCGCCGTTGCGCAGGAGCCAGTACTGCTCGCCTGAAGGCCACCTGGCCGCGAAGGACACTATGAGGACGATGGCGAAGAGGAGGTAGAACCATCTTAGGTCGCGCCCGAGGACGCGGCGGTCCACAACCACGGCCGCGCCTTGCGGGCGGCGCCGCGAGTAGGCCAGTACGGCGATGCCAGTAATCGGCATCGCCAGGGTGCTGAGCAGCAGCGGAGCCCCGAGTATGGCGCCGACGCCGATCTCATGCCCGGCGCCCTTGCCGACCCAAAGAATGGCCACCAGGCCGACCAGCGTCTCCGGCAGGGCGGTGCCTACCGCGGCCAGCACGCTGCCGACCGCGCCTTGACCCAGGTTAAGGCGACGGCCGAGCCATTCGACGGCGTTGGTGAAGAGCACACAGCCGCCGACGATGACGACCAGCCACAGCAGAAGCCAGGTAAAGAGGAGCGCGATTGTGCCGTTCATAGGCGAAGAGCGAACCTCGCATTCTACCATGCTGGGTAAGGGGCGCAACCCGCAGCGGGGCGGCTAACCACAGGAGGGCATATGGAGTCTACGGTGGAGCGGCGTTCGGACCCGGACCTCAGAGCGGCGGTGGACCGGTTGAGCAGCGGGGTAGTGGTGTTGGATTCCGACAAGCGCGTGATCTTTGCCAATCGGCGCGCCCGCGCGCTGCTTGGCTGCGCGCTGTCGGGGAGTACCCGCGGGCGCGCGCTACCTGCCCGCGTGTTGACGGCTCTCCGAGGGGCTTTGAGTGAGGACCACGGGGAGCAATGCGTGTCACTGCCGCAGCCCCCGCGTAACGTTCAGGATCGCGGCGGGGGCCCGATTGCCGCGCGCGTGGTAGGGTTGGGCAGCGGGTGGGTCATCGAGTTGTCGCCCATCGAGAGGGTGCAAGACGGGAGCGAGTATGTGAGCACGCAGACGCGGCTGGCGGTGTTGGCGCGCGTGGCCACCGGGATCGCTCACGAGGTGAATAACCCTCTGCATCCCGTGCTGGGCTACACCGAACTGGCTAAGGCGTACCTGGAGGAGGTCTACGACCAAGTCACGAGGCGCGGTGAGGCCTTGCCCTGGCTGGCGCCGGAGCGGTTGAAGAGGGTTATCTGCTATCTGGCGGCTGTGGAGGAGAGCGTCCAGCGCATCAAGACGGTCATGCAGCGGCTCCTGGCCCTGGGTCGTCCGGAGCCCAGGGGCCGGAGCACCATTGACCTCAATCGCTTAGTGAGCGAGAGCGTGGAGGTGGTGAGGGGGCAGTTTGCCGGTCGCCAGGGGAAGCGCGTGGAGATGCTCGTGTCCTTGGGGGAGGGCCTGCCCTCGTTCACGGGGAAGACGAAGGCGCTGCAGACGGCTCTGCTGGCACTGCTGCTGAACGCCTACGATGCCATTGAGGACGCGGGAGAGATAAGGGTGAGCACGGGCCGCGGGGAGGACGAGGTCTTTGTGGCGGTCGAGGACGACGGCTGCGGGATACCCGAGGAGTTGATGACCCGCATCTTTGAGCCCTTCTTCACGACCAAGGATCCCACCACTATGCCGGGCGCGAGCGGATTGGGGCTGACGGAGGCGGCCAGGATCGTGGCGCAGCACGAGGGCAGCATCAAGGCCTGGAGCGCTCCCGGTCGGGGATCTAGGTTCACCGTGTCAATCCCGCTGTCGCACGCCGTCGTGCGACAGGCGCCGGCGCCGGCGGCCGAAAGGAGTCCCTAGTCTTCTGACTTGTCCTCCGGCGTGGGCGCCTGGGCGTCCTCTTCCTTCTCGGGCGGACCGGGCTCCTCTTCCCGGACGAAGCCGGAGCCGCCGCAGAAGGAACAGCGCACCGCGGCCCAGGACTTGCGCCCCATGCCGGCCGCTGCCAAGCAGTCCTTGCAGGAGCGGCCGCCGCTGACCTGACAGATCTTCTTCCCGCGGCAGTGCGGGCATACTTGCAGACGTCTTGCCACTTCCGCGCCCCCTTTCCGCCGGTGCCGGAGCAGCGTCGGCAATCATAGCACAAGGCACCCACCCCTTGCACTGGGCCGGCGGGGTGCCGCACACGTAGCAGACAAGTGGAGCGAGGCCTCAGGCCTGCGCCTCGGGCGGCTGCACTCCCAGCAAGCAGGCGATGGCCTCCATAACCGCCCGGCCCGTGGCGTCCAGAGCCGCCTTGTCCTGAGGATCCTCAGGGGGGGGCAAAGGGCGGCCGTAGCGAACGCGAACCTTGGCGAACTTGGGGAGGGGGGAACCGGGAGTCAGGAAGTCGCGTGCGCCGGCGATGCCCACGGGCACGATAGGCACCCGCGCTTTGGCCGCGAGGAACGAGAAACCACGCTCGGCGGGCCTGAGGCTGCCGTCGGCGCTACGGCCCCCCTCGGGGAAGATACACAGCACCTCGCCGTGCTCGAGCAGCGAGAGGGCTACGCGCATCGCCCTGCGGTCGGGCGCGCCCCGCGTGACCGGGAAAGTGCCAAGCCAGGTCACCAGTTGGCGCATACCCGGGATGTCAAACAATTGCGCTTTGGCCATGAACCACACGCGGCGTCGCAGCGGGCAGCCCACCAGGGGGGGGTCGGCGTAGCTGGTATGGTTGGGAGCGAGGATGACGCCGCCGGTCTCGGGTACGTTTTCCCGGCCCTCGGCCTGGTAACGAGTGAAGAACCGCAGGATGGCATGGGCGACTGCCCGCCCGAAGTAGTAGAAGCGGTAAGGGCGCAGGGGCAGAAGCGAGGACTCGGTCATCAGGCGTGCCGCTCCTGGAGCAGAGCGACGATCCTGTCCGCCACTTGCCCGGCGCTAAGGGGGTCCGTGTCAATCACGACAGCGTCCGGCGCGGGGCGCAGGGGAGAGACGGCGCGGGTCGAATCGCGGAGATCCCGCTCCGCTATCTCCGCCGCGATCCTGTCGAGTTCTTCCTGGGGCGGGGCCGGCCCGCGCTGGAGTGCCCGGCGCCTAGCACGCACCAGGGGCGAGGCCCGAAGAAAAACCTTCAGGTCGGCGTCAGGGAAGACGACCGTCTGCATGTCGCGCCCGGCGGCGACCAGGCCGCCCTGAGCGCCCATTGCTCGCTGCGCCCGCGCCAAGGCCGCGCGCACGCCCGGGACCACCGCCACCCGCGACGAGCCGTCGTCCACTTCCGGGCTGTCGAGCAAACTGCAAACATCCTCGCCGTCAGTAAGGAGAAGCGAATCGCCTGCCTCGGAGCGCAGCGCGAACTCAGTCCGCTCCGCAAGGGAGGTGAGCGCGGCGCCGTCGCTCAGGTCTACTCCTGCCCTGATCGCTTTCAAGGCGATGGCGCGATACATCCCTCCGGTGTCGAGCCAGGCGCAACCGAGACGCTGGGCGACCAGGCGGCCTACGGTGGTCTTGCCGCAGCCGGCGGGGCCGTCAATGGCGATGATCGGCCGTCTGGTCATAAGGACGCGAGAATGTCGGCGAAGCCGGGGAAGGAGGTGGAGATGCACTCGGGGTCGCGCACTTCGACCGGCCCGCCGGCGGCCAGCCCGGCCACCGCGCAGGACATGGCGATGCGGTGGTCGCCCAGGCTCTCACAGACGCCGCCATGGAGACGGCCGCTCCCGCGCACCATGAGGCCGTCGGGGGTGGGGGTGATGTCCGCACCGAGGCGCCCTAGTTGTGAGGCGATCGCGCCTATCCGGTCGGACTCCTTGTGCCTCAGTTGCGGCGCGTCACGGACTACGGTCTCGCCTTGAGCGAAGCAAGCGGCCACGCAGGCAATGGGAATCTCATCTATCATTCGCGGAACCAGGTCGCCTGCTATCTCGGCGCCGCCAAGGCATTCCAGGCCCTCCACGGTCACGTCGGCAACCGGCTCCGAGGGCACCTGGCGGGTGTTTTCTATCGTGACTGAAGCGCCCATGGCTTGTAGCAGATCGAGAATGCCGGTGCGAGTGGGATTGATGCCGACATCGGGTACGGTCACGCGCGAGCCGGGGATGATGGCTGCCGCGACCAG
>CAZGSV010000053.1:0-21626 GCA_964528605.1 uncultured Armatimonadia bacterium
CCATTCGCGAGGGCGGGCGCACCGTGGGCGCCGGCCGCGTCGCCAAGATCCTGGATTGAGAGCGATACAGGGACTGGCCTAGGGGGAATAGAGCGTGCCTGGAGAGAGAATAAGGATAAGGCTGAAGGCGTTCGACCACCGGCTGCTCGACCAGTCGGCCAGCCGGATAGTGCAGACGGCGAAGAGCACGGGTGCGCGTATCGCCGGGCCGGTGCCTCTGCCTACGGAGAAGAACATCACCTGCGTGGTGAAGCCGACCGCGCTGGGGCGCAGCAGTCGCAGCATGGAGCACTTCGAGATTCGCACGCACAAGCGACTGATAGACATTTTCGATTCCACGCCCGAGACGATTGACGCGCTCATGCATCTGGACCTGCCCTACGGGGTGAGCGTGGAGATCAAGACGTAGGAGCAAACGGCGATGGTGCTGGGGCTACTGGGATGCAAAGTTGGGATGACGCGGCTGCTAGCCGAGGACGGGGCCTTTGTGCCGGTCACGGTGATAGAGGCGGGGCCGTGCGTGGTGACGGCGCTGCGCACGGCAGAGCAAGACGGCTACCTGGCGGTGCAGGTGGGTTACGGCAGCGTGCGCAAGGCGCGAGTGAACAAGCCGATGGCGGGGCACTTTGCCAAGAACTCGGCCCAGCCGTGCCGGGTGGTGCGGGAGTTCCGGGTGGAGAGTCTTGAGGGGCTGACGCCGGGGCAGGAACTGCGGGTTGACTTGTTCGCGCAGGGGCAGTTGGTGGACATCAAAGGCGTAAGCAAGGGGAAAGGTTTTGCGGGGACGATCAAGCGTCACGGATTCCATCGGGGGCCGATGACGCACGGCTCGAAGACGCATCGGCGGCCGGGGTCCACCGGTGCGACGGACGCGCAACGCGTCTTCCTGGGCAAGCGGAGCCCGGGGCACATGGGGCACGAGACCTGCACGGCGCGGGACCTGAAAGTGGTGGGCGTCGAGCCGGAGCGCGGGCTGCTCTACGTGCGGGGTGCGGTGCCCGGACCGGCGGGCGGCATCCTGGAGATTCGGCCGAGCCGCAGTGAGACGATCAGCCGGCGACGCAGGCACGGCAAGGAGTAGGCAGACGATGGTGGTACCGGTACTTACGCCGACAGGAGAGAGGAAGGGCGAGATGGCCGTGCCCGACGGCCTGGCACAGCCCAAGGCGTCGCCGCACGTGCTGTGGCAGGTTTCCACCGCGCAGCAGGCTGACAGGCGCGTGGGCAGCGCCTCCACGCTGAGACGCAGCGAGGTGAGTGGCGGCGGCGCGAAGCCCTGGCGGCAGAAAGGCACGGGGCGCGCGCGGCACGGCAGCCGGCGGTCGCCCATTTGGAAGGGCGGCGGCGTGGCGCACGGGCCCAAGCCGCGAGACTGGCGGATGGGCTCGACGCAGAAGATGCGACGGCATGCGTTTGCCTTGGCGCTGGCGGAGAAGTTGCGTGACGAGCGGGTGGTGGTGGTGGATCCGCTGACGGTTGAGGACTACGACGTGAAGTTGGTGCTGCAACTGCTGGAGAACGTGAAGGCGGGCAAGCGGACGCTGGTGCTGCTGCAAGAGCCCGACGGCAGGCTGTACAAGTCGGCGGGCAATCTGAGAAGGGTTAAGGTGCGCCTGCTACCGACGGTGGAGCTGCGCGAGGTGCTGTGGGCGGAGTCGGTGCTGCTCTCGCCCCAGGCCGCACAGGCCCTGTTTGAGGAGGGAGCCCGGTGGCGGGTGAACGGCCGGTCCTGATTAGACCATTGCTGACGGAGAAGTCCAACCGCCTAAGCGCGGAAGGGAAGTACACCTTTCGCGTTGCGCAGTATGCGAACAAGATTGAGATCAAGCACGCGGTGGAGCGGACGTTCCAGGTTAGCGTGACCAAGGTGAACGTCATTCGGGTGCGGGGCAAGGAGCGGCGTTTGGGTCGCTACCCGCGGGGCCACACGGCCAGTTGGAAGAAGGCCATAGTCACGGTGGCCAAGGGGCAATCCATCCCGTTGTTCGAGGGTACGTAGAGGTGCGTTGAGGTGCCGATCAAGAAGTACAAGCCAACGACTCCTAGCCGGCGGACAATGACGGTGCTGGACCGGGCGCACTTGCACCCGGGCGGCGCGCTCAAGTCGCTGCTACGGCCTTCGCCGGAGAGAGCGGGGCGCAACAACCAGGGGCGGCGCACGAATGAGGCCCGGGGGGGCGGGCACAAGCGGCAGTACCGCGTGGTGGACTTCAGGCGGGACAAGGACGGCATTGAGGGCCGGGTATTGCGGCTGGAGTACGACCCCAACCGCAGCGCGCACTTGGCTTTGATCCAGTATGCCGACGGCGAGAAGCGTTACATGTTGGCGCCGGAGGGGCTGCAGGCCGGAGAGATGGTGATGTCGGGAGCGGAGGCGGAGGTGCGGGTAGGGAACGCGCTGCCGCTAGAGCGCATCCCGATAGGCACCGTGGTGCACAACGTGGAGTTGTATCCCGGGCGAGGCGGGCAGATGGCACGCAGCGCGGGGTCGGCGGTGCAGTTGCTGGCAAAGGAGGGCAACTTTGCCCACCTGCGGCTGCCGTCGGGCGAGGTGCGGCTGGTGTCGTTGAAGTGCCGGGCGACCATAGGGCAGGTAGGCAATCTGGAGCACCAGAACATCAAGATCGGCAAGGCGGGGCGGGCGCGGTGGATGAAGCGGCGGCCGAAGGTGCGGGGGGTGGCGCGCAACCCGGTGGACCACCCGCACGGCGGGGCGGAGGGGAAGGCGGCGATCGGGCGGCCGAGCCCGGTGTCGCGGACGGGGGTGCCGGCGCTGGGGTATCGGACGCGGCGGAACAAGTCTACCGACAAGTACATTCTCAAGCGGCGCAAGGGGCGCGCTTGAGCAGCGGTGAGGGAGGCATAAGCGTTTGGCCAGGTCACTGAAGAAAGGTCCGTATGCGGACGCGAAGTTGCTGGAGAAGATCCGCAGGATGAACCAAGGCGAGGAGAAGGCAATCGTGCGCACGTGGTCGCGGGGCTCCACCATCTTTCCGGAGATGGTGGGGCACACGATAGCGGTGCATGACGGGCGGCGGCACGTGCCGGTGTTCATCACGGAGAACATGGTGGGGCACAAGTTGGGGGAATTCGCGCCGACGCGGCATTTCCGCGGGCACGGTCATCACACCGAGCGCTCGACGGCGCTTAGGTAGGGAAGGCCATGGCGGTTAGAGCGCAAGCCAAGTTCATGCTGGTATCACCCTACAAGGTGAGGCGCTACTTGTCGCTGATCAAGGACAAGCCGGTGGCCGAGGCGGTGGGGATACTGGCGAACTGCAACAGCCCCACGGCGACACTGGTGAGGAAGTTGGTGGAGTCGGCTTCCGCCAACGCGGAGAACAACGAGGAATGGGACGTTGACGACTTGTACGTGGCGCGGGCATATGCGGACGAGGGGCCCACGCTGCCGCGGTCCCGGCCGCGGGCGCGGGGCAGAGCGATGCGCATCCGCAAGCGCATCGCGCACGTGACCGTGGAGTTGGAGCAGAGAGAAGGAGAAGGTGAGGAGGAGTAATGGGACAGAAGGTGCACCCGTATGGCTTCCGCCTGGGCATCGTGCGTGACTGGAAGAGCCGCTGGTTCTTTGAGCGCGAGTATGCGCAGTTGGTGGTAGAGGACCTGCGTATCAGGCGGGCCATCGAGCGGTACTGCAAGCGCCAGAACATCAGCGGGGTAGCCGATGTGATCATCAGGCGGAAGGTGACCAATGCGGTGGCTCTGACGATCTACACGGCCAAGCCAGGGCTGCTCATAGGGCGCAAGGGCACGGGCATCGAGGCGCTGCGGGCGGAGTTGGAGAAGTCGACCGGCAGGCAGGTTCATGTGGCGGTGGAGGAGGTGGCGGACCCGCGTTTGAGTGCGCAGCTGGTGGCGGAGAACATCGCGGGGCAGATCGAGCGGCGGCAGAACGTGCGGCGGGCGATGAAGCGGTCGCTGCTGGAGACCATGCGAGCGGGGGCGCAGGGGATAAAGGTTACCGTTTCGGGGCGCATCGGGGGGGCGGAGATTGCGCGCCGGGAGACGCAGAAGGAAGGCAAGATTCCGCTTTCGACGCTGCGGGCGCTGGTGGATTACGGTCTGGCGGAGGCGCGCACACCGGCGGGCTATATCGGCGTGAAGGTGTGGATCTGCACCGACGACGGGCGCAGCCCGCAGCGGGCGGAGCCGACGGTGGCGCAGAGCCTAGTAGGAGGGCTGGGCCATGTTAACGCCCAAGCGAGTTAAGTTCCGCAAGGCGCAGCGGGGGCGCAGGCGGGGCGTTGCCTCTCGGGGCAACGAGGTGCAGTTTGGCGAGTTTGGGCTGCAGGCGCTGACCGCCGGCTGGGTGAGCAACCGGCAGATAGAGGCGGCGCGGGTGGCGATGACGCGCGAGGCCAAGCGCGGCGGGCGGGTTTGGATACGCATCTTCCCGGACAAGCCGATAACCAAGAAGCCTGCGGAGACGCGCATGGGCAGCGGCAAGGGCAGCCCGGAGGGCTGGGTGGCGGTGGTGCAGCCCGGGCGTGTGCTCTTTGAGATGGCAGGGGTGGACAGTGTGGTGGCGCGGGAGGCGCTGCGCTTGGCGGGGCACAAGTTGCCGGTGAAGACGCGCATACTGGCGCGAGAGGACGTGGAAAGTGCCACAGGTTAAGGCTTCGGAGTTGCGCGATCAGCACATAGGAGAACTGGAGCACCGGCTGGAGGAGCGGGAGCGGGAGTTGCTGCAGTTGCGGGCGCAGCAGGCCACGGGGCAACTGGACAACCCGCACCGGCTGCGGCTGGTGCGCAAGGAGATAGCGCGCATCATTACGGTGCTTGAACAGAAAAGACGGCAGGCTGAGGGAGAGAGCAAGGCGTGAAGGAGCGGCGTCGCGTTCTGAAGGAAAACCAGGGCGTCGTGGTGAGCGACAAGATGGACCAGACGGTGCTGGTAGAGGTGCGGCGACTGACACGGCACCCCCTCTACGGCAGGGTCATCACCCGGACCAAGCGTTACACGGCGCACGATGAGAGCAACCAATGCCAGGCCGGAGACAAAGTGCTCATCCGCGAGAGCCGGCCGCTCAGCCGGCGCAAGCGCTGGCGCGTGGTGCGCATCGTGGAGAAGGTGCAGTAAACGGTGCCCGGTTACGACCCTCAACACATTCGCAACGTGGCCCTGATATCCCACCGGGGTGCGGGCAAGACGACCCTGGCGGAGGCCATGCTCTTGGTGAGCGGCGCGATTGAGAAGATGGGCACGGTCGAGGCGGGCAACACGGTCTGCGACTTCGACGCGGCGGAAGCCTCGCGGCAGGTGAGCGTTTTCAACTCGCTGTGCTATGCGGAGTGGAGCGGGCACAAGGTCAACCTGTTGGACACTCCGGGTTATGCGGACTTTGCCGCCAACGTGATTGCGGCGACGCGAGTGGTGGAGGGGGCGGTCGTGGTGGTGGACGCGGTCGGGGGCGTAGAGGTGCAGACGGAGGCAGCTTGGGAGTACGCGGAGCGGCAGGGGCTGCCCTGCCTGATTTTCGTCAACAAGACGGACAAGGAGAACGCCTCTTTCGCGCGGGCGTTGGCGAGCATCGCGGAAGGGCTGAGCAACAAGGCGGCGCCGTTGGTGATCCCGTGGGGAGAGCAAGCGGGGCTGCACGGGGTGGTGGACGTCCTGAGCGGCAAGGCCTACGTGCGCAGCGGCAAGAACGAGACGGAGCAGGAGGCGCCACAGGAGATGGCGGAGGCGGTGGCCTCGGCGCGCGAGCGCTTGCTGGAGGCGTCGGCGGAAGCGGTTGACGAACTGACGGAGAAGTATCTGGAGGCGGGCGACCTGACACCGCAGGAGATGCTGGAGGGGCTGCGGCAGGGCGTGCGGCAGCGGGTGATCTTCCCGGTGATCGCGGGGTCGGCGACCAGCGCGGTGGGGGCTTCGCGGCTGCTGGAGGCGATACGGACGTTGTTGCCCTCGCCGGCGGAGAGCGCCCTGAGGAGGGCGCGCAAGGTTGACGGTTCGGGGGAGGTGGAGTTGAGGACGGATGCGAGCCAGCCGTGCCGGGCCGTGGTGATGCGCACCGTGGTGGACCCGTACGTGGGGAAGTTCAGCCTGCTGAGGGTGTTCTCGGGGGCGCTGGCGCACGACATGCAGGTGTTGAACAGCACGCGCGGCGAGCGCGAGCGGATCGGGCAGCCCTTGCTGGTGCAAGGCAAAGAGCAACAGGCGACGCCCAGGATTGTGGCGGGGGACATGGGGGCGATGGCCAAGTTAACGGCGACGAGCACCTTTGACACCTTGTGCGAGGAGCCGGTAGTGATCGTACCGGCGCCGGTGTTGCCGGAGCCGGTTTTCTCGGCCTCGGTCACGCCGGAGTCGCGGGCGGACGAGGAGAAGTTGAGCACGGCGCTGGCGAAGGTGGCGGAGGAGGACATCTGCTTCGCGTATCACCGCGAGGAGGAGACGGGGGAGACGGTCATCTCGGGCGGGGGACAGTTGCACCTGGACATCGTGGTGGACCGGCTGCGGGCGAAGTACAAGGTAGCGGTGAGGCTGGGGGCGCCGAAGGTGGCCTACCGCGAGACCATAACCAAGAGGGCGGAGGCGCAGGGGCGGCACAAGAAGCAGACGGGCGGACGGGGGCAGTTCGGCGACATCTACCTGCGTTTGGAGCCGCTGCCGGGGGGCGGCGGTTTCGAGTTCCACACGGAGATCCGGGGGGGCGAGGTGCCTTCGAACTACTTCCCGGCGGTGGAGAAGGGCGTCCGCGAGGCGATGAAGCAGGGCGCGCTGGCCCGCTATCCGGTGACCGACGTGAAGGTAACGCTGTACAAGGGCTCACACCATCCGGTGGACTCGTCCGACCTGGCGTTCCAGATAGCGGGCTCCATCGGTTTTCGGGCGGCGATGCAGGAGGCGGGGCCGGTGTTGCTGGAGCCCATCGTGGCCATGGAGGCCTTGGTGCCGGAGGAGCAGATGGGGGACGTGATGGGGGTGCTGAACTCGAAGCGGGCGCGCATCTTGGGGATGGAGGCGCAGCGGCGCTCGCAGTTGATCAAGACATTGTTGCCGGCGGTGGAGTTGGCGAGTTTTGCGGTGGACCTGCGTTCGATAACGCAGGGGCGCGGGAGTTTCACCGCGCGCTTTTCGCATTACGAGGAAGTGCCGCCGCAGTTAGCGGAAGGCATCATGAAAGAGCGGCAGCGGGAGCGGGAGGAGGAATCCTAGGCGGCGGTGGGCGGCGGCGCAGGTGAGGGCAATGATACAACCGATGACTAGACTGAAAGTGGCGGACAACTCCGGGGCCAAGGAGATCTTGTGCATCGGAGTGACGAAGAAGGGCAGCAGCCGACTGGCCGGGATAGGCGACGTTATTTCGGCAGCGGTGAAGGAGGCCAGCGCGAGTGGCGGGGTGAAGAAGGGCGAGGTGGTGCACGCCGTGGTGGTGCGCACGCGCTGGCCCATCCGCCGGAAGGACGGCTCCTACATACGGTTTGACGACAACGCGGCGGTGCTGCTGGACGCCGCCAATAACCCGCGCGGCACGCGCATCTTCGGGCCGGTGCCCCGGGAGTTACGGGAGAAGCACTTCCTGAAGATACTGTCCCTGGCGCCGGAGGTGGTGTAGGCCGTGAGCATTAACATTCGCAAGGGCGACACGGTGAGAGTGCTGTGGGGCCGGGACGAGGGCAAGACCGGCAAGGTGCTGCGGGCGCTGCCGGGCAAGGGGCTGGTGGTAGTCGAGGGCGTCAACATCGTCAAGCGACACACGCGCGCGGGCCGCAAGGTGCGGCAGGCGGGCATTATTGAGAAGCCGGCGGCGCTGCCGGTGGGTAAGGTCATGGTGGTGTGTCCTTCCTGTTCGCGTCCGACGCGGGTGCGGCGGGAGGAGCGCGCTGAGTATGGGCGCGTGCGCGTGTGCGCGCGCTGCGGCGAGATCGTGGATGCGGTGAAGTGAGGAGAGTTGGCGGTGGCGAGAAGTCGCTTGCATGAGAAGTACCTGAGAGAGGTCGTGTCGCACCTGATGAGTCGTTTCGGCTACGGCAACCCGATGCAGGTGCCGAGGGTGGAGAAGGTGCGCCTCAACATGGGGGTGGGGGAGGCGGCGCAGAACGCCGACCTGCTGGATGCGGCGGTGGAGCAGTTGGGGCAGATAGCGGGGCAGCGGCCGCAGGTGCGGCGGGCCCGCAAGGCGATCTCGGCCTTCAACAAGTTGCGGGCGGGGCAGCCGGTGGGGTGCGCGGTGACGCTGCGGGGCGACCGCATGTATGACTTCTTGGACAAGTTGTTCAGCGTGTCGCTGCCGCGGATTCGCGACTTTCGCGGGCTGTCGGCCGATTCCTTTGACGGGCGTGGGAACTACTGCCTTGGGGTGCGCGAGCAGACGATCTTTCCGGAGATCAGTTACGACAAGATAGACCGGGTTCGTGGCCTCGACGTGTGCATCAGCACCACGGCGAAGAACGACGAGGAGGCGCGCGAACTGCTGGTAGAACTGGGATTGCCGCTACGGCGGGAGTAGGTTGCGGGAGGCTGAGCATGGCGAAACGTTCACAATGGCTGCGCTGGCAGAAGACGAAGCGTTTCAAGACGCGGGAGTATAACCGCTGTCAGTTGTGCGGCCGCTCGGGAGGCTACCTGCGGCGCTTCGGTCTTTGCCGGATCTGCTTCCGCACCTACGCTCTGCGCGGGATGGTGCCGGGCGTGCGCAAGTCATCATGGTAGGTGGGACGAAGGTGAAAGTCACTGATCCGATAGCGGATATGCTGACCCGGTTGCGCAACGCCTCCTCGGCCCGGCACGAGCAGGTGGAGATGCCTGCCTCCAGGACCAAACTGGAGATCACCCGCATTCTCAAGGAAGAGGGTTACATCCGGAGCTACCGCGTGGTCACGGACGGCAGGCGCAGCAACATCAGGGTGCTGCTGAAGTACGCGCCGGGCGGCGAGCCCGTGATCACCGCGTTGGAGCGGGTGAGTAGGCCGGGGTTGCGCAGATACGTCGGCAAGGAGCGCCTGCCGCGCGTGCTCAGCGGGCAGGGCGTGGCCATCCTGACGACTTCCAAGGGCATCATGACGGACCGCAGGGCCCGGCGGTTAGGCGTGGGCGGTGAAGTCATATGCTACGTGTGGTGAGGTGGGACCAGTGTCGCGCATAGGAAAGAGAACCATTGGCATTCCGCCCGGCGTGCAGGTGCAGGTGCAGGAGGGCGTGGTGGAGGTGAAGGGCCCCAAGGGCACGCTGCGGCGGGAACTGAACCTGCCCAACGTGGAGATCGCGGTTCGCGACGGCACGGTGGCGGTGACGCGCTCTTCGGAGTCCAAGAAGGCGCACGCGGCCCACGGCCTGGTGCGGATGCTCATCGCCAACATGGTGCAGGGCGTGAGCGAGGGGTATCGCGAGACGATGGTGCTGGTGGGCGTGGGCTACCGCGCGCAGTTGCAGGGCAACGTGCTGCACATGACCTTGGGATACTCCCATCCGGTGCGGGTGCAGCCGCCCGACGGCATACACCTGGAGGTGGAGGGCACGAACCGCATCATTGTGTCGGGCGCGGACAAGGAGCAACTGGGAGCGTTCATCGCCTACCTGAAGAGCCTGCGTCCGATGTCGCGCTACGGCTACGCGCACGACGGGCGCGGCAAGGGCGTAAAGAAAGAATCGGAACGGCCCCGTTTCCGTCAGCGGAGGCAGACGGCGGCTTAGCGAGGTTGCGGATCAGTGATAGGGACCGAGGAGAAACAGAGGCGTTTGGAGCGGCGGCACCGGCGGGTGCGGCGGCGGGTAATGGGCACGGCGGCGCGGCCGCGTCTGTGCGTGCACCGGTCGTTGCGGCACATGCAGGCGCAGCTGGTTGACGACGTGCGCGCGCACACGCTGGCGGCGGCGAGCAGCCTGGAGGCCGAGGTGCGGCAGGACGCGGGCGAGGGCGGCAAGTGTGGAGTGGCGCGCAAGGTTGGCGAGTTGCTGGCGCAGCGCGCGCTGGCGGCGGGCATCGAGCAGGCAGTCTTCGACCGCGGAGGCTACCTGTATCACGGCCGGGTCAAGGCGCTGGCGGAAGGCGCGCGGGCCGGCGGGCTGAAGTTCTAGGGATAGGACAAGTGATGGCCGCGAGACTGAAGATAACACTGCGCAAGAGCACTATCGGTTACGCCAAGGACCAGAAGGCGACGGCGTGGACGCTGGGTCTGCGCAAGTTGGGGCGCAGCGTGGTCCATCGCGACACGCCTCAGATTAGGGGTATGGTTAACAAGATCCGGCACCTGGTCGAGGTGGAGGAGATAGGCGAGGAGGCGGGAGAATAGCATGGAATTGAGGCCGAACGCCGGGGCCAAGAGGAAGCGTGAGCACGTGGGGCGGGGCATTTCCGCCGGGCGCGGCAAGACGTGCGGCCGCGGCACGAAAGGGCAGAAGGCGCGCGGGCAGGTGAAGCCCGGCTTCTCCGGCGGGCAGTTGCCGTTGGCGCGGCGCCTGCCGCAGTTGCGGGGCGTCAGCAAGAAGGCCCACAACATCGGCATCTTTCGGCAGGAGTGGGCCGTGGTGAACCTGGGCCGCTTGGAGCAGATGGAGTTCGCAGGCAACTTGGTGACTCCCGAGTTGCTGGTGCAACGCGGCGTGGTCAAGAAGTTGGGCGCGGGCCTGAGGGTGCTCGGGCAGGGGGAGTTGACCAAGCCCCTGCGCATCCAGGCCCACGCTTTCAGCGCCTCCGCGCTGGAGAAGATAGCGCGCGCGGGAGGAGAGGCGGTGAAGATCTGATGTTGGGCTCGCTGGTGCAGGCGTTCAAGATCCCCGATGTGCGCAAGCGCATCCTGTTTACCGCCGGCATGTTCTCCATTTACGTGCTGGGAGTGCACATCAGCCTGCCGGGGTTGGACACTGCGGCGATGGGACGATTGTTCCACGCGGGCGGCTTCCTAGGGGATTTACTCGACGCCTTTTCCGGCGGCGCCCTGCGCAGGTACTCGATCTTCGCGCTGGGCGTGATGCCGTACATCAATGCGACCATTATCTTCCAGTTGATCGCGATGGTGTCGCCGCGCATCGAGGAGTTGCAGAAAGAGGGCGACTACGGGCGCAAGATCATCGGGCGGTGGACGCGCATTCTAACGGTGGCGCTGGCGGTCTTGCAGGCGGCGGGCTTCTCGCTGGGGATCAGGGCGGTGGGAGGCAAGATGCCGCCGGTGCCGGTATGGTTGATGGCGGTGATCAGCATGGCGGCGGGGACGGCGTTCCTGATGTGGGTGGGGGAGCAGATCTCGGACAAGGGGATCGGCAACGGCGTGTCCATGGTGATCTTTTGCGGCATCATGATCTACCTGCCGTCGGAGCTAGGGAACACGCTTAACCTGTGGCGGACGGGAGCGCACAGCCCCTTCCAGTTGATGCTGTTGACGGCGATCATGGGGGTGCTGCTGGTGGGCATCATCGGGGTGCAGCAGGCGCACCGCAAGATTCCCATACAGTACACCAAGCGCGTAGTGGGGAACCGGGTTTACGGGGGGGCGGAGTCGTTCCTGCCGTTGCGGGTGAACCACGCGGGCGTGATCCCGATCATCTTCGCCATCTCCATCATCATGCTGCCGGAGATGATACTCAGGGCGGTTCCTCCGACGGCGGCTGACAGTGCGGCCACCGCGATACGGAACACGTTGCACTTGCGGGTGGCGGAGGACAAGTTTGCGGCCCAGGTGGACAATGCGCTGCAGACGCTGCAGAACACCTTCGACCCCGCGTCAGGCTGGTACGGGGCGCTGGTCTACTTCATCACCGTGGTGCTTTTCACCTACTTCTACACCGCGGTCACCTTCAAACCGGCGGAAACGGCGGACGACTTACGCAAGTGGGGGGGCACGGTACCCGGCATACGCCCGGGGCGGCAGACGGCGGAGTATCTGGACCGGGTGATGGTGCGCATCACCCTGTTCGGCGCTCTGTTCCTGGGGATCATTGCCCTGGGGCCCTATTGGGTGCCCAAGATAACGGGGGTGCACACCTTTAGCCTGGTGGGCGGCACCTCGCTGCTGATCGTGGTGGGCGTGGCGCTGGAGACCATGCAGCAGTTGGAGGCGCATCTCTTGATGCGCCAGTACGAGGGGTTTGTGAAG
Organism: uncultured Armatimonadia bacterium; assembly: GCA_964528605.1. Taxonomy (GTDB): domain Bacteria; phylum Armatimonadota; class Zipacnadia; order CAZGSV01; family CAZGSV01; genus CAZGSV01. Next base: position 12,058 of record CAZGSV010000053.1, read on the forward strand.
TGAGGCTGGTGTTCTTGGGGCCGCCCGGCTCAGGCAAAGGAACGCAAGCGCAGCTGCTGGCTGCGGCCCTGGGATTGCGTCACGTCGCCACCGGCGACATGTTCCGGCAGGCGATTCAGGAGAAGTCTGCGGTGGGCAAGAAGGTCGCCCGCCTGGTGAACAACGGGGAGTTGGTGCCGGACGCGCTGGTGGGCGAGGTGGTGCGTGACCATTTGGACGGGTTGCCCAACGACGCCGGGTTTGTGCTGGACGGGTTTCCGCGCACGGCGACGCAAGCGGAGATGCTGCAGGAGATTCTGGACCGGCGCGGTTGGTCGCTGGATGCGGCGGTGGCGTTGAAGGTGCCGGAGGAAGTGATAGTGGCGCGGCTGGGTGGACGGCGGGTGTGCGGCCACTGCGGCGCCACCTATCAGGCGGATCAGTTGCCGGACCCGGACAACGGTAAGTGCGAGCGCTGTGGCGAGCCGCTGGTGACGCGTGAGGACGACCGCCCCGAGGCGGTGCGGCGTCGTTTGGAGCTGTATTGGAGCACGGCCCGCGGCGTGGAGGAGTTCTACGCCGCGCAGGGGCTGCTGCGAGAAGTGCCTGCAGAGGGCACGGTAGAGGAAGTGCAAAAGGCGTTGCTGGCGGCGTTGGGACGAGGCGGAAATGATCCCCATTAGGACGGCCGAAGAGATCGCCGGCATGCGACGGGCGGGAGATTTGGCGGGACGCACGCTGGCCGCTGTGGGGGAGCACATTGCGCCCGGGGTGAGCACCGCCGCGCTGGACGAGCTGGCGGAGCAATTCCTTGAGGCACACGGGGGCCGGCCCTCCTTCAAGGGTTACCTGGGGTTTCCGCGCAGCATCTGCGCCTCGGTGAATGACGCGGTGGTGCACGGGATCCCTGCGAAGGATGTGACGTTGCAGCAGGGAGACATAGTCGGGATTGATCTGGGCGCCGAGGTGGTAGGGCTGCACGCGGACGTGGCGGCGACGTTCGGCGTGGGCGAGATAGAGGCGGAGGCAGCGCGGCTGCTGCGGGTGACGCGGGAGGCCTGTCTGCTGGGGGTGGCGGCAGCGGTGGCGGGCAATCATATCGGGGACATAGCGCAGGCGGTGCAGCGCCACGTGGAGGCGGCGGGTTATGCGGTGGTGCGTGACTTGGTGGGACACGGCATAGGGCGCTCGGTGCACGAGGAGCCGCGGGTGCCCAACTTCTTCGACGGCGAGGCCGGGGCGGAGTTGCGGCCGGGGATGGCGCTCGCGATCGAGCCCATGGTCAACGCCGGCGGGTGGCGGGTGCGCGTAGGTAAGGACCGGTGGACGGTGCTGACGGCGGACGCCAGCCTATCGGCGCACTTCGAGCACACGGTGATAGTGCGGCGCGGGCGGCCGTTGGTGGTCACGCGGTGGCCGACGGCTTGCCAGGCGAGGCAGACTGGGAGGGTGGCCCTCGGTGGGTAAGGAAAAAGCCATCAGAGTGGAGGGCGTGGTAGCGGAGTCGCTGCCCAACGCCTACTTCAAGGTGCGTTTGGAGGGCGGGCACGAGGTTCTGGCGCACGTTTCGGGTAAAATGCGTATGAAGTTCATAAAGATAACCACGGGCGATCATGTTACACTAGAGCTGTCCCCCTACGACCTCAGCCGCGGTCGCATTGTGTGGCTGCATCGTTAGGCGGGGCGTGCGGAGGTATCCAGATGAAAGTGCGTCCTTCAGTCAAGAAGCGTTGCGAGCACTGTCGCATTATCCGGCGGCGGGGCGTGGTGCGCGTGATCTGCAAGTTCGAGCGGCGCCACAAGCAGCGCCAGGGCTAGGAGAGTAAGCGATGGCGCGGATCGCAGGAGTAGACCTGCCCAGGAACAAGCGGGTAGAGGTGGGCCTGACCTACATCTACGGCGTGGGCCCTTCCTTGGCCCGGCGGGCACTGCAGGCCAGTGGCGTCAATCTGGACACCAAGGTGCGCGACCTGACCGAGGACGAGGTAGTGCGGCTGCGACAGTACATCGAGCAGAACTACAGGTTGGAGGGTGACCTGCGGCGCGAGGTAGCGGACAACATCAAGCGCCTGATGGAGATCGGATGCTACCGGGGGCTGCGGCACCGCCGCAACCTGCCGGTGAGGGGACAGCGGACGCGCACCAACGCCCGCACGCGTAAGGGGCGGCGGCGCACGGTGGGCGTAGTGCGCAAGAAGAAATAGGAGAGTGATGGTTAGTGCCACCAAAGCAGCGCAGTAGGCCCCGTCGGGGCGAGCGCAGGAGCGTGCCCGAGGGGATCGCGCATGTCAAGTCCACGTTCAACAACACGCTGATCACCATCACCGACAAGAAAGGCGAGGTGCTGTGCTGGGCGAGCGGCGGCAGCGCGGGGTTCAAAGGCACCCGCAAGGGCATGCCTTTTGCGGCGCAGATGGCGGCGGAGCAGGCGGCGCGGCGGGCGGGGGAGTTCGGCGTACGCAAGGTGGACGTTTACGTCAAGGGGCCGGGCTCGGGCCGGGAGACGGCCATCCGTTCGCTGCAGACCAACGGCTTGGAGATCGGCATGATCAAGGACGCCACCCCCATGCCGCACAACGGCTGTCGGCCGCGGAAGCGCCGCCGGGTGTAGCAGTGAGAGCGTATCGGAGGTGTAGGAGCGCGTGAGCAAGTACCTAGGGCCCGTCTGCAAACTGTGCCGCAGAGAGGGCATGCAACTGTACCTGAAGGGGGAGCGCTGTTACTCGCCGAAGTGCCCCTTCCTCAAGCCGAGGCGGGACAGCCGCGCGACGGGTCCTTCGCCGCCCGGGCGGGGTCCGATCAAGTATCGCCCGCGGCCCACGGAGTACGGCACCCAACTGCGCCAGAAGCAGAAGGTGCGCCGCATGTACGGGGTAATGGAGAGGCGGTTCAAGTCCTACTTCACGCGCGCGCAGACGCTGCCGGGCGTCACCGGCGCCAACTTGCTCATCCAACTGGAGCGGCGCTTGGACAACGTGGTGTATCGGGCAGGGCTGGCGGTTTCTCGCCGGCAGGCCCGTGAACTGGTGGCGCACCGCCATTTCACCGTTGACGGTCGCATAGTCACCATTCCCTCGTATCAGGTGAAGGCGGGTCAAGTGGTCGAGGTGGCCGCCGGTTCCGCGAGCAAGGATGCCTTGAAGCAGATACGTCAGCAGGCTTCGGCGCGGCCCGTGCCTCGCTGGCTGATGGTGGAGGAGGGCGCTTTGCGCGTCACCGTGGTGGCTCTGCCCTCGCGAGAGGACATTCAGGAGCCCATGGACGAGCAGTTGATCGTGAACTTCTACTCTCGTTAGTGAGTGGTCAGGAGGCGAGCGGAGTGTTGATGCTCGGTTTTCATAAACCCATGGTGACCTGTGTGGCGCACGACGGCGCGCGCTACGCTAAGTACGCCATCAGCCCCTTGGAGCGCGGCTTCGGCGCGACTCTGGGCAATTCGCTGCGGCGGGTGCTGCTCTCGTTCGTGTCGGGCGCGGCCATCACCGAGGTGAAGATCGAGGGCGTGCGGCACGAGTTCAGCACCATCCCCGGGGTCTACGAGGATGTCATGGAGATCACCTTGAACCTGAAGGAGGTCGCCATCAAGGTTGACGAGCAGGTGTACCCCGACCCGGAGGAGCCGATAACCGTCCGCCTCGAGGCTTCCGGCAAAGGGCGCGTGCTGGCGGCTGACCTGCGCGTGCCCGCCGGGGTGACCGTGGTCAACCCCGAGCACTACCTCTGCTCGATCACCGAGGAAGAGGGCTCGATCGCCATGGAGATGGTGGTGCGGCGCGGGCGGGGCTATGCGCCCGTGGAGCAGAAGCCGCATCAGGACTCGAGGCCCATCGGCACCATTCCCATAGACGCCATCTTCACCCCCACGCGCAAGGTGTCCTTTGTGGTGGAGCCCTGCCGCATGGGGGAGCGCACGGATCTGGATCGCCTGGTGCTCGAGGTCTGGACCAGCGGCACGGTAAGGCCCGACGAGGCCATCACCTCCGCGGCCACCTGGCTGGACGCCTACCTCCGCTCCTTGTTCGAGCTGCCCACCGAGGTGGTGGAGGAGATTGAGGAGAAGCCGGGCGAGCGCGAGGAGGGTGCCGAGTTACTCGAGCGCAAGATCACCGCGATGGAGTTCAGCACGCGCACGCTGAACTGCCTGCGGCGCGAGCGCATCGACACCTTGGGAGAGTTGGTGCAGAAGACCGAGGCCGAGCTGCTTGCCATCAAGAACTTCGGCCAGAAGTCGCTCGGCGAGGTCATCGAGAAACTGGCCAAACTGGGGCTTGCGCTGCGCCAGCCGGCGGAGTAAGCGAGGTATTGCAGATGCGGCATCTTGTTGATCATCGCAAACTGGGGCGGCCCACGGATCAGCGCCTGGCCATGTTGCGCCACCTGGTCAAGGGCCTGCTCTTGCACGGCAAGGTGGAGACCACTTTGGACCGCGCCAAGGAAGCGCGCCGGCTGGCGGAGAAGGTCATCAGCCGCGGGCGTGAGGACTCGGTGCACGCGCGCCGCCAGGCGCTGCGCCTGCTGAACGACCCTGGGCTGGTGAAGCATCTGTTCGAGGAGGTCGCCCCGCAGTACAGGGATCGCCCGGGTGGTTACACGCAGATCGTGCGCACGCGGCTGCGGCGCGGCGACGGCGCGCAGTTGGCGGTACTGAGATTGGTCGAGTAGATGAGCGAGCGGGTTGCGCAACATCCTTGTGGTTCTGGAATACGACGGCACCGACTTCTGCGGGTTCCAGATACAGCGGAACGCGCCCACGGTGCAGGGCGCGCTGGAGGCGGCGCTGCAGGAGTTGACGCAGGCGCGCACGCGGGTGATTGGCGCCGGCCGGACGGACGCCGGAGTGCACGGGTACGCGCAGGTGATCAATTACCATACCGAGGCGCGGATTCCCGTGGGGCGCTGGGCGGCCGCGCTCAACTCGGTGCTGCCGCGGTCAATAGCGGCGCAGGAGGCGCGGGTGGTGGCCGAGGACTTCCACGCGTGCAAGTGCGCGACCTCGAAGACGTACCTGTATCGGGTGCTCAACCGGCGCCAGCGCTCGCCGCTGGAGGAGCGTTACGCCCACCACTGCGCGGCGCCTCTGGACTTGGAGACCATGCGAGAGGCGCTGGGGCATGTGCTGGGGAAGCACGATTTCTCCGCCTTCGCGCGGCGCGAGGCCGGCGACCGGCGGTCGGCGGTGCGCACGGTGCTGCGGGCGGAGTGCTGGCGGCAAGAGGAAGTAGTGAATCTGCTGTTGCAGGCGGACGGTTTCTTGCATAAGATGGCGCGCTCGATTGTCGGCACGGTGCTGGCCGTGGGCGCGGGCGTGCGCTCGCCGGACGAGGTGAGCGAGTTGCTGCGCAGCGGCGAACGGGCGCGAGCTGGAACCACTGCCCCGCCGCAGGGCCTCTTCCTGGCGCAAGTGGAATACCGCTGCGAGCAGTTGCAGGCGTGCTTTGGGAGGAAGTTCGAGTGAAGACTGCAGTGCCTAGGCTGGAGAGCATAACCCGCAAGTGGTATCTAGTGGATGCGGAGAACCAGGTGTTGGGCAGGATGGCGACGGAGGTCGCCAAGGTGCTCATGGGCAAGCACAAGCCGATTTTCACGCCGCACCTGGACACCGGGGACTTCGTGATCGTCACCAACGCGGCCAAGATAGCGGTGACCGGCCGCAAGATGACGGACAAGATCTACTACTCGCACTCGAACTATCCGGGCGGCCTCAAGGCCGCGAGCCTGCGGCGCATGCTGGACAAGCACCCGGAGAAGGTCATCTATCATGCCGTGCGGGGGATGCTGCCGCACAACCGCCTCGGCCGTCAGATGCTGCGCAAACTTAAGGTGTACGCGGGTCCCGATCACCCGCACCAGGCGCAGCAGCCCGAGGCGCTGCGAACGAACCACTGAAGCGGAGGTCGCTGACTTTGGCTGAGGACAAGACCTACTACGGCACCGGGCACCGCAAGACCGCCATCGCGCGCGTGTGGCTGAAGCCGGGGGAAGGCCACCTGTACGTCAACGGGCGCGACGGGCGCGACTACTTTGCCCAGGAGAAGCTCTTCCGCGTGGTGATGCAGCCCCTAACGCTGACGGGACACGAGGGGCAGTTTGACGTAGTGGTCCATGCCACCGGAGGAGGGCCCGTTGCACAGGCGGAGGCCGTGCGACACGGCATGGCGCGGGCCTTGCTCGAGTTCAACGAGGAGTTGCGCCTGCCGCTGAAGCACGCGGGTTACCTAACCCGCGACCCCCGCGCGAAAGAGCGCAAGAAGTGGGGTCACAAGCGCGCCCGGCGCGGCTTCCAGTTCACCAAGCGTTAGGCTTCTCGCCGCCGCGCTGACGCCAGCGCTCAGAGCAGTCCAAGGCGAGCCAGATCGGCTTGCGCCTGTTGCTCGAGGGCTTCGACCAACGGGGCCAGTTCCGCTTCCCTGTTCGCCTGTGCCTGGCTGTCCCAAGCGCGCGGGTCGGCCACAGCGTCGGCCAGCACCACCCCGTCCATGTCTCGCGGCGCGATGCCGAGTGCGCTGAGCACGGTGGGCGCAATGTCGCAGAGACGCGCGGGATAGTCGCTGGTGACACCGGTGCGGACGCCCGGGCCGGCGATGATGAGGGGCACATGTTGGGTCCCCCAAGTGGCGGTGTTGTGGCGGCCGCGAGAGCCGGGAGCCTTCGGCTTTGACCCCCACATGGTGTTCTCAGCGGAGAAGACGCTCACGTCCGGGCCGTTGGGGCAGGCGTAGGTGTCAGCCAGGAACTGATAGGCGGCGACCGCCTGGGGCGAGGCCTTGGGGCCGATGGGCTCCGCGAGTTCGAAGCGGTAGCGGTTGCCCTGGCGCACCTTGTAGAAAGCGGCGTGGACGTCGGGGACGCGCTGCGCGGCGATGGCCAGCGCGACTTCACGGGCGCGCGAGGGGTCGGGGAGCCAGAGATGCTGGTCGCCGCCTTTGCCCTGGGGTTTCAGACCGGCCTGGAGCATGGCGACGTTGATCACCGAGCGTGGTATGGCGTGCGCATCCGGGATCATCCCGTGGTCGGAAGTGACAACCCAGACGGTCTCGTCGTAGAGGCCCAGGCTTTTGTAGAGCGCGACCAGGCGGCCGATCTGCGCGTCTGCGTTCTGCACCGCGCCCCGCATCACTTCGGGGGCGGTGATGCCGCCGCTCTGATGGCCGGCACCGTCGGTCTGCGGGAGGTTGACCATCAGCAGCGTCGGCTGCGCCTCGCGCACCAGAGCCAGGGTCATTTCCATCGCTACTTGATCAGGGTCGCGCCTGGGAGTGGCGTACAGGCGCTGCACCGCTTCCAACACCGTCTGGGGGGGCAAGTGGCCTGGTACCCCCATGTTCTCCAAGGTGAGCATAGGCATTTGTGGGCGTGGGCCGCCACCCTTGGGAGCCTTGGGCTGGTGCGGGGTGAAGGCTATGTAATCGGCGGTGTCGGCACCCAGGGAGGCAACGGCGTAGAACTTGACGGAGCCCACGGCGGCCGCCACGGCGTCCGGCTCCGCCTTCTTGAGCAGGCCAGCGATGGTGGGCGCGCCGGAGCGGGCGATGAGTTCGGCGTACTCGCCGGAAACGATCGGCTCCCAGGCCGTGGGCTGAACGCGCCGGCCGGTTTCAGGATCGCGCCAGCCGAAGCCGATGACTCCCGTGGTCTTGGGCAGGCAGCCGCTGGCGATGGTGAGGTGGCCGGGGGGAGTGTTGTTGATCAGATGGCCGGTCCAGGCGCGGCGATAGGAGACGCCTTCGCGTGCCAGTTGCTCGATGGCGGGCATGGAGCCGAGTTGCAGGTAGTCCGCCCGGCAAGCGTCAATCACCACGATCACCGCTCGTTTGGCCTGCGCTTGCGCCGCGGCCGGAGTCGCCGCGCAAGAGGTGAAGGCCGCGAGTATCAGTGCGACGAGCAGGAGCGAGGGTATACGCGCTCTGGACATTGTCCGCTACCCCCCTGCAAAGAGTTGCTTGTTATTAGTGACGAGGGGGGGCGCCTTCCGGTTCACGGAAAGCGGCCTGTTCCGTGGGAAAGGTTGGACTTTCCCCAGGGACACGCCTGTGGCAAGATGGGAGGGTAGCGGGGTGAGCGAGATGACGCGAATGCTGGCGGTTCTAGTTCTGGGGTTGCTGGTGCTGGGCTGCGGGAGCCTGAACCCCTACCCGCGCGATCAGAACTACCGCGTGACCTTGCAGATAGCGGACCAGAACGGCGACCCGCTGGAGGGGGCGGCGGTGTGGATTGATGAGAACCTGATGGACCAGCGTTCCGAGGCGACGTTCTCCACCATGGGCGCGGGCTATCCGAACGAGTGGCAGGGCTGGAAGTACAACTTCGCGAGCCCGACGCTCAAGGTGACGATTGACTACGACGGCGACACGGACGAGGTGGGCGTGATCGTCTCCAAGGTGGGCTATCACACCGAGCGCTTCTGGTGGGACGTGGGGGAACAGGAGGACACCGCACTCTTCCGGCGGGTGGTCATTCTGGAGCCGCTGTTGCCCGGCGCGTGGAAATGAGCCGCCGAGAAGGCGCGCGCCGCCAGCGTGGGGGGCTGGGGCTAAAGCCCGGCTAGGCGGTAGGCGGCCCCGCGACCAGGCAGCCCTGCGATGGCGCCGCGGGCCTTCAGGCTGAGGGCGGCGGTGGCCGCAGCGAGGCGCGCGGCCTGAGGCGGGGGCATCCCGAGCGCTAAGGCATGAAGGAAGGCGCCGTCGAAGGCGTCGCCCGCCCCGGTGCTGTCCACCACGCGCGCGGGAAACGCCGCAACGTGCTCCTTGCTGCCCTGATAGCCAAGCCAGCAGCCGTTGGCGCCATGCTTGACGGCCACAATGGCGACCCCGAGTTTCCAGAAGCGGTCAATGGCGCGGCGCGGATCGGCGGTTCCCGCCAGAACCAGCGTGTCCTCGGGGGCGGAGGGCAGAACGACATCGAGGCAGGGGACGATCTCGGCGAAGGCGGCCCGGGCCTCCTCCGCGGACCAGAGCCTGGGGCGGAAGTTGGGATCGAAACTGGTGAGCAGGCCGAGGTTCTTGGCCTGGCGGTAGGCGTGCGCCACGCACTTACGCGCCGAGGGGGACAACGCCTGAGTTATGCCGGAGGAATGGAGGGCGCGAGCGCGGGCGAGGTAGCGGCGGCTGAGGTCGCTGCGGCGCAGAGCGGAAGCGGCGGAGCCGCGGCGGTAGTAGTGGAACTCCCTCTCGCCCGCGGGGGTAGTGCTGATGAAGTAGATGCCGTTGAAGCCGGGCACGCGCCGCACGGCGTCGAGGTTGATGCCCTCGCGCCGCCAGGAGGCGAGTAGGAACTCGGCAAAGGGGTCGTCGCCCACGCGGGTGAGGTAGCCGCAGCGGCTGCCGAGCCGCGAGGCGGCGACCAGGCAGTTGAGCGTGTCGCCGCCGAAGGTGCGGGTGAAGCCTTGCGTGGGGGCCTCGTAGCTAAGGGGCTGGCGCGAGCAGAACTCGACCATGCACTCCCCGAGGGAGATGAGGTCGAAGTCGGGCTGGGGGCTCCGTTTCAGGCCTGCTCGCCCTCCCGCGGCGGCGGGCCGCCGATGCGTTGCTCGGCCTCGCGCACGGCCAGGAGGAGGCGGCGCACCTTGTCCGGGTCCTTCTTGCCGATGCGGG
>CAZGSV010000054.1:0-21576 GCA_964528605.1 uncultured Armatimonadia bacterium
CGCGCGGCCTCACTCCCGCGCAACGCAGAAACCACCTCCTCGCCCACCAAGGGTGTCAGCAAGTTGCCTGAGTGCTACATCTGACAACTAGACATGGTAGTTTCGCACTCTTCCTCTGCCCCTAGTTCCGCATGGGGGCCTTGAATGTTCTGACGAAGGGCGACACCGACGCGGCTTTGTCGATAGATGCCATAAGACGCGCTGCGGACCCGCCTAGCCGTTGGGCCGCCTGCCGGCCATGGCTGCATACCCAAGCAATCTGTCATAGCATCTGGCACCGCAAGTGGGGGCAGGGCACTGAAGACCGCCGAGTCTTCCGCCTCTCTTCACCACTCTGATACAATCCTGCATTCGAGTTCACGGGCGATTAGCGCAACGTATCGAGGGCAATGAAAGGAAGCACGAATCATGGCACTTGAGGTAGGGGTCATCGGATTGCGGATGGGGGCCTCGCACATGGCGGCCTATCATGACAATCCCAACACCAAGGTCACGATTGTTTGTGATGTAGATGAAACCCGCGCGAAACAGGTAGCCGAGGAACACGGCGTCCCGAAAGCAACGACACGGTATGAAGACCTGCTCGCGGAAAACGTGGACATCGTTTCCGTGGCCTCACCGGATCAATTCCATCGCGAACACTGCGTGGCGGCGCTACGCGCCGGCAAGCATGTGCTTTGCGAGAAACCGCTCGCACTGACGATGGAAGATGTCGAGGCCATTGTCCGGGCGGCCGACGAGGCGAAGTCCCTATTCATGATAGGTCAGGTGTGCCGTTTTGCCCCTGGATTTGCTTTGACAAAGCGGCTCGTTGGCGAGGGCCTCATCGGCGACCTCTTCCTGGTGGAATCGGAATACGCCCATAATTACCAAGACGCCCGCGGCGCAGGGGACTGGCGCGTGCGGCCGGAACGGCACCCCTTCATCGGCGGTGCGTGCCATGCCGTGGATCTGGTTCGTTGGATCGCCGGTAACGTAGTTGAGGTCCATGCCTATTCGAACCATTTCGTGCTGAAGGACTGGCCGGTGGATGATTGCACCGTGGCCAACCTGCGTTTCGAAAGCGGCATCATCGGCAGCGTGATGTGCTCCATCGGCTGCAAACGCCCTTACACCATGCGGTCTTGCTTCTACGGCGACAAAGGCACCGTCATCAGCAGCAACACCTCGCCGGCGATCCAAGTGTACTCTGCCGAATACCCGACCAGACTCGACTTCTGGGAGATTCCCGTCGATCTCAGCTCACACAACGTGGCCAGCGAAGTCGCCGAACTGGTGGATCACATTCTGAGCGGCCAGCCGCTATCTACCGATGTCCGCGAAGGCGCTCGCACTGTCGCTACGTGCCTGGCTGCCGTTGAGTCGGCCAAGACCGGCGTGCCGGTTAAGGTCCGCAACCAGTTCTGACGAGGACTTGTGGCGTAGCCGCAAGTGACCCGGAGGACCGAAGTGGGTGCCTTGAGCTGACCGGCCGCCCACCGGGGGGATGCGGGGTGTGCGCCCCCCACCGTAGCCCCCGGGATCCTCCTTCGGGGCAAGGTCAGAACCGCGATGCGGGAATGGTCGACCGGGGCGGCGGTGCGAGTCAGCCTGGTCTCACAGGGACCTGGTCGTGCCTCGACACCGGCCGATACTCCGAGAACTTGGGCCCCCACGTCAGTCGGCTGCCAGCCCGGCCTCCTTGGCCGCGGCTAGAAGGGCCTCCTTCGTCTGTACGCCGACCAGCGCCTTCACGATGGTGCCTTGGGCGTTTATTGCGAAGGTCGTTGGGATGGCGTAGACGCGGTACTGGTCTGAGACAGCCTCGGCCTTCCCTTCCGCGTCCTGGAGGATGGTGAACGTCACTCCCTCTTCCGAGGCAAGCCCGCTTATCTCCTCATCCGAGTCGCTGAGGCTGACCGCGACCGCAAGGACTTTCAAGCCCCTGCCGCCATATTCCTTGTGCAGCGCCTCGCTCTCGCTCCACCGCGGCGCCCAGCCCCTGTCCCAGAAGTTGAGCAACACCGTCTGCCCGCGGAACTGGCTCAGCGTAACCTGCTCGCCGGCCAGGCTCGTGAGCGTGAAATCCGGCGCCTCTTTCCCGACCAATTCCTGCCCTTGTGATCCCCACTCCTCCGCCCGCGCCACTTCGAACAGTTTCCTGACCTTGGGTAACCGGAAAACGAAGGTGCCCTCGGGAGGCGCTTCGTTGAAGGAGACGTTCTGCCACGAGACCTCGCATTGTGCTGGTGGAAGGAACTCCTCTGGTGAGGGCATCATAGTCTTCTGGCTAGTGACGCGAAGAGGGTCTAGCGCCACCCCCCATTCGAGGCTGCACACGTACCCCGGCTCTACGGCCCAGGTGGCGCGCACCAGGAACCCCCCTTCAGCCCTTGCCACCGGCTCCGCAAACGTCCACGTACTATCGAAGCGGAAGCCGCTATCACCGGGAGCCCTCCACAGAGCGTCCTCGTAACCTACGAACCACGGAACGGGGCCTATGGTGAGGAACCAGCCCCAGAGAGAGGGCGGCACCACGGACGCCGGCTGCCACCAGAACACATTGTCATCCCCAGCCGAAGAGCGATACAGTCGCTCGCCGTCGCTGACCGCTCGAGAGGCAAACGAGGCCATGCGCAGCAGATTGGGCTTCTGCCACCAGATTTCAAAGGGGGTAGTCCACAGAGTTTCCGGACCTGGGAGGCTCGACACAGTCACGCTGCCGGAGGCGTGGATGGTTTCCGCCCCAGCATAGGCCTCCAGAACCTGGGTCATCAGTTCCTTGCCCGACGGCGTCTGTTGTGCGATTAGAGGCGTACTGCAGCAGGTCCAAAGGGCCGAGAAGAGCAGCAGACCGATCGGGACATATCCCCCACGCATCATGACCACCTCTGCAGGCATTCTAGGGTGCGGCGTGCCACGCGCCAAGTCCTAGGTGGATGCGTTCTGAGGCGGCGAGCGTACGGGAGCGGCTCACCGAATCCTCCGTCTTGCACGACCTTGCCTGCCTCTGTAGGGGCACACAAGTCCTGCTCTAGCGTCGGAGCCGAGCCGCAGGCTCATCGGTCCGGGACCCTTCGTGCGTGCCCCGGGCACCATTTGACCACGCGCAGAACGCGCCCGTACAGCGCAGCGCGCATGGCTTCACCAGAGAGGGTGATCGCGGTGCGGGGACGCATTGGCGTGGGGCTGCCGATGTTTCTGGTCGCCGTGGCGGCGGGTTTGCTCGCGGCTGCACTGATCTCCTGTGGAGGCGGAGGAGGTGGAGAAGGAGGCGGGCAGATCGCTTTCGCCTCCAACCGTGACGGCAACTGGGAAATCTACCTGATGAACGCGGATGGGTCAGGGGCAATCAACCTGACCCAGAATGCCGCGCAGCACTGGCAGCCGGTCTGGTCGCCCGATGGAACGAGACTCGCATTCGAGTCCGAGCGCAGTGGGTCCGCTGAAGTATGCGTGATGAAAGCGGACGGGTCCGGACAGCGGAACCTCACTCGCCACGCAGCGGCCGACAACCGGCCCCGGTGGCGGCCTGAGGCGGTAGTGGCGTCGGCGCCTTTGGGCGGCGCGCTCCGGCGTGCGGGTGGTTCGGCCGCAGGTTGGCTTCCCGTCGGCCCGGCGGCGTCCCTCATCCCCTGGCCGGTCCGGCTGCCGTAGCAGGAACGGACCGTCAATGACGAGGCGGGGCCGGGGAGTACGTGAGGGAGTGGACTCGCCGCAGCTGTCTGCTAGCCAGGCTCCTGGTTCAAGGCACCCACTCGAAGGCGGCGCGGAAGGTTGTCAGTCCGAAACCGGTTTGGGACAGTGAAACGCCGGCACCACTTCTGATGCCACCCGAGCCCAGGTTGCACGTTGACCGAGTTCGTGCCATGAGGGACTGTATCTTAAAGTTGCTGCTTGAGGCCTGTGGAGGTAGGCGAGTCGGTGAACGACTTCTGTGCTCACTTGGGTGATGGGCGTGTGGGTACATAGGCCCAGGGAAAAGAGCGCAGAGCGGGCCGATAAGCCGAACTCATCTTGCGCTTTCGGTCCACCCTCTCAGCGCCTTCCGCCCCCCCGCGAGTGTATAGGTCGCTTGTCAATCCGACCTCTCCCTCGGGCCTCGGACAGCCGCTGTGAGACAGCGGCGGATCATGTCAAGGATTGAGTCGGGGCGCAAGCGAGCGATGCCAACCGGCCCGCGGTGCTCGGTGGCAACAGCGCGCTTGCATCAGATCGGCGGCTCCCCCAGGTACTTGAACTGATACTCCAAGGAGAATGACTCGCCCGTCTTCAATTCCACGGGACGCGTGAACAACTCCAGATCCGCCTGGCGCCGCTCAGGGCTCCACCAGAGACGCGGCCGAGCGATCTCAGCCGGGTCGTAGGTCTCCAACATGCCAAACGCGGCCTGGTGGTTGAACCAGGCGAAGGCGCCGCCTCTGCGCGGATGGCTTGTCCCATGGCCCCACTTTCAGCACGCCTCAGTTGGCAGGCGTCTTGGGTGAGTAAAGGACGACCGGCTGCCACACTCCTCCCAGGTGGCTCTCGGCATAGCAGAGCACTGCCAGCGTGTTGACCTGCCCGGGGCGGATTGCCTCGGTGACATCCACCTCGAAGGGCGTCATCCAGGAGACACTCGTCTCCTCTTCCGGGTGGTGATACAGGTACTGGTCGTTGAGATATGTCCAGCCCTGCTCGTCCACGCTGGCGAAGCGCAGCAGCACCTTGCGGCCGCGGAAGGACTCCGGAACCTCGAATGTCACTCTCCCCCATCCCCAGCCGGTTAGGCCTTCGCGCCCCTGCTGATACCAACCGCTGTCGGCCCTCACGATCTCCCAGTGCGAATCGTCGAAATCGGTACGGTACCACCCCTGATCCGAGCCGATCTGCTGCGGGTCGGCACGAAACCGCCACTCGAGGGGTAGAATCACGAAGTCGTTCTCCTCTCGGAATTGGCGGGAGCGGTGGTACGCCTGGCGCGCCCTTAACTCGAGCCGCTCGATGTACTGGGCGGCGGGCATGGATTCCGCAGCGTGGGTCATGTGGTATCGGTCGCACAGCGCGATATAACGAGGGATGAGGTCATCGTACTTTGGCGCCAGGTCCATCCTGAGCACGCCATCGTCGCCATACGGGGGCCCCCCGGCCTCTATCATCGCCTTGTAGGCGCAAATCGAGGCCTTCTCCACCCGGGCACGGACTTCCTCATCGTCCGCCAGGGCAAGCGCCTGCTCGAAATACTCGAAGGCTTGCTCGGCGATCTCCGGACGCAATCCAACTTCCTCCGGTGACGGAAAGCACCCCGGGTGAAGTCCAGACCGCTCCGCATTGTCGTGGAGCATGTTCAGGTACTCCAAGATGGGCCCCGCCGCGCTGCGGTAGTGCAGCCTGACGAACTCCTCGGCGACCGCCCTGTCATCCAGTTGGGGATTCCAGATCATCCGCGAGATGAGGTAGTTCCGCAGGTCGCTCATCTCTCCGGCCGTGCCGTTGCCGTTGGCTTGCATGAACAGGCCTTTGACGTTGTTGCGCAGGAAGCAGCGCACGTTGGGGCCGATGCTGCGCAGGTTGGGGAAGGGCAAGTCGTAGGAGCCGAAGTTGGTGTTGTAATTCCACACCCAGATGTCGTCGCAGATCTTGCCCCACTCCCGTAGGTCGCGCATGAACTCGGCGTTCCGGGGGCAATTGGGGTCATCAATCGCGTGCAGGGTGCAGCACTCGATACTGCACAATTGAATCTGCACGTTGGGGCGGGGAACGATCGTCTTGGGCGCCTTGCGGGTGTACCAGTAGGCCAGGGTGCCAATCTTGACCTCCGGGTGCTTCTTCTCCACGCGCTCGGCCACCGCATTGACGAACGCCAGGTGCGACCCCATGGGCGTGCCTTCGCGGGCGTTGATCTCCTCGCAGCGCGGGCAGCGGCAGTACTGGTCGTTATCGTTTTGGCTGACGCTGATGTTCCTCCAGCCCGGGTCGGCGTCGAGCTCGCGAATCACGGCCTGCGCCACGATCTCGATCACCTCCGGGTTTGTCACGCACGGCTCCGGCCCCCCGCCGCCCACGTCCAACTTGCGCTCCCCGTCAACCAACGCGAAGTACTCCGGGTGGCTCTGCCCGTACTCTGACACCGGGAGCCAGCGGTAGAGCGAGTGGTTGATCAGGCTTTGACGGGTGTTCCCGCCCAGCCTCTCGTCCGGAGTCACGGTGTTGACGCGCATGCGGGCGGCAAACTCCGGGTGCTCCGAGTTCTCTCGATAGTAGGACCAACGGAAGGAGAACGGGGGACGGTAGGCGAAGTCAGTGCAGGCTATGTGCAGCCTGGAGGCGTCCGGCCCCGCCAAGGCGGGGTGATCGAAGGTTAGGAAACGCACTCCCAGGCAATCCTCCAGGAACTGGTAGACGCCGTAGAGGGTGCCGCGGGGCCGACCTCCGGCGATGAGCACCCGGTCGGGCCTCACAACGACGCGTAACTCCTCTTCGCCCATCGTTGCAGTATCGAAACCAAAGCCGCTGCCATCGAACGCACGGCCCGGACCGATATAGACGTGATGCCCCGAGCGTGTCCCCGAACGGCGTATGGGTAGATTGACCCCAGTCGCCTGCGCGAAGAAACGCTGGAACTCCTCCGCCGCGTAGCGCTCGGAGGGGATTGCCTCCTGGTCCACGATGATGTCCCAAGAGCCCATCCGCGAGCAGTCCAGGTACTCTCCGGTCCCTGCGCCGCCATCGGGCAGCGCGACTGCGTAGCCCGAGACTAAGAGCAGCGCGATCGCAAGTGCACAGGTCGTTGTCGTCAGCCCCATATCGAGAACCTCCCAGCAACGGTAGTCTGCGCGCGCCCGTCCAAGCTCCGCCGCAGGTACGCCGGTGCTGTCGTTGGCGCGCGTGCGCACCCAGAGCCTCCTCGCCGCCCTGCGGTTGCGCCATCGGCAGATCCAGTTATCACGCGCTGCTCTCCCTGTGTCAACACAGTCAGCCTCTCTCTCGTAGGAGACGTGCGCCCTCTTGGGCATCCTCCCGCCTCACCGACCTCGCCGACCAGCCCATCGGCGCCCAGCGCCGTAGCCAGACTTCTGTGCCCGCAAGCAGGCGAGTCCGGTAGCCTTTGATCCCCAGAGACATCCCACGTTGAGCATATGGTTGATGTCAGGGCCCCACCTAGCCGTAGAGCCCGCTTGCCGCTGAGTGCTTTTCCGATTTCAGCCTGCGGCGGCGCGATCACGCTGGAGTCCGAGCTTGAGCGCCGGTCCGTATGTTGTGCACGCCGGAGTACTTGGCGCCTCTCTGATATAATCCCGTTATGAGACGATGGCTGATCGTGGGGGCTCTGGTTGGGTTCGTCCTGTCGGCGGGTGGGGCGGCGTTGGCTGTAGCCCCTGCGCCCATTCGGGGGATATACATTGGGGCGGACCAATGCACGGATGACCTTCTCGATGCACTGGCCAACGTCGGGATCAAGACGCTCTTCTGCGTCTACAACGGCTTCGAGCCGGAGGAGAACCTGAGGCCCGTTCTGGAGCGCGCCCGCGCCCGCGGGATGCGAGTCTTCTGGGCGATGTTTTTCCACGGCGGCCCGGAGATCGCGCGTGGCTTTGAGAACAACCCGCGGAGGTTCGTCCTACCTGACGGCACGGTCACCCAGCGCACCAACTGTCCCCTCGACCCCATCTACTGGGAAAGGGCGGCGGCTGAGCGCGCTCTGGTGCTGGCGGGCATGGCCGGGCAAGACCCCGCTATCAGCGGCATCGCATACGATGTCGAGATGTATGAAGGCGCCGCCGACGCCGGCTGGGACACCCTCTGCTACTGCGATGACTGCCTTGCCGAGTTCTTTCGCTCTATCGGGCGTGCCGAGTCGCCCCAGAAGATCGTGACCACCGAGCGGGTCTCGTGGCTAGAGGCTCAAGGGCTCACAGACGCCTACGCTCAGTTTCAACACGAAGGGGTCCGGCGGATAACCAAAGACATTGCGGACCGGGCGCATGCGATAGACCCCGGTTTCGCTTTCGCCCTCCTGCCCTACACCGGGGCGTGCCGCGACGACATTATCGCTGGGTTCGGCACGGCTGAGGCACCCGTGCTCGTAATGGGCGAGGACACGTACTCCGCAGGCTACCGCCGCGACGTCGAGGGGACCAGACGCCGTCTCGCTCAATCCGGCCTACACGCTCGGGTGGTGACCGGCTTCTGGCTCCACAAGCGTCCGCCCGAGGAATGGATTGCCCACGCCTACCTCTCCTCCACGCAACTCGACGGGTACTGGCTCTACGAGGAGTTCCCCTTCAGGGAGATTCTCCTGGCCTCGGATGCGGCTCTGCGCGAACAGCGAGGCTTCGAGGGCGAGCCGCAGGAGTGGCGCTCTGCGTTTGCGCGAGCGAATCGGGAGGCCGACGCCGTGCTCGCGGATCCCACGCACGCTCCGGACGTTCCTTTGTTGCCGCTGCGACGGCCCGACTGGGCGTTCGACTTTGCGGCGATGCCTCTTGAGACGAGTAGCCCGGAGTTGCGTGCGGCCCCACGCGAATGGAAGAACGTGGGGTGCTGGTGGTCGGGGGCCTACCTCGACATTTCAGCCACGGCCGCCGGGCAGTCGGTCAGGTTTGCCCTGCCGGAGGGCTTGATGGGTCCGCACCGCGTCCGGCTTTGGCTGGCCTGCGGGCCCGATCACGGGATGGTGCAGGCCTACCTTGACGGGAAGCCGGTTGGGCAGCCTACCGATACCTACGCTTCGCGCTACGGCCCGGCCGCTGACCTCATCACTGCGCAAATGAACTTGGGCGAGCACCCGCATGACCTTCGCCTTGAGGTCGTTGGCAAGTCGCCGTCCTCCAGCGGCTTTCGCTTGGGCGCTGATTGCCTCTATCTGGACTACCTGGGCGCCTTTTGCGACGAGTGGATGGTGATTGGGCCCTTCCCCAACCCGGAGCATCACGGGTATCACACCCCTTGGGCCCCAGAGATAGAACGCGACCTAGAGGCGTTCTATGCAGGTCGCTATGGGCAGAACCTCAGGTGGCAGCCTGCCCGAGCGGGAGACCGAGGGATGGTCAACTTGGCTGAGATGCTCGAGCCAAACGAGTGGGTCGTGGCGTACGCCCTGACGTACGTCTACTCGGAGCGCGAGCGGGTTGCCCGCATGCTCATTGGCAGTGACGACGGAATCAAGGTCTGGGTCAATGGCTCGCTGGTGTGGGGCAAACTGGCCGTGCGTGGGTTGGATCCGGATGCGGACCGGTTCCCGGTGAGGCTGCGCGCAGGGTGGAACGAGATTCTGTGCAAGGTCGAGCAGGGCGAAGGGAAGTGGGGCGTGCGCCTCCGCGTCACATGGCCGGACGGCTGCCCTCGCTACGCGGCCGTCCCACCTTCGTTGAATCTGCAATAGCCGTTCCGGCCGCACGCCGGGCCCAGGTGGAGCAGACGCCCTCGCGCCGCGCTAGCCGGGCGCGGCTCAACAAGGCCATCCGCGAAAGGTGGTAACGACAATGAAGCGTGCGTTCCTGCTGAGCGCAATGCTTGTTGCCGCATTGGGGCTGCGCAGCACGGCGCAAGAACAAGCGAGGCCGGTGAAAGTGGTGGTGGAGGCGGAGGACTTCGCGCCAACAAATCCCGACGGGTGGCGGGTGATTCGCTTTGGGGAGAACTACTTCTGCGACGCTATCGGAGCCTCGTACATCTCGCGCGAGCAGCTGCTTTCGGCGCCGGAGCAGTGCACTCGTGCGGAGGCAGTGAAGGCGGTGACCATCCCGCGGAGCAGGGGGTACAGGGTGTGGGTCCACTATGAGGCGCCGCACATGTACAACACCCGCTTTGGGCTGCGGATTGAGGAGGGGGGGGAGACGGTCTTTGACCACGCCTTCGGCGGGGCCGACCACATACGCCTGTGGCCGCTTGGCGGCGGACTGGCTCGGCAATGGAACCCGGGGTACGGCGGGGGAGACAATGTGGTTTGGGAGGGTTATGAGACCCGTCTGCGACGCGGGGAGGCAACGTTCGTCCTGTACACGATGGACAATGCCGAGCCCGCAGCCAAGCGCAACGTGGATGTCATTTTCCTGACCACGGACCTCTCCGACCTGCCGAAGGAGCACTACGACCCCTTCTTCAACGAACTACGCGAGCCGGGGCGGCTCTTCGTGCGGGTGAAGAATCCCCCAGGGGCGGGGAGAAGCGTGCTGCTCGGTCTGAGTTTCAGTTACAATCGGCGGCCCTGGGGCGGGGGGGCGCGCGGATTGGGCAGCGGGGGCTAGTGGAGGCGGGGCCGACCGAGTACGACTACATTCGGCCCGGGCGCACGTCGCTCTGGACGGACATCAGCCCGTGGCTCGACACCGTGCACCAGACGGCAATCCGGATCGGTGTTGAAACCGCGAACAGGGAACCGGCGCGTGCGGTGGAACTAGAGGTCGCCGGTGGGCCCGGCGGGGAGCCGCTGTTTCGCCGGTTCAACATTCCAGAGGGCGTGAGCGACTTCGGCATCGTTATGCCGGTGGACTTCAACCCGGAGGAGATGCTCTCGTTTCTGGAGGTAAGCCGGAAACAGGTTGAGTACGTGCGCGCATTTCCTGAGAAGGGACGCCTGCCGAGGCGGATTCTCTTCTATGCCAGTGTGGGCGCGGCGGACCCGGTGGGCAGCGAGTTGGCGCGTTCGCAGTTCGAACTCAAGCGGCTGCTGGGATACAACACGCTTACCGGTTTGGGCGGGCAGGCAGGCTTGGAGGCGATGCGGGGGATGGGAATCGAGCCGGCCCGGACGGTGCTCTATCACGAGTACCGTTTGGACTTGCGCGAGGAGCATTTCCGGCAGATAGCGGAGCAGTTCCGCCAGGGCAGGATGCTGCCGTATCTGCGGGTGGTGAGCGTGGGTGACGAAGTCAGCCTCAGTGAGTACGTGCCCCAAGAGGGGCGAGAGGAGGACTTCCGCAAGTGTCTTCAGGCGAAGGGGTTGAGCCCGGCGGAGGTGAAGGCGGCAAGGGGCCGCAGGTAACCTGACCAGGCGACGATCCCGATGCGGTTGGCCTGTGCAGGTCGATGGCTCACGGTGTGCCGATGAACGTGGGGCAGCCGAAGCATGCTTGGGGTGCCGATTGGCTAGGACGATCAAAGAGGATGGATGGGGGATGAGGTTGATTTTGGTTGGGTTGCCGGGCGTCAGGCCGGCATGCGTGGCTGAGATGGGGCGAGGGGCCCAGCGCGGGGATCACACGCGCGGAGGCGGTTGAGGGAGTATGCACACGATACTACCGGAATTCCTGTGGTCAATGAAACGCATCAGGAACAACTTCTGTCTCAGTTGCCTGTCGCTCAACTTCTTGAAGATGGGGCCGTTCAGGCAGGATGTGGTTCTACGGGTACAGATGTCGGAGAACCTGGTGAGGGCCGAGTCTCTTAACTCGGTGGACGGGGATCTGGAGGCGGAATACTGCAACTCGGTTCGCAGGCACTTCCTGAACGACATGGTCATCGCTTATGAAAGGTATTCCACGCTAATGATTGCCTCTCATAGGAATGGGCAGCGTCGAATCGACCCAAGCGTAATGGATGACAGACGCCTGGGCGCACCCCTCTTCGAGCAACTCCAATGCGTTTATCATCCAGACGACGTCACCTTTCTAGTGCAACTGCGACGACTTAGAAACTCGATTGTCCACTACAACGGCGTGTATTCCGCCACAAATCCATTGAACTACACCTTTGGAGCCGAGACCTACGAGTCTAGGGGGAAAGAAGGGCAGGAGATATCAGCGGAGTTCGACACACTGATGTGGATCCGCGGCCGTCTGATCGAAACGGTTGAAAGGGGTAATTCCAGCTACTTTGTGCACCATCCTTTACCGGTGGCGTCCGACTCCGTTATGAGACATGCTTCGGTGCTCACAGTGGGGGCGAGGGGCACAGGGCTCCGGTGAGCCGGGGCTGGCGCGCCGCCGAAGGGATTGGGTGGCTGTCAAAGGGAGGGATGGGGCATGCGGCTGATGCTGCTGGCGTGTGTGGGGTTGGCGGGGGTGAGGGCGGGGCTTGGAAGTGGTTTTGGGGCTGTATATCGGGGTGGAGTGGGGCCGTGTCTTGTGCCGGTGGTTAATGGGAGTTTGGAGGATCGGTGCTGGGGGAGGTGGCGCCTATGGGGAGTCCTGGAGGTCGGTCCGTGGAGGGCTCGCGGGCGAGCAGCAGTGCCAACGGGCCGAGGCTCAGAAGGGGCGAGCGCAGCAATGTGAACCCTCCTCACTTTGCCTTGGCTTGAAGACGCTCGCGGCCGCTGGCGTAGCCTGTGGCGGGGCGCTGGGCAGGCGGCGCCGACATCGCCAGTCTCACTCACTCAGTTCCGGTTCGGGCCAGCCGACGGCCTTGGGGGCGAGGAAGAAGGCGGGGAAATGCTTGGCGCTGCCGAGGTCAATCACCGCAGGCGCCTCCTGCCACGGCTGGGCAACGGCGACTGGAGCAGGGGCCTCGGCCAGCAAGCGAGCGTAGGCGTTGCAGGCCTGCCGGAGGTATTCGGGCTCGTTGGTTAGAGCGAAGGCGTAGGCCAGACACTCGAGCATCTGACTGGTGCACGCGGGGCTGAAGCGCGGGGTGTTCTTATACCAGTCGAGGCCGGTCTTCTCGAACTGAAGCGGGTTGCCGCGCCAAGTGGAATCAGCGAAGCCTTTGCCGTCCTCCGTGCGAGACCGGTTGACCATGAAGGCCACGCCCTGGAGAAAGGCTTGAGCGACGTCGTCGTCGCCGGTGACCTGGTGGAAGCGCATCAAGCCGCGAAGAACGACGGACTGGCTCACGCCGCCTTTGTCGCTAAAGATGTTCTCGCCAGCACCGACCGTGCGCTCGAAGCCGGCGGCCTGGTCTAGGGCACCGGGCGACCGCGCAAACCAAGAGCCGTCTTGGTTCTGCGTGCGGAGCAGGTAGGCGGCGCAACGCCGAGCGGCCTCGAGGTAGCCTTGGCGGCCGGTGGCTTCGTAGAGAGCGCAGAGGCCGACGAGCGCTTGGCCGTTGTCGGCAATCCACTGCTGGGCGTCGGGCCTGGCTTCCACGTAGATGGCGCCCTCCGGCTCCATGGCGGCCGTCATTGCCTCGCCCATCTTGAGGCCCACCTCGCAAGCACGGCGGTCGCCCGTGAGGAAGGCGTAGTTGAGCAGACCCTCGACGTAACTGTGGGACATGCTCACGCAGAGCGCGGTGTGCGGAGAGGTGTAGAGTTGGTAGTCCTCTTTGTCGGGGAGAATGCCCCCGCCCTCGAGGCGCTTGTCGGTGTGGAAGTGACGGACGTCAACGTCGCAGTAGTGGCGGACCATGGGCGCAACAAAAGGCAGATGGGCGGGATTGCCCGTGCGGACGAATTGCACTAGCAGGTCTTGGATGAGGTCGTGCTGAAGGTTGGAATAGCCGTTGCCGCCGAAGTCGCGGAGGCCATACATTCGACGCTTCGCGCGCAGGTCGCGGAATGATTGAGTCTGCGCCTCAAGGCGAGACTCACCCACTGGGCAGGCGGCCTGGCCCTCAGAGGCGGTGATGAGGGGATTGCCCACGAAGGCGCTGCTGACCGCCGCCCACTCCGGCTGCACCGCCGGGACCAGCGGCTGATTGAAGGCGGCGAGGGTGGCGGGAAGGTCCGCGGCGTCGGGCCTGTGGAGCAGGAGCAGCAGGCGGTGGGTCTTGGCGAAGCCCTTGGGGAAGTCCAAGGGAGGCACGGCCTGCGGCCAGAGGCCTAGGCTCACGGTCTGGGCCTCGGCGCACAGTTCTTTGGGGAAGTTCTGCCAGAAGTCTTCCACCGCGAGGGTCAGCGCGGCGCCGCCGACGGGGACGGTCATCCACCCTTGGGCCCGCTCGCCCCGGCCTATCTCATCCTCCGGTGCATATCCCAGACCACGGTGGAGGGCGTACGAGTCGTCCGAGTACTGCACCAGATTGGCCGGGGAGGGGAATACCCCGACTCCGCCGAAGGTCGCGGAGTCTATCTGGTCCGGCAAAGTGAACGAGATGCGCCAGTCCTTGATGTAGTCCCACGCGCGGTGGGAGACGCGGTAGCGCAAGAAGGACAGCCCCTCGGTGTAGCGCTCGAGTTTGATGGGCGGGACCTCGTACTTCATGTCGGCCACCTTGGGCTCGTCAGGGTGGTCGGCGGCAATGAGGGTGTAGGCGATGGTCAGATAAGGTTTGCCGGCGTAAGCGGTGAGGCGTACGAGCGCTCTTGTGAAGTGGCTGCCGTCGGCTGAGGCGAGCCAGCCCTCGGAGCGGATGACCCCCTTCAGGGGGCCCGTCTCCTCGATCTCCACAACCTCCGGGCGGCTAATCCCGCCACAGAACCGTCTGCCTTGTAGGTCAGTGACGCTGGGGCCCGAATCCTCTCCCGCGCACAGGAGCATCTCACCGTCGGCTAAGTGACCGTCACCGTCCAGGTCAAGCCAGGCGCGTTCAACGATGGTCAGTCGGGCCTTGCTGATCTCGAACCTGGCCGGGCCGGTGGTGATGATGATGGAGTCCCCTGTGTCCCGCACCCAAAGGCGGTCTTGGGCCTCGACGGTGGCTGGCTGCGGTGCCACTTCGATCCTGGCGGTGGCCATTTGGTCGGCGCAGGCGCTGATCTGCGTGTCGAGGATCGCCCATCGGACGGAGCCGTCGGGCCAGGTGGCAGCCACGCGCACTTGCTGCGGGAGATCCCGCCCCGCGTCATCGAGGAGGCGGATCGTCCGGACGTTCACAAGCATTCCCTTCGGGAAGGGCACGCCCAAGGTAACAGGCTCGGCCTGGCGCGGGACGTTCGCTAGTTCGTGAAAGCGCACTTCCGGGCCTACCGTCATGGCGACACCGTCGCTCGTCGGGGACGCTGAAGTAGCGTTGGGCGGCTTTCTCGGTGTTCGCTGCGGTCGCGAGCATGACCATCCAAGCAAAGATGTGGATCCAACTCTTGAACTCGTTGGAGAAGGGCCTGCTTGGGTCCACGGGCAAGAGGTGGCCCTGGGGCAACGAACTTACGAGCGCCCCGATGCCGCCGACTTTGGCCACACTCAACGGCGCGACCACCACGACCACAACGAACAGGAAGACGAACTGCACCACGTCGAGGATCGAAACCGCCCACATGCCGCCCAGAAGCGTATAGACCAATGTGATCAGCCCGATGATGACGATCAGGACATCAACCGAGAGCGGAACTTACACGGAGAAGAACTTGCATAGGGCGTTGAGTCCGATGGCGCCGCTGAGGAAGAGCATCACTGACAAGAACCACGAGTAAACCCGGTTGGTCGTCCGGTTGTAGCGTTCGTTGAGGAACTGCACGGGCGTGAGGACGCGTGAGCGTCGCCAGCGCTTGGCCATTACCAAAGCGGCAAAGAGGTAACCGGCGATTGCGCTCATGAAGCAGAAGATGATGGTGGAGCCGTAGCGGCAGGCCATGCCCGCGGCCCCGGTGAAAGTTCAGGCAGAGAAGTTGCCCATGTAGATGCTCAGGCCGGCCACCCACCAAGGGAGTACATTGCCGCTGGTGAAGAAGTCGCGCCCGCCCTTGATGACCCTGCGGAAGTAGACCCCTACTCCCTCACCAGGACGAGATAGACAGCCACTACCGCGCCGTCCACTAGGCTGATTGGTTTCACCTTTGCACCTGCTCGGATGCGTCCCCGACCTTCGCCGCTGCGCCGATGCCGAGCGCAGGCACAATACGGGACCCGGATGTGCAACCGGCCCGGCTGCGGAACGCCACCGCCAGGAAGCACACCCCGGCCCTCTCACAACGAGAGGCACCTGGCGGCCAGAGCCAAGTGCCGCTCCCGCCGCCCAGGGTTATCTACCAAATGGCAAGCGCAGGCGCAGGCGCCTAAGGAGGGAACGGCCACCTGAGATGCGGCCGCTTTCGGTGCTCCCCGGGCTGCGGCACAGCTCGCCTGCCCCCATTGGTGGTGCCATATTTCGTGTCACACTGCCATCGTGTGCGACCACGGCCGGCAGGCAGAGCGTAGCGGAGCTGGCCGGCCATGGTTGGACCGCTTCTGGGGCGGGCGGGCGATAGTCCAAGGCGCTGTGGGGGTGCACGGCGTTATACTGCACGCGCCAGCGGCGGATCAGGACCCGCGTTTCCAGCGGCGTACGGAAGGCCTGCGCGCTCAACCGCGGCAACAGAACAGGACAGAGCGGGCCGATAAGCCGAATTCTGTCTAGCCATCCCACTCGCGGGGCTCGCACAGGCGAGCGCCCGGGGGAGGCGGGCGTGGCCATTTGACTGTGCGGCCGACCCGAGGGCTAGCCTTCCGGTTTCGCCAAGGCCACGGCGGACAGGCCGCCGCGGCCGAGGCTATGAGGGGGCCGCCCACCTGGGGCGGGCAACCTCCTTCGGAGGCTGCCGGAGCGCGTTCGCCCTCCTATTGGGCCTTGCACCGGGCGGGGTTTGCCCTCCCGAGGCCTTGCGGCTCGGGACGTGCGCTCTTGCCGCACGATTGCACCCTTACCCCGCCTAGGCGGGGCGGTGTAGTTTCTGTGGCACTTTCCGTAGGGTTGCCCCTCCCCCGCTTGCGCGGGGCGCCCTGCTCCGGAGGTGTTCGGACTTTCCTCAGCCCTGTCAAGGACCGCGGCCACGTGGCCCGCTCTGCATAGCTAGTATACCACCGTGAGGCCGGGTAGGTGATAGGTGGCATGGGCGGAAGTGGCCGTTGGGGAGTAGGGAGTGGATGTAGCAGTTAGATAACTTGGTGACACTCCTTGGGTTAGAATGAGGCTTGACAAGACACCGAAGGAGGGTCGAGGCGTGCCCGCCCGAGGCGGGAGGGGGCAGTAGGGACCCCGCCTCGACGGGGTCCCCACCGCGAGCGGGCGGCATAAGATTGTTGGGTGTCAAGACATTGTTTACAGAGTGTCTCAGGACATCGTTTACACTTAGAGGAGGTGGGTGGGCAGGCAGGGGCGCCTGCCCCTAGGATGGGCGACTCAGCGAGTCGCCCCTAAGGAGGGAGGCCACGGAGGGCCGTCGCGCCGCGGCGCTTGCCCGCCTAGCGGAGCCTGAGGACGACCGTCCCCTTGACCGGGCTCAGCCGGATGCAGGTTACCATTCCCGCGGCATCGTAACGCCAACCCGCGGCGCGCGACTCCCACTGCTCCTCGCTCAACTCCGGCAGCGCCGCGCCCGACTCCGCGCCCAGCACGTCCACCGCGGAGGGCGCGGCCGGCGCGTGTACGCGAAGGACGTAGGCGCGCTCGTCCTGCCCGATGATGGTGACCACGGTCGAGCCGTCCTCGGTGGCGCACGTGATCTTGGTCAACCCGCCGCCGTGCTGCCAGAGGTTGAAGGCGGCGGTGCGTTGCGGGTCGGGATAGATGTCGAGGGTCAACGCTCCCGCTGAGGCCCGGCTGCCATGCCCGCCGTACTCGTTGCGCGCGTCGAGCGGAATGATCGAGCCGCTACGCACGTAGACCGGGAAGCGATCCTCGGGCACGCGCACCTGAATGGTCACCGGGCCATCGTAGGCAACCGCCGGCTCCCAGTAATCGAGCCAGCGCCCCTCGGGAATCCGCACTTCGCGCACGTCGCTGTCCTCGTAGATGGGCGCGGCCAGCATCTCGTTGCCCAGCGCGTACTGCCAGGTGCCCGGCATTCGGCGCAGAAAGACCTCTCCCGTCTCATGCGCCCGGCGCACGTAGGAGTAGAAGAAGGGCACCAGTTCGTTGTGTACCCACGCGAACTTGCGGAAAGTGCGCAGGAAATCCTCATCGTAACTCCAGGGGCGATGGTCCTCGTGCCCGCCGTTAATGAAGAAAGGCATGAACGCGTTCCACTGCACCCAGCGCAAGAAGAGCGTGCGCGGCAGCAGCGGGGCCTGACCGGTGCTGCTGTAGCCCGCGCAGTCGGAGCCGATGGAGGCATAGCCGTGGTCCATGGCGTAGAAGCACGAACTGAGCGCCTCGAGCAGGCCCTGGTCGGTCCAATCGTGCTTCTGATCGCCGACCCAGGTGATAGGGGCCGCGTCCCTGGGCGCGTGGCGCCCGGTGTAGCCGACGTCCTCCGGGTCCACCGAACGAACCATGGTGACGCCCTCGGGATTCCGGCTGATGAGGTGGAAGTAGGTGTCGCGATAGTACATGTCCATGTACTCGAGCAGCGAGATGGGCCCGCGCTTGCCGAAGCCTCCGGAGAGCGGGAACAACTCCGCCGCGCCGTCCACCTTCCAACCGTCCACGCCCATCTTGAGCGCGCGGTCCATCAGGCCGTGCCACCACTCAACCGCCTCCGGGTTGGTGTAGTCCAAGAAGCCCCCGACACCCTTCCACCACTTGATGGGCTTGCCGTCATTGCACAGGTAGCCCTTTTCCTTGGCGATGGCGTAGAGGTCCTCGCTGGGCTCGCCAGGGGCGTCGGCCTTGCCCTCGCGCGTGTTGACCATGCACGTCATCCAGAGAATGACCTTCAGGCCGCGGGCGTGCAGGTCGTCAATCATCTTCTGCGAATTGGGGTAGCGCCGCTCGTCGAAGATGAAGTTGTTGTAGGCGGTGGCCCAGGGGCTGTCCAGGAGCACGGCGCCCAGGGGCAGGTCGTGCTTCTCGCAGCCGTTCACGATATCCCAGACGGCCTCGGGGGTGTTGACGTCGTCCTCCCACATCCACAGTTGGAAGGCCCAGGGCGGCGTTACCGCCTGCCGGCTGGTGTCCGGCGGCATGCCGGGCAACTCCCAGGCCCCAGCAGGCGAACCTCCGACCGCATTGAGGACAAGCCACAAAGCAGCGACGTAGCGTGTCATCTCAAACCTCTCCTTGCTCACTGTGGACACAAGGTGTCACTGGACTAGGGCCTCCGCCACCTGGGCGGGGAGCAGCCGAGAGCGATCCGCCCCCAGAGGTTGCAGTTGGGGCCGTTTGAGGTATAATAGTGTCAATCCGGTTTTCCGGAGGTGGATGGCCCGTAGGGGCCAGCGTGAGAGGACCGAGCGCAGGCTCGGTTCTTTCATTCTGGGGGGACGTCCCTCGCGCTATGAGAGGAAAAGACGCCCGTCCTCCGGGTCGCATTTGCTCCTCACCGCCTCCCACACCCTCTTCCAGAAGCGATCACCAGGGTCAGGGATCGCTCCCTGCAGCAGCAGCATCTGCTGCTTGCAGGGATGGGCCAGCAGGTCCGCAACCTGAAGGCCACACACATCCTCAGCCTTCTTCTTTAGTTTAATCTGTTTGCTGGAGAGACCGATGATGCGAGGCTCGCGGCCTGCTTGAAGGACTCTCGCAAGGTGGAGTGGCGCGGCTTGCTCGTACGCGGCCTTGAGCAAGCGATCCTCAGTGCCTCCGCGGCTTTCTGCAAGCACATCCCCCACCGCTCCGTGCGATTCTAGGAACTTCCAGTAGCGTCCTACTAGCAACACGACAGAGTAGTTGTACGGGTGCACCCGCAGCGCATACCGTTGGAGGTGCGCCAACTTGTCGATGACAACGGTGACCAGGGCGAAGTCGTGGTCCTGGAGGAAACCCAAGAGATGCCCGTCGAACGCCGCGCGCTTGGCGGGGTCGGTGAGGTTCCTGAAAGGCCCACGACAGTTGATGATATCCGTCCTGTGGAGGATGACCGGATCATCCGGCGAGTGGGGGAAATGCTCCTGCCGAAATGCGAGGAAGTCGGGATGCAGCACCTCCCGGTAGTAATCGGTCGCGACGAATACCCCGGTCAGGCTGAGGTACCGGCTTGAAAGCAAATGTGCGTGCTGGTATGTGTGGTCGCCCGACTCGTCCACGTACATTCGGTAGCGCGGTTGTCGAGCATCAGCATTCGGGACGGCCATTCCCGAAACGCTATAGTTTGAAGTGCGCGTATTCGCGATACTAGGCCGGGGTGGTGGGCCCTTCGGCGAAGGACACCCACAACTCGCAATCGGTGTTGTCGTAGACCACGCTCATCACCGTGCCGTCCGTGCCCGACTCGCGCGCGATCTGCACCGCCTCCTCATCGCCGATGTGCCCGTAACGCGAAGCGATGAAACCGTGCAGCACCTCGTTGCCGCTGCCGTTATGGTTTTTCCAGTAGACCACGTCCGCGAGCGGCTCGTAGTAGGGCTTCTTCAGGTTCCACGGCTCGCCCAGGCCGGGGTAGTTGGTCAGCGGCTGGCCGGGATTGAGGCGGACGAAGGTGTTGTCGCCGGTGAAGAGCACGCCGCCGTTGCCGCCGTTCTGCGGGGCGCCGAAGGCGTAGTGGTAGTTGTCGGTGCGATTGGCGCTCTGCACGATGGCGATTGCCTGCTCGAGATTGTCGGCCTGTTCCATCGCGTAGCGCAGCAGCAGCGGGAAGGGGAAGCCGTCGAGCGACTCCTTGTCCCAATAGTTGCCCATGATCTCGCTGGCGGCGATGCCGATGTCGCTCATGCCCGCGATGCAGCCGGTCATCCCCGCGAAGCCGACGTTGATGTAGCCGTGCCCGTGGTCGGGCTTATAGACGGTTATCACGGGATAGTTCTGCGCGCCCACCTCCATGCTCCAGTCGAGGTTGCGCATCTGATAGGTGTGGCCGTTGCCGGTCGCCTTGCCGAAGGCCACGTAGAGGGAGCAGCCCAACTCGCTCACGTCCGCGACCGACGCCATCTGCTGGAGCACCCTCAGGGTGATCTCCGGATGGCCCGCCTCGGCGCAGCCGTCGGCGATGCCCTGCAACTCTTGGGTGTAACGCTCGGGGACGTAGGGGAAGAGGATGTCCACGGCGGAGTCGAGCAGAGCCTCAGCGCCCGGCACTGCGGCGAGCATCCTCTGCACGCAGCCGGCGATGTCCGGGGCGAGCAGTTTGCCGTACCAGTGACCCATCTCGTAGGGCGTGCCGCTCACGGTGACGACAGTGACGGCGTCCTCGCCCTTGCCGATGGTCGCCCTGCTTCCACTACCGCCGTTGGCGGCGGTCGCGACGCCGGAGGCGGCCAAGAAGACGCCGCTCATCAGTGCCAGCACAGCCATCAAACCAATCCAAGAACGCATAGCCCTGTACCTCCGTGTGAGTTCGCAGCCATGGTAGATGGCCTCGCGGTTTTGCGCAACATCCAGTGCGCCGCGCCAGGGTACTACCAGCGCGCCGGGGCAAGTGCGACAATGTCGCCATCGTCGCCTGCGCCCGCAAACTCGCCACCCTCCCCTGGCATATGCTCACCAACCAACAGCCCTACCGTTGGGCGCCCCCTCTCAGAACCCGCGAGAAGCTCCGCGGCCTAGAGATCTTGGCGACTGGACTCAGGCACACCACCGGACCCAAAAAGGGTCAGCCTTCCCAAGGAGGACGCCCCGCCTATCTCGCCCGCCGACGCTCCGATTACCACCTCGCCAAGATCGCCCAAGCCCAGTAC
Source organism: uncultured Armatimonadia bacterium (assembly GCA_964528605.1). Classification (GTDB taxonomy): domain Bacteria; phylum Armatimonadota; class Zipacnadia; order CAZGSV01; family CAZGSV01; genus CAZGSV01. Next base: position 21,243 of record CAZGSV010000054.1, read on the forward strand.
CAACAACTAATCCGTGAAGGTTCCCAAGCCCGTGACAGGTCCGCCTGCCCAAGCTCCGCCCAACGCCGGGGTTGGCAGTTTCATGGATAGGCGAATTGCTCATACGACGAGTCCGGATTGGTGATCTTCGTCAGCCGGTTGAGTTTGTCATACTCGTAGGAGACCGCGTGACTGCTCGCATCCGTGACCGTGAGCACTCTCCCGTTGGCGTCGTAGGTGGTCGCGGTGCTGTGGTTGTTGGCGTCCGTCACCTGAGTGACCCGGTTGACGTCATCGTAGGTGTAGTAGGTGTACTTGTTATTCTCATCCCGCACCGAGGTCTGGTTGCCGTTGT
>CAZGSV010000055.1:0-21545 GCA_964528605.1 uncultured Armatimonadia bacterium
GCGGGCGCTGCGGTGGCCCGCGCGCGGGCCGACGAGGCGGCTGGGGCTTTGGGCCGGGCTCGCGCGCTTTACGCGCAGGGGGCGCTCTCGAAGTCGGAACTCGATGCCGCGGAGGCGTCGGCGAAGGCGGCGGCAGGCAACCTAAGTCAGGCCGAGCAGCAGGTGGCGCTGCTGAAGAGCGGCAGCAGGAGCGAGGATGTTGATGCCGCAAGAGCGCAGGTAGAACAGGCCCGGCAAACGTTGGAGCAGGCACGCAGGACGGCGGAGCAGTCACTAGTGGCGGCGCGCGCGCGCGTGGAGTCCGCGCGGGCTTTGGTAGAGCAGGCGCAAGCCTCGGCGCGGGAGGCCAAGGCGCGGGAGGAGATTGTGCGAGGAGGAGCGCGGCCGGAGGAGGTCGAGGCGGCGAAGGCGCGGGTTGCCGCCGCAAGGGCAGGGCTGGGTCAGGCCGAGTCAAGCCGGTTCTCCGTGGCCGCCGCGGCGGAGAGCGTCCGGGCGGCCGCCGCGGGTAGGTCGCAGACCGCCGCCGCCGCGCGCGAGGCAAAGGCCGTGCTCGCGGAATTGGTGCTCACGGCGCCGTTCGAGGGCGTGGTGACCAAGCGGCTGGCGGAACCCGGAGATCTTGTTTCGCCTCAGCAGCCGGCGCTCGCGGTTGCGGACCTGGACTCTCGCTGGGTCACGGCGCGAGTGGACGAGGAGGACGCCGCCAAGATTCGCCTGGGACAGGACGTGGAGGTCACGAGCGACGGGTACCCGGGGCGGGTATTCCCAGGCGCCATATGGGAGATCGCCCCGGCGGCCGAGGGCAAGGTGTTCACCGGGGCCCGCGCGAAGGTGGTGCGCGCGAAAGTAAGAGTGACGCGAGACGCCGACCTCCTTAAGGTAGGCATGGAGGTGGACATTCGGGGGGGGCGGAGCACGCAGGAGTCTGAGGTGCTAGTCCCGGTCGAGGCGATCGCGCAGGCCGAGGGGAAGTCGTACGTGTGGCGCGTGGAGGGAGGGCGGGCGAGGCGGCTGGGCGTGCGTGTCGGAGCCACCGACTACCGGCGGACCGAGGTGCTCAGCGGCTTGGGAGAGGGTGAGACGGTGGTGGTCGGAGGCCTGGACAAACTCAAAGAGGGAATGCGGGTGCGGGTGAGGCAATGGCGCCCGGCCGCATAGGCACTCCGCAGGGCAACGCCCGCAGCGGCGAGCCGTTCCTGCGCCTGGAGGGTCTTACCAAGGTCTACGGTGAAGGCCCGGCGGCCGTGACCGCGTTGCAGGAACTGAACCTGGAGGTCGGGACGGGCCGGTTCGTGGTGCTGCTCGGCCCGAGCGGGTCGGGCAAGACGACGTTGCTCAACCTTCTGGGCGGCCTGGACCAGCCGACGGCGGGACGGGTGTGGGTCGCCGGCGAAGACCTCTCGGCGTACTCCGAGGAGCAGCGCACCGAGTATCGCAGACGACGAGTCGGCTTCATTTTCCAGTTCTTCAATCTGATCCCGACGCTGAATGCGGTGGAGAACGTTGAGTTGATTGCCGAGCTCTCGGAGCACCCCTTCTCGTCGCTCGAGGTCCTGACCGACCTGGGCTTGGGGGATCGGGCCGAGCATTTCCCCTCGCAGTTGAGCGGCGGGGAGCAGCAGCGGGTGGCTATCGCGCGGGCGCTAGTGAAGAATCCCGACCTCATTCTGGCGGACGAGCCCACCGGCAACCTCGACCGGGATGCGGGTGTCACCGTGCTGCAGGCGCTCCAACGTATCAACCGAGAAGGCGGGAAGACCGTGGTGGCCGTAAGCCACAACGTTGTCATCGGGGACATCGCCGACCTGGTGGTGAGGCTGCGCGACGGCAGGATCGTGGAGGCGAGAGAGAACCCTAGCCCGGCAGAGGCGTCGGAGGTGACCTGGTAGGGTGGCAGGCCGGCTGCTGGCGCTCAAGGCGCGCCGTGACCTGAGGGCGCAGCGGGCGCAGTTCGCCGCGGTGACGGCCATCGTGGCGTTGGGGACGATGCTCTACGTTCTTTCCTGGTCCTCCTATTTGAACGTTGGCTCGTCGCTGGCCCTTTCCTACGAGCGCCTTGGCATGGCGGACTTCACCGTGGCCATGAACCCGGCGCCGGATACCGTTGCCAGTCGGGTGGCTTCCTTGCCGGGCGTACTGGCTGTGGAGGGGCGGGTGGTGATGGACAGGCGAGTGAAGCGAAATCCGCTGGAGCGCGAGGCGGTTACCGGTCGGATTATCTCGCTTCCGAACGTCGGTCAGCCGAGGGTCAACCGGCTGAAACTGATGGAGGGGTCGTACCTGCGTCGGTACGCGAGGCGGGAGGCGCTGTTGGAGGTGGGGTTCGCGCGCTACAACAGGTACAGGCCCGGAGACGTGCTCTACGTGGAGTCTGAGGAGGGGCGTACGCGGCTGCGCATCGTGGGGCTGGTCGCGAGCCCGGAGTACATCTACGCCGTGCAGAGCAAGCAGTCGCTGTTCGCCAGCCCCTCGACCTTCGGCGTGCTGTTCGTGTCGCGGGACGAGGCCGATCGCCTGCTGGGCATGGGCGGCGCGGTCAATGAGCTCTGCGTGCTGGCGGACCCAGCGCGCCAGGCGTCAGCGATGAACTCCGCCAGGGGCATCTGCACGCGCTACGGCGCACTGGACCCCCAGCCGCTGGAGGAGCAGCCCAGCAACCGGCTGATCCAGATGGATGTGCATCAGTGGCGCAAGATGGCTTTCTTCTTCCCGGTGCTGTTTCTGAGCGCGGCCATGCTGAGCCTGTACGTGCTGCTGGCGCGGATCGTGCATATGCAGCGCACGCAGATCGGCTTTCTGCGCGCCAGCGGGTATTCGTCCGGCGCGGTGCTGGCGCACTACGTTCGGTTCGGCCTGGTGTTGGGCGTGGCGGGCGGCGTCCTGGGGGTGGTCTCGGGGCAGGCGTTCGCCACCTACATCACGCGACTCTACGTGGAGATGCTGAACATTCCCTACGTCTCGGCGCCGTTCCGTTGGCAGTCCGCTGGGATTGGCCTGTTCATGAGCCTGGCGGTGTCGTGCCTTGCGTGCCTGGCCCCTGCCAGGGGAGCGGCCTTGCTGGCGCCGGCGGAGGCGATGCGCGCTTGGACGGAGACGGCGTCGGTAGGGCTGCGGCTGGCGTCGGGCCGCGGCCTTCCCTTGATTCTGCGTATGCCGGTGCGGAACCTGCTGCGGCGGCTGCGGCGCACGGCCTACACCATGGCGGGCGTGGCCGCGGGCATCAGCCTGGTGGTTCTCTTCCTGAGCATCAGCAGCGAGACGCGCTCGGCGCTAGACCTCCACTTCGAGCGGATCGTGCGCTACGACGCGAGCGTAGCGCTGGCGCCGGCGCAGCCGGAGAGCGTACTGTCAAGCGTGGAGGCCATACCCGGAGTGAGGCAGGCCGAGGGAACCCTGGGGGTGCCGGTCGCGCTTCGCAGCGGCGCCAGCAAGGTGGACACCGTGCTGGTAGGCATTCCGCCTGGGGCAAGGCTGCTGGGCGTGGTGGCGGCCGCGGGCGGACCCGTGGTGATGGAGCCGGGGCGGCTGCTGATGAGCGACGAGGTGTGCCGGAGGCTGGGGGTGCGGCGAGGCGACGCGGTGTGGCTGGAGTACGCCTTCAACTCGCGCGAGGTGAGGATTCGGCGGCGCCTGCTGGTCGGCGCTCCGCTGCAGAAACCGATCGGCTCCGAGGTGTACCTGCCGCTGCAGGAGGTGCGCGACCTCTTCGGCGCGAAACTGGAACTGCCGGATAAGGCCATCAACAGCGCCCTGGTGGCGTGCGGGAAGGACCGCCTGGGCCTGGTGAAGCACCAGATGAGCAGGATGCCCGGGGCCCTTGCGGTGGAGAGCCCGTGGGAGATCCGGGAGCAACTCGACGAGCAGATGGCGTTCTCGTACCTGTTCACGGGCCTCTTCGTCCTCTTCGGCGTGGTGCTGGCGGGGGCGGTCATCTTCAACACCATGACCATCAACATTCTGGAGCGGGCGCGCGAGGTCGCCACGCTGCGAGCGCTGGGGTTCTCCATGGCGCGGGTCCGGCTGATGATAACGGTGGAGAACCTGATGGTGGTGCTGCTCGGCCTGGTTGCGGGGCTGCCGGGGGGGTACTGGCTGAACGTCCGCACGCTACAGATGTTCTCGAGCGAGTCCTTCTCGCTGGAGGCGGTGACGTACCCCTCGACGTATGTGATGACGGCGGTGGGGGCCTTGGTGGTGGCGTTGCTGGCGCAGATCCCGGGGCTGCGGCAGATGGCGCGGATGGATCTGGCGCAGATGACGCGCACTATGGCAGAATAGGCGGCGTTCCCTCGCTCGGCATTCCGTGCAGCCCAAACACGCCGTCAAACTCGACGCAAGGAGCGGCCGGCATTGAAGGCAGCGTTCTTCCGTTATCCGCGAGAGGTCGAGATTCGTGAGATCGAGACGCCGGAGCCGAGGCGCTCGGAGGTCTTGGTGCGCGTCTTGGCCTGCGGCATTTGCGGTTCGGACCGCTCGCGCTTCTACGAGGGGAAGTCGGAGTGGGAACGGGCGGGGCACGAGTACGCGGGGGTGGTGGAGAAGGCGGGGCCATCGGCAACGCGGTTCAAGCGCGGCGATCTGATAACGGGGATTGGTTCCATCCCGTGCGGGGAATGCCTGAACTGCCGGAGTGGGAGGCCGCGCTACTGCGCTTCGTCGCGGAGTTTCGGCGGGGGGGCCTTTGCCGAGTTGGTGTGCCACGAGGAGGTTTTCTGCGAGGAGGCGAGCGGGCTGTCGCCGGAGGTGGCATCGCTGGTGGAGCCGCTGACGGTGGCGATGGAGTTGGTGGAGGACGGGCGCGCGGGACTGGGCTCGTCGGTGCTGCTGGTTGGGGCGGGGCCCATAGGGTTGCTGGCGCTTCGGTTGTGCGTGCTGGCGGGGGCTGCAAAGGTGTATGTGGCGCACACCTCGGCGGGGAGTGCGAGGGCGCAATTGGCGCGGGAGTGGGGCGCGAGCGAGGTCATGGTGGCGAGCGGCGACGGTCTGGTGAAGGCAGTGCGCGAGCGGGAACCGGCGGGCGTGGACGCGGCGCTCCTCACGGTGCCGCCATCGCGAGTGCTGGCGGAGGCGATCCAGTGCACGAGGCCGGGCGGGATCATCGCCTTCGTGGGAGTGGAGTGGGAGCCCACTACCAGGCTGACGTTGCCACTGGACGCGTTCCACTTTGCGAAGCAGTCGCTGATCGGTTCGAATCACAACCCGTGCCGGCGGCTGTATCCGCTGGGGGTGGAGTTGCTGCGCAGCAAGAGAGTTGACGGAGACCGGCTGATCAGCCATCGTTTCGGGCTTGAGGAGATCGCGGCCGCCTTCGAGTTCGTGGGCTCGCGGAAGAGCGAGACGTTGAAGGCGGTCGTGATGCCTTTCGGAAAGGGATAGAGTCATGGCGCAAGCACTGGCGGTTGAGGGCGGGCCGCAGGTGGTGGCCGAGGGCCGGATTCAACCCTGGCCGCACATTGGGGAGGACGAGAGAAAGGCGGTGCTGCGGGCGCTCGACTATGCCTCGCCCTGGCGCTACCCGCACCCGGAGGTCGAGGGGCTGGAGCGCGAGTGGGCGCAGTTCGTGCGGATGAAGTACTGTCTGGCGGCGAACTCGGGCACCGCCTCGCTGCACATGGCGGTGGCCTCGGCGGAGATAGGGCCGGGGGACGAGGTGCTGGTGCCGGCGTTCACCTTCCTGGCCTCGGCGTCATGCGTGCTGCATTCGAACGGCATTCCCATTTTCGTGGACATCGAGCGGGACACGTGCTGCATTGACCCCGCGCTGCTGGAGGAACGGATCACGGACCGCACCAAGGCGATCGTGGCGGTGGACATTCACGGCTTGCCGTGTGATTACGACGGCATCTTGGCGGTGGCGCGGAAGCACGGGCTGGTGGTGATTGAGGATGGGGCGCAAGCGCACGGGTCGGTCTACAAGGGGAGGCAGGTAGGGGCGCTGGGGGAGGTGGCCGGGTGCAGCCTGAATGGCTCGAAGAACCTGTCGGCGCTGGGGGAGGGTGGCCTGTTCACGACGGACGACGAGAAACGTTTCGACTTGGCGGCGCGCACGCGGATGTTTGGCGAGGCCGTCAAGCCGGGCCAGCCGCGGGCGTACAACGCCTACATGATGGGCTGGAACTACCGCCTGGATCCACTGCAGGCGGCGTTCACGCGGGCGCAGTTGCTGCGGCTGCCGCAACTGACGGAGTGGCGGCAGAGCAACTGCTCGCTGCTGACCGAGAGGCTGCGCGAGGTGCCGGGGATCGAGACGCCGGTGGTACCGCCGGACCGCACGCACTCGTACTTCTTCTACCCGGTCCGCGTGAAGCCGGAGAAGATGGGCCTGGATTTCCCTCTGACGGTGGTTCGGGACACTCTGGGCAAGTGCCTGAACGCGGAGGGGGTGCCGATAAGCCGCTGGCAGACGCTGCCGGTGCCGGGGCAGACGTTGTTCCACTTCCGGGATGGCTACGGGAAGGGCTGCCCGTGGTCGTGCGCGTTCGCGCGGCCGGGCATCGAGTACCATCCGGAGGAATACCCGGAGTCACTGCGGCTGATCGAGGAGTTTCTGGCGATGGGGCACTCCGTGGGCGGGCTCGGCTACCCGAACGGCCCCGATCTGATGGAGGACTACGCCGGAGCCTTCCGCAAGGTGCTGGTGGAGAACCGCGACCGCTTCGTGGAGTTGTGCCGGGAGAGGGCGGCCTCCTAGAGGCTCCCGGTCGGGGCACCGGCGTGCGGGCTAGGGCTCTTCGATGGCGAGGGCGCGGGCCCAGGCGCTGTCCACGCCGCGGGCCTTGAAGGGCAGGGCGAGGAAGAAGAACTCCTTCTTCCGGAGCGCGGCGAGGTTGTCGAGGAACTCGATAAGGCAGATATCGGCGCTGAGCAGCACGTCGTGAATGGCACGGCCTTCGTCCACGCCGTCGCCGAGGCGGAAATGGCCGTCTATGCCGACCATCTTCACGCCGTGCTGGCGCAGCCACTGGGCGCCTTCGACGGAGAGGCCGGGGTCGCGCTTGGGCGAGCCGGGTTGCAGCGTGCGGTTGTCGCTGTTGCGGCAGAGGACGATATCGCCGCCGCGCAGTAGGGGCGCGAGGTGTTTCTCCAGCCATTGGGGGCCTATGGCCTGCGCCTCGGTTGCGTCGGGCACGTCGAGCACCACTGCGCGGCCGAAGAAGCGATCGAGGGGGAGGTCGGTGACTTCCTTGCCGCCCTCGAAGAAGTGGGCGGGGACCTCGACGTGGGTGCCCACGTGGGTATGCGTGGTCACTTCGTGCTTGAAGGCGTTGTCCGCGAGCAGCCCACGTTTGATGGCGAACGGTCTCTCTTCCGTTCCCGGGGGGATGACCTCGTAAGACAAGTCCACAATGCGGCCCTTGAGCAAGTCTTCGCCGAGCATTGGCGCCTCCCAATGTCTGTGGTCAGGTTGAGACCCGTTGAACCACAAACGCTGTAGCGCCGCAACAGCCACGAGGAACCTGAGGCCGGGGATTGGGAGAGGACACTAGGCCGGCGGCTTGCGGACTAGGTAGGAGCACTGGAGGTCGCCGGCAGGCTGGTCAGTCAGGCGCTCGACGTGGGCGCCGAGCAAGCCGCTGAGGAGATTGAGTTCGGAGTCGCAGCACTCGGGGTACTCACGAGAGACGCGGCTGATGGGGCAGTTGTGCTCGACGATCACATAGCCTTCGGGATGGGGCCGCCATTCCGCCATATGCCCGCGGGCATCGAGTAGGGTGGTCACCTCGGCCACGCGCTGCTCGAGGGGTAGGCTCTTGAGCCGCTCTTGGGCGTCGGGCGGCAGGGCGGCTTGGTAAACCTGCACGAGTTCCGGGACGCGGTCGGGCCCCTCGGCGCGCGCCACCTGGGCGAGTACCGAAAGGAGGAGCCGCGGATAGTCCTTGGGGAAGCCTTCGTCGCCGGCCTCGGTGAGCCGGTAGAGCCCGACGGGCCGCCCACGGGGCCGGCGCTCGGTGTCGTGGGTAACTAGGCCGGAGGCCGAGAGGACGGCCAGATGCTTGCGAACCGCCATCCCAGTGACCCCCAGGGCGCCGGCCAGTTCCTTGGCAGTAATGCGGCCGTGGCGCTTGATGAGGGAGAGGACGGCTTGGGAGGTGGACTGGGACTGCTGGCTGATCCTGGTCATTTCACGCCGATTATACCCGTTGGGAGTGTTTTTGCAACTTAGGCAACGGCAAGGTTGACAATACGTGAAGGTTCGGGTATATTAGGGTTGATAAGAAGAAGGTACGGACGAAGGCCGGATGCTTCCAGGCGGTCAACTGGCGCTCCTGGCCCGCGGACGGGCTAGACGAAGACAGAAGCGGTGGAGGCAAAGGCGGTGTCGGAGACAACGACCGAAGGTGCGCGGGACAGGCCCCAGCCAAGCGAGGAACTGGGCGACGGGCTCGAGTTGAACCACGTCTGGGTCGAGGTTGACGGTAAGGAGGTTGTACGGGGGGCGACCCTCCGACTCGAAAGAGGCCAGGTGCACGCCTTGCTGGGGCCGAACGGCATCGGGGGGCTTTGGGGGCGGCGGGAGTTGCTGGAGGCGATGCCGCCGTACATGGGTGGGGGCGAGATGATTCGGAAGGTAACGGAGGAGCGCTCGACCCATGCCGAGCTGCCGTACAAGTTCGAGGCGGGCACGCCGGCGATCGGTGAGGCGGTGGCGTTGGGCGCGGCGGTTGACTACTTGACTGCGGTGGGAATGGAGCGGGTCTGGGAGCACACGCGCTGGCTGAGCCGGTATGCGGTGAGCCGCTTGGGGGAGATTTCGGGAGTTACGGTCTACGGCGACGCGCCGGAGCGTGGAGGGGCGGTTGCTTTCAACGTGGAGGACATTCATCCGCACGATCTGGCCACGCTTCTGGACCAGGAAGGCATTGCGGTGCGGGCCGGTCATCACTGCGCGCAGCCGCTGATGCGGCGTCTGGGAGTGGTTGCGACGGCGCGCGCGAGCGTCTACCTGTACAATGTCCGGGCGGAGATAGAGGCGCTGGCGCAGGGGTTGGAGGATACGCGGAGGTTTTTCGCCGGTGTCGCTTGGGGATCTCTATCAGGAAGTGATCATGGACCACTACCGGCGGCCGCGGAACTTCGGGCGCCTGGAGGGGGTGGGGCAGGCGGTCGAGCACGAGAATCCGGCGTGCGGGGACCAGTTGGAGTTGTTCGTGCGGATGGAGGACGGGCGGATCGGAGACATCCGATTTGTCGGTCGCGGCTGCGCGATAAGCGTGGCCTCAGCGTCGCTGATGACGGAGGCAGTGAAAGGGAAGAGCGTCAGTGAGGCTGAGGAGGCGGCGGAGGGATTCCTGTGTATGCTGCGCGGGAACAGGCCAGCGGAGGGGCTGGGGGATCTGGCGGCGCTGAGCGGGGTGCGGCAGTTTCCCCTGCGGGTGAAGTGCGCGGCGCTGGCTTGGCATGCGCTGCGGGAAGCGCTGGGGGGGTACACGGCAGACGGGGGAGAGGGCGCAACCGGGCCGGGGGCTTGAGTGAGGCTGAACGCGTGAGTCACAGGGGGGTTCATCAAGCCTAAAGGCTTGAGTTACGGGAGGGGGCGGCGGAGTTGGCCGGTCGTGAGCCCCTGGTTGGCATCGCGAGGGAACTGGCCGGTTTTTCGGTGAAGGCCTGAACTTCGCCGGTTTGTATGGCATACTGTAAGGTGGAGCGAGGAGCGGGACAGACTTCGCTACCTATCCCGCATGGCCTGAGGGCCGGTTCGAAAGGATGAGGAGTGGATGAGTAGGCGTGTGGCAGGTTTGTTGGTACTCGTGTCCGTGTTTGGTGTCATCGCGTTGGCTGGTTGTGGTGGGGGCGGCGGGGAGAAAGGAACCGTCGCGGGTTACGTCTATGCTCCGAACGGCACCGACCCGGCGCCGGGCGTGCTGGTGTTCATCGTCACGAAGGCTGAGCCCCCGGAGTTGAGTGACTACACGGACCCGGACGGCTACTTCGAGATTGGCGACGTTCCCGCGGGGGCGCAGGACTTGCAGGTTGGCGAGGGGGCTCTGGCGGTGACCGTTGAGATTGACGTGGTCGCTGGCGAGACCAATGTGGTGGCGCCGCAGGACGACCCGATCAAGATCGGTGAGGGCGTGGAGGTCAAGATGGCGGTGGCGACGGGCTCGTTCGACACCATCGAGGAGGTCCTGACGCGGTTGGGGTTCGCGACGCTGACGACGCCGGACGATGCCGGAACAGGCTATGTCCTTTACTCGGACATCTCCACGGTGTTGTCAAGCCAAGCGCTGTTGGACAAGTACCAGGTGATCTTCTTGAACTGTGGCACGGAAGAGGGCGCGATCTACGACGGGCCTCAGATGGAGCGCCTCCGCACCTGGGTAGCCGGGGGCGCGTCGCTCTATGCCTCGGACTGGGCTTATGATTTCCTCGAGGTGGGCTGGCCCAACGCGATCGAGTTCTACGGTGACGACGCGGTGCCGGGCGCGGCGCATGTGGGCGACGCCGGGACAGCGAACGCGGAGGTGCTCGACCCGGGACTGCAGGCGGCGCTGGGTAAGAACACGGCGACGATCGAGTTCAACCTCGGTATATGGGCAGTGGCCGAGTCCGCGGGGAGCGGCACAGATGTGCTGATGACCGCTGACGAGGTATTCGTGTCAGGATTGGCGAGCGCGGGCCTGAGCGACCGGAGGGCACGCGCAGCCGGCCGGCAGACTTCCATAACAGACAATCCGATCCTGCTCCGCTTCCATCCCGCACAGGGTACGGTTATCTATACGGCGTTCCACAACGAGGCGCAGGTGAGCGCGGACATGGACGCGATTCTGGAGACTCTGGCGTTCGGGATGTAGGACGCAGGGCCGAGTAGACAGTAGAGAGCAGTCAGGAGTCAGGGAAGGGGCTGGGCTCGAGATGAGGCCAGCCCCTTGCTGTGTACGGAGGCGGAGGTCCTGGGGCCGCACGTGCGGATGTCGCCCCGCCGGTGGCGGGCGTCCGACAATCCGACGCCTGGCGGCGTCGCGCGCGGAGGCAAGCCTCCGCCCCTACGGGTAAAGGGCGGGGTCTGGAGGAGGCTCAGGTGCGGGGGAGGTGGGTGCGGGCGAGGCCGGAGGCGATGGCGGCACGGGCGACGGCCTCGGCTACCGCTGGGGCGACGCGGCGGTCGAAGACGCTGGGCACAATGTAGTCAGGTCGCAACTCGGAGGACTTGAGCACGCGGGCGAGGGCGCGGGCGGCGGCTCTGGCGATGCGGTCGTTGACTTGGCGGGCGCGGCAGTCGAGCAGGCCGCGGAAGAGGCCGGGGAAGATGAGGACGTTGTTGATCTGGTTGGGATAGTCGGAGCGGCCGGTGGCGAAGACGACGGCGTAGCGGATGGCTTGCTCCGGGGGGACCTCGGGGACGGGATTGGCGAGGGCGAAGACAATGGGCTTGCGGGCCATCTTCTTGAGGGCGCGGGCGGGGAGGATGTCGGGTGCTGAGACGCCGAGGAAGAAGTCGGCGTCGGCGAGGGCCCGCTGGAGCGAGCCCCTGAAGTCGTCTGGGTTGGTTCGCTCAGCCAACCATTGCTTGATGGGAGTCATATGCTTCTTGCGGCCACGGTATATGGCGCCGGCGGTGTCGCAGACGATGATGTTCTTGGCCCCGGCGGAGAGGAGCGTGCGGGCGCAAGCGGTGCCGGCAGCGCCGGCGCCGGAGATGACGGCCTTGAGGGCGCGGACGTCCTTGCGGACGACGCGGAGGGCGTTGAGCAAGGCGGCGAGGACCACGGCGGCGGTGCCGTCTTGGTCGTCGTGGAAGACGGGGATTTGGAGTTCCTTGCGGAGGCGGTCTTGGACTTCGAAACAGGTGGGAGCGGCGATGTCCTCGAGGTTGATGCCGCCGAAGGTAGGGGCGATGGCTTTGCAGATGGAGACCAGGTCGTCAGGGCCGTGGGCGACCACGCAGAGGGGGAAAGCGTCCACGCCGCCGAACTCGCGGAAGAGAAGGGACTTGCCCTCCATGACGGGAAGGGCGGCGTGGGGGCCGACATTGCCGAGGCCGAGGACGGCGGAGCCGTCGGTGACGATGGCGACGGCGTTGGACTTGATGGTGAGGTCGAAGACGCGTTCGCGGCGGGCGTGGATGGCCTGGCTGACGCGGGCGACGCCGGGGGTATAGACCATGAGGAGGTCGTGCTGGTTGGAGAGAGGGACGCGGGGGCTGATCTGGATTTTGCCGCCGCTGTGGAGGAGCATAGTGCGGTCGGCGACGTGGAGGACGCGCACGCCGCGGAGGGCGCGCAGGGCTTCCACGACCTGCTCGCCATGTTCGGGGTCTCTGAGGTCGACGGTGAGGTCGCGGGTGACTTCGCCGCGGGAGGCGGAGAGGAAATCAATGCCGCGGATGTCGCCTCCGGCGTGGCCGATGGCGGAGGTGACTTGGCCGAGCATGCCGATCTGGTCACGGTAGCGGACTTGGAGGGTGAGGCAGTGCGGCAGTGCGGGGCGGTAGGACATAGGCGTCACCTCGGAGCACATGGTCTGTGGGAGGATAGCATATTGGGGGTAGGCGGTAGACGGCATACGGTAGACGCGGGGAGAGGGCAGAGTAGACAGCATCTAGTAGACGGTAGACAGGGGGAGGGGCGAGGGCGACGCGGGGAGGGAAATGTGCTAGTCTGTGCCGAACTCTGATGCTAGCGAGGAGGCACTGACTTGTACCTTTCCGTACGCGATGGCCTGGTTACTCATGCGGGATTCCCCACGGTGAACGCTGGTCTGAAGGCTCTAGGTGTGAAGGCGGTGGAGGTGGGGTTGGATCGGGATATGTCCGTGATGTCGCCTGCGAGTGGCGAGCGGATAGTCATGGCGAAGGAGGCCGGCGTCAACCGGCTGCGCGACGAACTGGCGCAGGTGGGAGCGAAAGGGAGCGCGTTTCTGCTGCCCACGGACTTCAACCGTGGCGATGGAGAGGCGGAGATCGAGTGGCACGTAGGGGCGCTGCGGGCGGCGGAGGCGTTGGGGATGAAGGCGATACGCATTGACGCGCACATGACGGGTCAGGACAGGTTGCCGCTGGACGAGCGGGTGGGGATCTTCGCGGCCGCGGTGAAGGAGGTCATCAAGCGGACGGCGGACTGCCCGGCGGCGATGGGGATTGAGAACCACGGCATGCAGGGGAACGACCCCAACTTCCTGCGGCGGTTGTTCGACGCGGTGGGGTCGGAGCGGCTGGGGCTGACCTTGGACAGCGGGAACTTCTACTGGGCGGGGCATCCCCTGGACCGCGTTTACGAGATCATGGAGGAACTGGCGGGGCGGGCGAAGCACACGCACCTGAAGAACATCCGCTACCCGGCGGAGATGCGCAATCAGCAGAGGCCGCTGGGTTATGAGTATGGGAAGTACGTGGCGCCGATGTACGAGGGCGACATAGATCACGCGCGGGTGTTCAAGATTCTGGCGGCGGCCGGGTACGACGGCGACTTGTGCTTGGAGGACGAATCGCTCGGGCACTACCAGGGCGAGGAGCGGCTGGAGGTCGTGCGCAAGGACATCGAGCATATGGCCGAGTGCTTGGCCGCGGCGCAGGGCAAGTAGCGACGAGGCGATCGGCTGGTTGAGGTTGGACGCCGGGCTCCGCAGGTCGCGCCGGTTAGCTCCGGGGCAGCCTGCGGAGTCCCCGGCGGAGGGGGGCTGGCGCCGGAGGCGGGTATAGGCTTGGGCGTTTGCTGGGCCTTGGCTTTGACACGGAGGGAGCGAAGTGAGGCACGATTCTGCTGGTTGGTCACGGCTGCGTTGGGATTCCGCGGGATGGTCTAAGGCACTGGTTGCGGTGATTGCGGGGCTGGGGCTTGCGCTTTCGGCTGGTGGCGCGAGCGCGGGGCGGGTGCTGCTGGATCCTGCGGTTGAGGGGGAGGTTGCGTACCGGTTTGCGGCAGGGGAACTGGCGAGAGTTGGCGGGCTGGAGGTTGCGTTCGGGGCGGAGGGCGAGGAGGGGGACGTTGTGGTGGGGGGCGTGAGCCCGGCGTGTCGGGCGTTAGTGAGCGCGGGTCGGCTTGCGCTGCCGGAGCAGATCAAGCCAGAGGGGTTTGCCATAAGGCAACTGGGGGGGCGCACCGTGGTCGCGGGGGCGGAGGCGCGGGGCGACCTGTATGGAATGTTGTGGCTGGCGGAGAGGACGCAGTTGGACCCCAGGGCGCTGCGGACGCTGGAGTGCGTGCGTGCGCCGGACCTGGCGATTCGGGAGTTCAATGACGGGGATGGGAACCTGTGGCCGCCCGGGCGCGGGATGGAGGGCTGGTTTCAGGAATGCCTGAAGCGCGGGGTCAACACGCACGGCGTGGGGTGGATGCTGGAGGCGGTGAGGCAGGCCGCGCTGCAGCCGATGACGCCGGGGGGGCGTGTGCCTGACGGGATCGAGAATGCGCGCAAGCCCTTTGACGAGGAACTTAGACTGGCCCAGGCGTATCACATGAACGTGTTTGCTGTGACCAGCGGGTTCATCAGCATGCCGGTGGACGACTTGATTGCGCGCTATGGGGACGAGGTGAGCGAGAGCGCGGGGCAGTTGTGCCCGCTGAAGCCTAAGGTTTGGGAGTTGTACCGGAGTCAGTTGCGGGCGATGCTGCGGGTGTTCCCAGAGATAGACTTCGTGCGCAGCACGCTGTCGGACATGCCGGCGGATTACCGCGTCTATGATTGCCGGGGGCCGGCCTGCGCGAACCTGGCGGATGAGGACGCGCTGCGGATGTGCTTGCAGGCGACCTGGGACGTCGTGGTGGGGGAGTTCGGGAAGACGTACATTGTGAGCACGTGGGGGAATCCGCCGGAGGAGTATGCGCTGAACATGCCTCCGACGTATCGGTGGATCATGGATCGGCTGCCCGACCGGGGGATCTTGGTGTTGATGAACTCGGTGCAGCACGACTTCTACCTGATGTCGCCGCTGAATCCGGTGATGGGCGTGGGCAATCGTCCGCAGGGCGTCAAGTTTCAGGTGACGCGGGAGTATGAGGGGCAGGGGTTTGTGCCGGTGTACGTGGGAGGGCACATACGCGACCATCTGGGGCGTTTGCGGGAGACGGGACTGGCGAGTGCCGTGGAGGGGCGACTCTGGGCAGGCGAGGGGTTGTGGACGAGAGACGTGCTGTGGACGCGGGCGAACATGTACGCGCTGTTCCGGGCGGCGTGGGAGCCGGAGGGGGACCCCTGGGAATGGGCGCGAGACTGGGCGGCGCTGAGTTTCGGGCCTGAGGGCGCGGAGGAACTGGCGGACGCGCTCTGTCTGACGGAGGAACTGGCGCGCCGGACATTCTGGGTGCACGGCTACCCGGGGACGAAGAGGGGGGCGTATGCGATCACGCACCGCAACTGCTTCACGGATGGGGCGGACTACTTCCGCTGGGCGCCGATGCCGCACTTGGGGGCGTATCGAGAGGCGGGAATGAGGGGGAAGTTGCGCGAGGCGCTGGCGGTCGCAGACGAGGCGTTGGTCCTGCGGGACAAGATGATGGAATGCTGGCACAAGGCGCGGGCGCGGATGGCGGAGGGGCCGATGCGGGAGGCGATTGACCGGGACTTCGAGCACTTCTCGGCGCTGGCCGAGGTACTGAACCCTTACGAGTCAGCGATGCTGCTCTGGTGCCACACGCAGGACGAGGGCATCACCACTGAGGAGCGCTGCTGGGCGGCGCGGGAGGCGGCGGAGCATGCGCGCAGGACAGCGGAGGCCTACAAGCGGTATCGCGCGCGGTTCGACCGTTACCGCGACTCCGGGATGAAGGCGATGCTGGGTATCTACTTGCGGGATTGCGCGGCGCTGTCGGCGGCGCCGGAGGTGGTAGGGCTGGAGCCCGGGCGCACGGGCATCGTCAAGGTTCGCGCGTTCAACAACGCGATGCCGGAGGGGCTGTCGGCCAAGGTGGGATTGCGGCTGCCGCCGGGCTGGAGCGGAGGAAACGAGCAGCAGGTGAGTGTCGCCTATGGAGAGAGGAGCGAGGTGGCGTTCGAGGTGACTCCGCCTGCCCGTGCGGCTCAGGGGGACGCGGAGATTGTGGCCTGGCTGGCGCCTTCGGGCGGTGAAATCGAGGAGGCCGCGATTCGGGCCAAGGTGATCGAGCTGTCGGGCGACATCGCGGCGGAGGGAGAAACGCGCGGGCCGACCACCATCTGCCCGCGGGCGGAGCGAGCGCCGACGATTGACGGGAAGATGACAGAGGGCGAGTGGCGGGAGGCGGCGCCGGCGTGGGTGTGCTACCCGCTGGTGCAGGACAACTCGAGGGGCGACAACGTGCATAGGGTTGAGGCGCGGTGGATGTGGGACGAGCGATGGTTCTATGTGGCGTTCGAGGTGGCGGACGAGCAGTTGCAGCCGGTAACGCGGGGGTCGGTGTCGCGGGGTGACGGTGAGGGTGTCGCGCTCGATCTCAACGGCGACCGGCGGGACGACTTTGAGGTGCGGTTTGTGCAAGTGCCGGAGGGGGTCATCGTTTGGCCGCTGACGATGGAAGGAACGCTGACGTCGAGCGGGATTGCGGCGCGGGCGGAGGTGGAGCCGTTGGGGCGCGGGATCGAGGTCGCGGTGGGCGAGCGGCCGGATGGGCCAGGGCGTATGGTAGAGGCAGCGATTCCGTGGTCGCTGCTGGGAGGGTTCAGGCCGGAGGTGGGGCTGGTGGTGGGGATAGCGCTGAGGTGCTCGGATGCGGATTCGCCCGGGGCGGCGCGGAGTTTCATCCAATGGCCGCCGACGCCGGCGGACAGTGAGGGGAATCCGACGGCGTTTGGGGATATGGTGTTTGTGAGGTAGAGCGGGTGGCGGGGGAGTGGCCAGTGATCAGTGGGCAGAGGGGAGTAGGTAGCAGGTAGGAGACGGTAGGGAGGGTGGCGCGACATCAACGCTAAGGACTTGAGCTAGGAGACAGGCGGCGCCTGACGGCGCCGTTTCGCGGCAAGAATGCCGCTCCTACACGACACGGGCACCGTGACTCAAACCGTTAAGTGTGACGCGGTGGTGGGGTGGTGATCGAGGCACTGCCATCAAGGCTGAAGCCTTGAGTTACCAGAGGGCGCGGGGGTATCAAGGGTAAAGCCTTGAGTTGCGGGGGAGGGAAGGAGTAGAGGTACAGTTACGGACGAGGCCGGTGGAGGTGAAGGACGGATGGGTGCAGAAAAGAGAGTGCGCGTTGGGATTGTGGGCGCGGGAGCGATAGTGCGAGGGAGGCATCTGCCCAACCTGAAGCAGGTTCCTGGGGTGGAGTTGGCGTGCGTGTGCAATCGGTCGCGGGAGTCGGGTGAGCGGGTGGCGAAGGAGTTCCGCATTGGGAGGGTCGAGAGGGAGTGGCGGGCGGTGGTCGAGGCCGAGGACGTGGATGCGGTGCTGGTGGGTACCTGGCCGTACATGCACTGCCCGGTGAGCGTGGCGGCGCTGGAGGCCGGGAAGCACGTGTTCTGTCAGGCGCGGATGGCGATGAACACGAGAGAGGCGCGGGAGATGGCGGCGAAGGCGAGGGAGACGGGTCTGGTGGCCGGGCTGTGCTACCCGCCGATAGGGCTGAAGGGGGACTACGTAGTTCGGGAGTTGCTGACGAGCGGCTTTCTGGGGCAGGTGCGCGAGGTGCGGGTGGTGGACACGAGCGACGCGTACCTGGATGCGAGCAAGCCGCTGCACTGGAGGCAGAACCTGAAGTACTCCGGGGTGAACACGCTGACGGTGGGGATGTATGGGGAGGTGCTGAACCGGTGGATAGGGCCGGCACGGCGGGTGGCGGCGCAATCGGCGACCTTCGTGAAGGAGCGGATAGACCCTGAGACGGCGAAGAGGGCGCCGGTGGAGATACCGGACGCGGTGTACGCGGCGGCGGAGTTGGAGTGCGGGGCGCTTGGCTCTTACGTGTTCAGCGGAGCGGTGCCCGCGGGGCAGGAGGCGTCAATCACGCTGATCGGCACAAAGGGTTCGCTCTTCTACCACGTCGGCACGGACACGATCACGGTGATCGAGGCTGGCGAGAGGGAGTGGCGGGCGATGCCGATACCGGAGGAGAAGGAGCGGAAGTGGCGGGTGGAGGCGGACTTCGTGCGGGCAATCCGAGAGGGTGCGCCGGTGTCGCCGGACTTTGAGGAGGGTGTGAACTACATGGCGTTCACCGAGGCGGTGATTGTGTCCGCCCGTACCGGGAAGGCGGTAGAGCCGGCTTCGCTGGGCCTCTAGGGCCGCGCGCGGAGTGCCACTTGCGCGCTTCTAAGTACGTCCCCAAGAGCGCGTAGTCGGGGAGTTACGCGCTTCTAAGTACGTCCCCAAGAGCGCGTTGTGGGGTAGGGGAGGTTGATGGTGGGGAGGGGCGGGGTTATGATGCGAGGCGAGGTGCGGAGATGCGAATAGTCAGCAAGCCCAGGGTGACGCTGCTGGCGGTGCAGCAGTTTGAGAAGCCGGAGCACATACAGTGGGAGACGGACGCGCCCACGGGGGGCGAGGCGCTGGTGGAGTTCGCGGGGCGGACCTGCTACCAGTCGTACGACAACCCGGGGCGGAAGACGAATCGGGAGTACCTCGAGCATCTGCTGGACGTGGGGCATGGGTCGGTGCTGGAGCACTGGGTGGCGACGCTCTTGTTCGAGGACGTGTCGCGGTCGCTGACGCATGAGTTGGTGCGGCACCGGGCGGGGTTTGCGTACTCGCAATTGTCGCAGAGGTATGTGGACGAGTCGCAGGCGACGTTCGTGGAGCCGGCGTGCATCCGGGAGGATGCCGAGGCGCACGAGATCTGGCTGCGGGCGGTGGAGCAGAGTCAGGAGGCCTACGTGCGGCTGGTGGAGTTGTTGAAGGACAAGTTCAAGGGTGTGGAGGACCGGACCATGCGGCGGAAGTTGGCGCGGCAGGCGGCGCGGTCGGTGCTGCCGAATGCGACGGAAACGAAGATAGTGGTGACCGCGAACGCGCGGGCGTGGCGGCACTTCATAGACATGCGGGCGGCGGAGGAGGCGGAGGTCGAGATTCGCGGGCTGGCAATAGAGATTCTCAAACAGTTGCGGGAGCGGGCGCCCAACATCTTTGGGGACTACGTCATCCGCGCGCTGGCGGATGGGACGGAGATTGCAGAGAGCGCGCACCGGAAGGTCTAGCCGCAAGACCCCGTGATGGGAGGAGTCCAGTGATGGACTTTGAGACGAAAAAGCAGGGAATCAGGCGATGTCTGGAGATCGGCCGGGGGGAGCTCCTGCTGGTTCTGGACGAAGTGCCGGAGGCGGATGTTCACTGGACGCCAAGCGCTCAGACGCGCTCGATTCTGCAGACGCTGCATCATGTGATCGGCGGGGAGATGTGGTGGCAGGACGTAATTGCGGGGGAGGCGGCTGCGCAGGGGCGGAAGCCCGACCCGGAAGCGCACCCAGAGGTCTGCCCGGATGTGCCCTCGGCGCTGAGACGTCTTGAGGAGGAACGGGAGAAGACGCTATGGATTCTGGAGGGGCTGACGGATGCCGAACTGGACGGGGACGGGCCGGCGCAGGCTGAACGGCCTACTTACACCATTGAGGAGTACTTCCACTGGCTGGCCCAGCACGACGCCTGGCACGCCGGGCAGATCGCGTACGTGCAGATGCTTTGGGAAGCAATGGGCAAAGGGCGCGAGTAGGCCCAGGGCCTTTCGGCGACGGTGCGGCCGCCCTCAGAGGTCGCTGACCTGGCGGGCGGCGGTGAGGACCCAGACGCGGGCGGCCTTGGCCTTCTTGAGCATGCGGGCGCATTCTTCGACGGTCGCTCCGGTGGTCATGACATCGTCAAAGAGCAGGAGCGTTGCGCCTTTGACGGCTTCGGGGTGAGGGGCGACGAAGGCGCCGTGGACGTTTTCGCGCCGCTGGGTTGCTTTGAGGCCGACTTGGGGGGGGATGTTGCGCTCGCGCACGAGTAGCTCGGGGCGCAGGGGGAGGCCGAGGCGCCGGCAAAGGGGAGTGATGATTGCTTCCGCCTGGTTGAAGCCGCGGGCGGCTTCGCGTGAGGGATGGAGGGGGACAGGGACGACCGCGTTGACCTCGCTCCACGGAAACAGAGGGGGAGGAGTGGCGGCGCAGTGCCAGAGAAACTCGCCGAGGGCGTTGGCGACGACGGGGCGGCCGTGGTACTTGGCGGCGCGGATGGCTTGGCCGGCGGGGCCGTGGTAGAGCAGGACGCTGCGGCAGCGGTCGAACCAGCGCTTGCGGGTGCGGCATTCGCCGCATTGGAGGGCGAGGCCTTCGGGGGCGACGCCGGGGTAGGGGCGGCCGCAGGTGTCGCAGATGGGGGGCTGAATGCGCGGCAGGGAGCGCTGGCAGGTGAGGCAGATGCCGGGCTGGGGGCTGCCGCAGATGCAGCAGCGCTGGGGGTAGAGCAGGTCAAAGAGGCTGCGGAGGAGAGCCTGGTACCAGCGGGAGGCCACGGCGGTGAGCGGCGCTCTCGGGCCTAGAAGGGCGGCACTTCGCTGAGCAGTTGGGGCAGGCTGCGCAAGCGGGGTTTGGCGAGGCGGTAGAGGTTGCGGGAGATGGTTTGGCCGCCGATCTGGAGGATGGCCGTGAGCGTCCCGTCCGGGCGAGAGAGGGACAAGAGTTCGGAGAGGTCGGCGACTTCGGTTGCGGCGTTGGCGGGGATGGGGGCGCGGGTGGTGTGGTGGCCGACGAGGGTGCCTTGGCGGACGCGGGCCTCGGCGGAGATCTCACCGGCGAGGGGCTGCAAGGTGTCATTGGCGACCCAGAGGGTGAGGCGGTCGCCCTCGCGGTGGAAGAAGAGGTGGACAGGCTCGAAGGCCCAACGCACGAAGGCGCAGGCGAGTTTGGGATTGAGGAAGAAGTCAACGACGGCATCGGAGAACTGGGGCCAGCAATCGGCGACGTTCCAGAGGAGGATGCCGCCGCACTCGAACTTCTGGCGGCGGCAGTGTTCGGCCCAGAACTTGTAGGCTTCGCCTTGGAGGAGTTGGGAGGCGAGGACGTAGGTGTCGAGATCGCCGGGGACTTCGCCGAAGTGGCGCTCGAGGGCTTCGTCGAGGCGGAGGCGGCGCTCGGGGTGGAAGCCGAGGTCGCGGTGAGAGCCGAAGTGGTGGTCCCAGGTTTCGTTGAAGCGCGGCCAGAGGTTCTCAGGGGAGAGGAAGGAGCGCAAGGTGCTGAGGGCGGGCGCGGAGAGGTGGCCGATCTCGCTGACGAAGCGGGAGCGGTCGTGGGAGTAGACGGGGTCCCGGAAGGGCGTGCCATGGTGCCAGATGTGGTTGTCGCCCGCGTCCTGGTCGCCGGGGGGTTTCTTGGGCGAGGGGCTGAAGGGGCTGGAGGGGATATAGGGGCGAGAGGGGTCGAGGCGCCGGCAGACTTCGGGCAGGACTTCGCGGTTGATGCGATTGGACCAGGGGCCTTTGCCTTTGCCTGCGCCTTGGTCGGGGTAGCAGGAGTCCACCTCGTTATCGCCGGACCAGAGGACGAGGCAGGGGAAGTTGCGCAGGCGGCGGACGGTGGTCTCAGCCTCCTGTTGCACTTGGGCGAGGAATCCCGCGGCTTGGGGGTAGACGGCGCAGGCGAACATGAAGTCTTGCCAAACCATGATGCCGAGTTCGCTGCAGCGCTGATAGAAGGCGTCGGGCTCATAGACGCCGCCTCCCCAGACG
>CAZGSV010000056.1:0-12615 GCA_964528605.1 uncultured Armatimonadia bacterium
TCAAGGGCCCGCCCCGGGGGGCGGGGGACGCCACCCCGGGGCGGAGGTGGGGACGGCTGGGGGAGTGGGCGGCGGGCGAGCCGTCCCCGGGGTCACGTGACCTAGGTGTGGTTGATGTCAATGGCCTGGGAGGCGTTGACGTCGAGTTTGACGAAGGCGTTCCACTTGGTGACGGCGGAGCGCTCGATTTGGCGGTCAATGAGCCGATCGGTCTCGACGGTGAGGCCGCGCTCGGTGACTTGCTCGAGGGCGTAGCGCTGGTCCACGCCGAGCACGTAGTCGGAGGGCAGGCTGGCGGCGCTGGTCCAGCGGAGCAACCTGGCGCCGACGGGCGAGACGAGTTCGCCGGTGCGCTGGAAGTTGAAGCCGGCCCAGGGGTCCTTGAACTCGCTCATGTTGAGGATGGTGCGGATGGTGCCGTCGCCGGCGACGATCTTCTGGCACTTGTAGCCGGCGGGGAAGGTGAGGTAGAGGCGGATCAGCTCGTCGTAGTCGAGGGTCCCGGAGGTCTCCGACTCCGTGGGGTCGAGGGGCCCGCCGTACGGCGGGTTGTTGCCGTCGCCGTTGATGAGAACGGAGAGGGCAGCGTCGGACTCGTCAATGCCCAGTTGGGCGCCGACGCGCTGGAGGAAGACGGAGACGACATTGAGACGCTGGAGGCGCAGGGCCTCGTAGGTGGCGTTGACCAGGCGGCCGCACTTTTTGAGGGTGACGGTGCGAGTGCCGGTCTGGATCGTCGTGGTGGGGATTTGGGCGCCCTCGCCGATCTCCTGGAGTTGGCGGTCGGCTTCGGACTCGGCCATCCAGAGGCTCGAGTAGGTGTGGGAGTCAATGTCGGTGACGGTGGCGACGAGTTCGGGGACGATGGAGGTGGCGAGCAGGCCGGCCTGCACCTGCGCCTGGTAGTAAGCGGGGAAGAGGACGGCGCTGGACGAGGAGGCGAAGAACTTCTCCAGCACGTCGGCGTTGGGCCCCGCGACCTTGATGTCGTGGCGCAGGAGTTGGCGCTCGAGGGCGGACATCTTGGCGAGGGAGCCTTGGTATTCGGGCGAGGGGTCGAGGTGCTCCAGGAATTCCTCCAGGGTGAGGTTCTTGGAGCGGGCTTCTTGGTAGATCTCTTTTTCGAGTCTGAGTTCTTTGATGGCTTGCATGGGTGAGGTCACTCCTGTGGTGACGGGGTGGGCGACCCAGCGGGTCGCCCCCACGGTAGGCGGGCGAGCCAGGCGGCTCGCCCCTACGAAGGCGTGGGGGTTAGAAGAGGACGTCGGCGCAGCCGGAGACGACATCTTTGCCGATGATCTTGCCGAGGCCGCCGGAGGCCACACCCTTGACGGTGGTCGCGGCGCTGGCCTGGATTTGCTGGCCGAGCGAGGGGGTGCCGGTGTAGGGGAGGCGGGCGATGCAGCCGCCGGTGAAGAGTTCGATGGAGAGGGTTTTCTTGTCGGGGGAGACGACGCGGACGATGCCGGCGGGGACGTCGGCGTCGGCGCATTCGGATACCTCGTAGTTGGCCCCGGTGGTGATCTTGACGAGATCGCCGACGGCGGGGTCGGTCCAAGAAGAGGCCGGCTGGAAGGAGATTACGGTTCCTTCAACCGGTCCGCCTGCTTTGGCAATGGTGGGCATGGGTTTGTGCTCCTTGTGGAAGAGGTTCTCAACGCCTTACGGCGTTTCACGACCCGCCTGAGGCGGGCTCGTACAGGACAGAGGGCGACCATGGAGGGTCGCCCCTACGAGGGCAGGCACCCTCCTTCGGGGGGCAAGCCGGGGCCTGCCCCTACCAAGGGCGACTCACCGAGTCGCCCCTACGGTGCGGCGCCCGAGGGCGCCGTTTCGCGACACGAATGTCGCTCCTACGGGAGGCGGGCCCTCTCGTGGTCAGGTCAAGCGTGTTCTGCCGGCATGGGCTGGAGGGAGTAGGCGCGCACTTGGGGCTCTTCGAGCGGGAGGCCTGGGGGGGCAGCGGTCGCTACGGCCACGCGGGGGGGGCAGAGGGTGTCCCATTTCTGGTCGAGGCGGGTGCGCAGGCTCTTGAGGTGATGAAGAGGCAGGTCGGGGCACTGATCGAGCAGGGCCTTGGTGCCCTCTTCTTCGCCGACTAGGCCGGCGAGGCGCTCGATTTCGCCGACCAGGTCCTGGCGGAGGATGCAGCCCTCTTGGGCTTGCTCTTCGAGGGTGTCAATGTGGCGCTCCTTCTGTTCGAGGGTACGCTCGGTCAACTCCAGCAGGCCTTCGAGTTCGGCGACCTTGACCTTGAGGCGGGTGAGGGCGTCACGGCCTTCCCCCCCCGGCGGGTCGTCGGTGGTAGGGCGGGCGCCGGCCGCCTTGACGATCTCGGCGCCGCGCTGCGAGCCGAGGTAGACGATGGAACCTTCGGCGGCTTCGGCGCTGCCGTGCCAGGTGGCGGTGCAGGTTTTGCCGTCGTAGGAGCGGCCGGGGATGTGGGGGCACTCGGGGCCGCGGATGGATTTGCCGCACAGGTCGCAGAGCAAGTCTTCGCAGGTGAAGCCGACGCTGACGTACTTGTAGACGCCGCCGTCAATCTGGCGCCGCAGGTGCTCGTTCTGCTGGGTTTTGACGATATAGAAGCCGGCGAGGAGGTTGGTGGCGTCGCCGGCTTGCTCGAGCCAGGCTTCGAAGAAGCGGCCTTCGGGGGCGGATTGGTGTTGGTGGCCGACGAGGAGGGCCTTACCGGGGAGGGTGCGGGCGAAGCCTTGGAGGACGTCGGGGGAGAAGCGCTCGTGGTCGCGGTCGAGTTGGTCGTTGCAGACGACGGCCCAGCGGACGTAGAGGTCCTCGGGGCGGAGGTCTTCGAGTGCCAGGCGGCGGATGGCGGCGAGGCGGTCGTCGGTGAGAGAGAGGTTGACGTTCTGGGTTTCGAGGACTTTGGTGCCTTGCATTGGTTCACCTCGTTGGAGATGCCGAGCGTGACGATGGGTAAGGGTGGGTAGCGCGGCGCGGGGAGGTAGGGGCGTATTGCCGTACGCCCGTACGGCCCGGCACCTGAGGGCGCCGCGGGCCGATCAAGAATCGGCCCCTACGTCGCCCCGCCGTTGGCGGGGTCGTGCGCTGGAGAATGGTTACTGTCCCCATTTTCCTTGGCCGAAGGTGAGGGCTTGGGCTTCGGGGCGGGAGAGGCCGGCGCGTTCGATGAGCGCGAGCATGGTGTCGGTGCGGATCTTGTCGGCAAGGGCGAGGCGGTAGGAGGCCTCGGCTTGCTCGCGGAGGTCTTGGAGGGTGACTTCGCTCCATTTGACCTGCCACTTGCCGCGCAGGCCGCGCACGCGCGCGAAGGTGTCCACCACCTTCTCGACCACGGGGGTGAGTTCGTGGCGGATGTCCTTGATCTCGGCGATCAGGATGTCGGCTTGCTGCTGGCTCATGCGTTCGGTGGTGGACCAGTGGACGCCGAGCAGAAAGGGGGGGAGGCCGGTGGCGGCGATGACCTGCTCGAGGAGCGCACGGTGGGGCTCGGTGAACTCGAGGGCTTGGCCTTCGGGCATGATGGCGCGGATTTGGATGTCGCCGGAGGCGAAGAAGTCGCGGACTTCGCCGGTCTCCTTACGGGCCTTCATGGCTTCGACGAAACTGGACTGGACTTCGCGCATGATGGCGCGGGTGCGCTCGCCGTCGGCGTCCACGAAGCCCTCGGGAGGTCTCCAGGTGACTTGGTAGCTAGGGGAGCCCATGCGGGCCCAGTTCTCGCCGAGCGCGTGATAGACGGTGACGAGGATGCGGGTGACGAAGGGCAGGCTGCGGAAGAGAGAGACGCCGTAGGGGTCCATGCCTTCGGCGTTGCGCAGCGCCATGAGGAGCAAGGGCTCGGGTGCGGGGCGGGGCTCGGGGCTGAGCGCGGTTTCGACGCCCACGGTGAGGCCAGCCTGTCCGTCCGCACGGAAGCGGAGGCGTGGTGAGGGCAGGTTATAGAGGCCGAAGAGGTCGCGACGGGAGTTGGAGAGGACGATCTCGCCCGCGCTGGCGCCGTATTGGAGCATCTGGCCGACGAAGTTGTTGAAGAAGGCGGGGAAGCCGCGCTGGTTGAAGTTGACGCGGACCTGTTTGAGGAGGGCGTCGAACTCGGGCTGGAGCGCGGTGTCGGCTTCGACCTGCACGTAGCCGACCAGGCGGACGAACTTGTTGATGGCGGCCTCCAGGAGGGGGACGTTCTCGCGCAGGAGGCGATAGAGGTTGGCGTTGGGCAGGGGGGGGAGCCAGGGTTGGGCGCGCTCACCGCGAGTGGCGCCGGGCGCGAGGTCAGCAGGTGTTGACCAGTCGAGGACGGCGGCGAGGTTGGTGAGTTTGGCGGGCGCAGGGTTCCAGTCGGCCGGCGGTTGGTGGCGCCTCGCCGAGCCGGCGGCGGAGGTCGGTGCGGGGGGGGATTGGGACTGTGGGGTTCTGCGGATGTCCAAACCGAGAAATCGCAAGAGGGTCACCTCGCGAGAGGAGGGGGGGTGGATGGCGGTGGGCAATGGCGCCTGGCCGGTGGCGCGGGCACGGTGGGCGGGCAGGGGCGCCCGGCCGTACGGTTCGCGGCGTGGTTTAGCGGGAGGGGCCGGGGCCGACGACGACGTTGGCGACGCGGCGACGGAGCAGGTCGGAGGCGATCAGGAGATAGTTGAGGGCATGGGCATAGTGGTCTTCTCCAACGGCGGTGTAGCGGAAGTGCATTTCGCCGGTGCCGGGGTCCTCTTCCTGAATCTTGGCGAGAGCGGAGAGGTGGCGAATGAGTTCCTCGACTTCCTCGTCGAGGCGGGGGAGCAGGAGCTCGCGGCGGAGGATGGTTTGCACGGTGCGGTCGAGGGACTCGGTGCGGTTGGGGCGGACTTCGCCGGCGCTGACGGTGGCGGCGTGATGCGCGGAGGGTGTGTAGCACGCGGTGCTGACGCGGCCGCGGAAGCCCTCTGCGAAGCGCCGCGCGGAATGCAGGTTCGGCAACAGGTCAACGACGCACATAGCGACGTCGAAGCGGCGCATGAGGTTGGCAAGTTCGCGCCAGACGTCTTGGCTTTCGGAATCGCGGAGGCGGCGGACGCAGATGAGCCTGAGGCGGTCTGCCTCGGGCTGAGCGACGACGACGTGGAGGTCGCGGCCTTGGTCAACGCCCATGAGGCAGTTGCGGCCGGCGCCGGCCTGGCGGTGGTCGGCGACGCAGGCGAGGAGCAGGTCGCGGGTGAGAGGCATTCTGTCGCCAGCGTAAGGGAGGCCGAGTTTGGAGTTGTGGAACTCGGCGAGGTTGCGGGTGGTCTGGTATTCGCGCCAGATTTCCTCGAGGGGGAGCGCGGTGCTGAATAGTTGGCTGAGGTGGTAGCCGCGCCTTTCGGTGCGCGAGGGGTAATGAGGGATCCAGGACCCGCGGCGAGGGTCGAGGGGCTCCTTGCCGCACTGGGGGCAGCGGAGGGAGACGCGGGCGCCGCGCTGGGCGATGCAGTCGGGGAAGGAGAGCTCGAGGACGACGCCGTCGGGGCAATCGCAGCGGAGGTGCCAGTGGCGTTGATCGCTTTGGCGGAACTCGACGTCAATGCCGTAGTCGGGAAGAGAGGGGGTGCTGAGTTCGAGTATCCAGCGCAGGGGGCTGTGAGAGAGTCGCTCCTTGGCGAGCCACTTGGCGCGCGGGGGGGCCTCGTCCAATTCGTCGAAGACGAGGAAGTCGGCGGGCACGGACTTCATGCGGACTTTGGAGTACATGCCGCGGAAGTAGATGGCGGAGTTGCCGATTTGGCGGAGGCCGACGTTGAGGACACGTCGGCGGGGGAGACGCGGTTCCGGGGAGACAAGGAGGGGGAGCGGGGCGTGGGCGCCGAGGAGGCCGTCGTTGTCTTCGAGGTCGCGGAGGGTGGGGGCGACGCGGTCGGCAGAGAAGTCGCGGACGTCTTGGTCAGTGGGGAAGAAGTAGATGACGCGGATGCCGGGCTTGGCGAGGCAGGTCCAGATGGCCTTGGAGATGGCGAACTCAGAGGCGCCCATTTGGGCGGCCTTTTCGATGACGAGGTAGTCGTGGTGTTCGGCATAGATTTGGCGCAGGTATTCGTGGTCGGCGAAGGAGAAGGGATGGCCTTGGATGCGGCGGAAGCGGAGGGTCCAGAAGGGGAAGTCCTGGAGGGCGGCGTGGGAGAGTTTGAGTTTGAGGAAACGGGCAAGCAAGGGGAGGTAGGCGGCGCAGGGGCGGTAGATAGTAGACAGGGGGCGGCGCCCGAGGGCGCCGTTTCGCGACAAGAATGTCGCTCCTACAGGTCAGGGGTGGCGGCTTGTTCGACGAGGCGGAGGAGTTCTTCTTCTTGGGCTAGGAGGGCTTCATAGCGGGCGAGGAGTTGGCGACGGGTGGCTTCGTCTTGGATGGTTTCGAAGAGGGGCAAGCGAGGCTGCTCCTGCATTTCGAGTTCGCGGATGTCGAACTGGCCGTCGCGGGCGAGGCGGACGAGTTTACCGAAGGTGTCGAGGTGCTTGGCTAAGAGGGAGGAGAGGCGCGAGGCTTGCTGCTCGGCAACTTGGTCGCCGCGCGTGCTGCGGGCGGTTTCCCAGGCGCGGTATTCGCGCTCGACGACGCGGTTGAGCAGGTAGAAGGCGTCGCTGAGGCTGAGGAGGGCGATGGCTTGCTCGGCGCGAGGGGAGGGCTGGTCGCCCGGGTCGGGCTGGCGCGCCGAGGGGGGAGGTTGGTCGGCGCCTTGGCGCGCGACGCGTCGAGGTCTCTTAGTGCGGGCGGGATAAGATCCCGCCCCTACGGCAGGCGCGGGTTCGCCGAGGACGAGGGCGGCCCATTGGTCGAGCGGCATTTAGACCGCCGTCCTGAGCCAGTGGGCGAGGCGGGCGGCCATGAGGGCGGCCCACTGCTGGAGCAGGACTTCTTCGCTCTTGCCGGGAGGCTTGAGTTCGACGACGATGGTCATCTTGTCGCGGAGGCGAGTTTGGCTGAGGGGCTGAGCCCGCGAGCGGGAGAGTTCGAGAGGAGGGTAGAGGGGACCTTGCAGGCCATAGCCGCCGATGATGGCGTGGAGGAGGCCACGCGTTTGCGGGAGGGAGGCACCGGCGGCGGGGGGGGAGGGGAGCGAGTCGCTCCAGGGGGAGGTTTGCGTAGCGGGGGAGGTAGGAGGCGAGGCCCGGTGGCGCAAGAGTTCCCGTTGGGTGTGGTAGAAGTCTGCAAGGTCCCCTGACTGCAACTGCAACTGAGCCTGCTGTTGCAATGCGGAGGTGAGTCGGGCGCGGGCGGAGGCCATATCGGCGGGGGGGGCGCCGGCGTGTTGGGCGTAGCCGAGGTAGGCTTCGAGGGTGCGGGCGCGTTGGGAGAGGCCGGTGAGCGCGGAGGCGGTGCGCTCGCGGCTGGAGCGCTGGAGGAGGCCGGCGGCGCGGAGGGCCGTTTCCTCCTCCTGGCCATAGACGCGGGCGGCGAGGTCGGGCCGGCCGGCGAGGCCGTAGGCTTGGCGGGTTTGGGCCAGCACTATGCTCTGGCGGCTGTAGACGGAGAGGAGGCGCTCCTCGGCAGCCCTGAGGGCCTCGGCGGCGAAGCCGAGGTCGCGGTAGAGGCCGAGGCGGCGTTTGAGGGAGGCCTCTTCGCGCTGGAGGGAGGAGGCGACGCCGGAGAGTTCGGAGGCACGCTGGTAGTGGAGGGCGCGGGCTAGGTCCGAGGCGGAGGGTGGGGTGGTTTGCTTAGGCATGGCGAGTTAGAGGGGTGGGCCGGCAGCCGGGAGCCGTCGGGTGTGGGAGGACGGCGGGCCGGCGAGTGAGGCCAGCAGTAGTGGACGGTCGGAGCCTGGTGGGGGGGCGG
Organism: uncultured Armatimonadia bacterium; assembly: GCA_964528605.1. GTDB lineage: Bacteria > Armatimonadota > Zipacnadia > CAZGSV01 > CAZGSV01 > CAZGSV01. Next base: position 7,760 of record CAZGSV010000056.1, read on the forward strand.
TGGGGACCGTCAGATCAGGGAGAGAAGTGCCATCAGAGCAGAAAGCGGGAAAGTGGCGGTGCGACTGTCATTTTGGCATCCAACTGCCTGTTAGGAGGCTTTTTGGCAGTTTTCCGCTAGAATATGGCTGTGCAAAAATCGTTGCCCCTTCATAATAAATAGGCACGAGAGGGCCCTAGATTGACCTTTTTGGAAAATATTTCTTGTTAGGGCGATTTTGGGGGCGGAGGTGGTGAGAATCGAGGCTAAAGTGGGGGCTGGAGAGAGGTAGCCGGTCCCTCGGCATGCTCGGGACAGGTAGGCGGCATACGGTAGACGGGAGGGGGCGAGGGGAATGTGGGGAGGCGGCGATGACAAGGGGCGTTCGGGGGCGCCGGATGGAAGTGGCCTGGGCGGTTAGCGGGGAGTGAGCGGCGAGGGGTAGACTCCCGCGACGATCATCGCAGGACGGCTGAGGAGGGCGCACTAATGGTTCGGGTCGGAGTTGTCGGGTGTGGGGCGCAGACTCATGCGGACGCGTGGATTCCGCTGATCAACGGCACCAAGGAGGCGCCGGCGCAACTGGAGCGGATGCGCGTGACGGCCGCCTGGGACATCGAACCCGCGAACGCACAGCGGCTGGCGGTGCAGTATGGGATCGAGGCGGTCGAGTCCCCGCGAGAGATGCTCGGTCGGGTTGATGCCGCGATGGTGACGGCGCTCGACTTCTCACTGTACTTAGACCTGGCGCGCGTGTTTCTGGAGGCCGGGATTCCCACGTTCGTCAACCGGCCGCTGGCTCAGGACGTTGCCACGGCGCGGCGGACACTGGAGATCGCCGGCCAGCACGGGGCGCCGATTCTGTCGGCCTCGTCGCTCTACTTTGCGGATGGGGTGCGGCGCGCGCAGGAACGGCTCGGCGAGTTGGGGCCGCTGCGGACGTTCATTGCCTCGGTTGCGGGGGGGCACTTCGACTGGTACGTGCCGCACACGATAAGCACGTTCTATCCGGTGGTGGGGCCGGGGGTGGAGTCTGTGTGCGCGTGGGGCGCGGGGGAGAAGGACCCGCCGCCGGGCGAGTTGCGCAGCGTGGTGGCGTACGTGCAGTACCGGGCCGAGGCGCCGGTGGGGCGGGTGCAGGGGATGTTACAGTTGCTGCCTTACGTGGGCTACGGGGAGTATCACCTGACGTTGTTCGGGGAGAAGGCACGCACGGAGGAGATGGATGGGGCGGGAGAAAACGTCTATCTCCCGTTGCTGAAGGCGATGGAGGAGATGTTTGTGACGGGGCGGGAGCCGATTGCGCACGAGCACATGCTGGAGATGGCGCGGATTCTGTATGCGGCGCGGAGATCGCATCAGGAGGGCGGAAGGCCGGTCGCGTTGGGGGAGGTAGGATAGGCCGAGCGTGGCAGATGAGGGAGCGGCCGTCGTCTGCGCCTCCCGCACATTGCGGGCGAGCGCCTGGAGGTCTAACATCCGCTGCCATGAGACGAGAGACGAAGCAGCCGAGAGTCGTGGTGAAGAGGGTGGCGCCGGAGGCGGGGGTCGCAGAGGTGACGCAGGCGGTAGAGGCGGCGGTGAAGGCTCTGGGCGGCATTTCGCGGTTCGTCGCGCGCGGCGAGACAGTGGTGCTCAAGCCGAACGCGGCGCGACCGCTGGAGCCGGGCAATCCGGAGAACACCGACTGGCGGGTGGTGGAGGCGGCGGTGACGCTGGCGAAGAAGGGGCGGCCGAAGCGCATTGTGATTGCCGAGGGCGCGTTCGGGATGAACACGCCGGACTGTTTCGAGAAGACCGGCGTGGCGGAGGTGGCGCGGCGGCACGGCATCGAGTTGATAGACATCAACAAGGACGAGTTTGCGAAAGTGCGGGTGCGGCGCGGGGTGGTCCTCAAGGATGTGGAGGTGGCGCGCTGCGTGCTGGAGGCGGACCGGCTGATCAACCTGCCGGCGATGAAGGCGAGCATTGACGTGACCACGGAACTGGGGCAGGAGTACCCGATAAGCATGGCGATGAAGAACCTGAAGGGGGTGATCTCGCCTGCGGCGCGGAAGCGCTTTCACGATGTCGGGTATCAGAGGGCGGTGGCCGATCTGAGTTCGGTGGTGCGGAGCGACCTGGTGATAATGTCCGGTCTGCGGGCGTGCGTGACGGAGGCCTGGGCAGTGTTGCGGCGGCAGCCGGGATTGCCGCTGGGGCTAGTGCTTGCGGGGGGGGAGGCGGTGGCGGTGGATGCGGTCGCCTCGGCGGTTCTGGGTAGCGAGCCGATGGCGATCGAGCAGATTCGGGTGGCGGCGGAGAAGGGATGGGGCATCGCGGACCTGGAGAGGATTGAGGTGGTGAGCGACGTGCCTTTTGAGGCGCTGCGGGCGGAGATTGTGCAGCGGATATTCGAGGCCAGGGAGAGGGCGCGGGGAGGGAAACGGCTGCCGGTGATCATCCACGAGTTCGACGCTTGCACGGGCTGTCGGGTGGCGTTGATGAATGCGATGAACCAGGTGGGAGGCGCGCTGGGAGGGCGGAGGCGGCTGCACGTGGTGCTGGGGCAGCACGCGCAGGCGGTGGCGAGGGTGCGGCGGTGCTTGTATCTGGGGAAGTGCACGGCGCGGGTGGCGCCGGGGGGGTATGTGCGCGGCTGCCCGCCGACGGAGGAGGCGATTCGGCGCGGGGTGCTGCGAGCGTTTCGGTGAGGAAATCCTGGGGCAGCAACCGGTTTTCTGATTGCCATGATGGCTGCGGGGTCGGTGGTTGCGAAAAGCGGTTACTGTCCCTAGTTCCCACTCGAGGTGATGCTGATGAGTGAGGAGAAGGGGAGGCTGCGGCGGTTTGCGCCGGTGCCTTTTGCGCAAGTTGGGATTGAGGATGAGTTCTGGGCGCCGCGGCTGAAGGTGAACCGCGAGCGGACGTTGTTCGCGGAGTACGAGCAGTGCAAGAAGACGGGGCGGATTGACGCCTTCAAGATGGACTGGAAGCCGGGCCGGGAGCCGGCGCCGCACATGTTCTGGGATTCGGACGTGGCGAAGTGGATTGAGGCGGCGAGTTACTCGCTGGCGACGCATCCAGACCCGAGACTGGAGGCGCTGGTGGACGAGGTGGTGTCGCTGGTGGTGTCGGCGCAGCAGCCGGATGGCTACTTGAACGTTCACTTCACGCTGGTGGAACCGGAGAAGCGGTGGACTAACCTGCGCGACCATCACGAACTGTACACCGCCGGGCATCTGATGGAGGCGGCGGCCGCGCACCATCAGGCGACGGGCAAGCGCAACCTGCTCGAGGCGATGTGCCGCTTCGCTGACTACATCGGCTCCGTTTTCGGCGCGGGCTCCGCCTCCGCCGAGGCTGCGGCGGACAGGCCGGGGCAGAAGCGAGGCTACTGCGGGCATGAGGAGATAGAACTGGCGCTCGTCAGACTCTATCGCGCGACGGGGGGGGAGCGGTATCTGCGGCTGAGCCAGTACTTCGTGGAGGAGCGCGGCAGGCAGCCGCACTACTACGACCTCGAGGCGCGGGAGCGGGGCGAGGACCCGGCGAGGTTCCGGGCCGCCGACTACTCGTATTGCCAGGCGCACCTGCCGGTGCGGGAGCAGACCGAGGCGGTAGGGCACTCGGTGCGCGCGATGTACCTCTACAGCGCCATGGCCGACCTGGCGGCGGAGTTGAACGACCCTACGCTTTTGGCGGCGTGCGAGCGGCTGTGGGAGAGCGTGTGCCTGCGGAAGATGTACGTGACCGGCGGCATCGGGTCGGTGCGCGGCTACGAGGGCTTTGGGCCGGATTATGACTTGCCGAATGACGCCTACGCGGAGACGTGCGCGGCGATTGGGCTGGTGCTGTGGAATCACCGGATGCTGCAATTCGATTGCGACGCGCGCTATGCGGACGTGATGGAGCGGGCGCTCTACAACGGCGTGATAAGCGGCGTGTCGCTGGACGGGGAGAGGTTCTTCTACGAGAACCCGCTGGTGAGCGAGGGCAAGCACCATCGGCAGGAGTGGTTCGAGTGCGCGTGCTGCCCGCCGAACCTGGCGCGATTGTTGGCATCGCTGGGAGGGTACGCGTATTCGCGGGCCCACGACGGGCTTGCCGTCCATCTCTACGTGCAGGGGCAGATGCAGGCGACGCTCGCGGACGGCAGGCCGGTGGCGCTGCGCGTGCAGACTCGCTATCCGTGGGAGGGGAGCGTGCGGGTGGAGGTAGAGTTGACGGAGCCGCGGGAGTTCACGCTGCGGCTGCGGATACCGGGCTGGTGCCGCAAACACGCGCTTGCGGTTGACGGCGTGCCCTTCGAAGCGCCTGTCGAGAAAGGGTACGCGTGCGTCACGCGGACATGGCGGGGCGGCGATGTGGTGGAACTGGAGATGGACATGCCGGTGGAGCGGATCGAAGCGCACCCGAGCGTGCAGCAGGATCGCGGCCGGGTAGCGTTGCAGCGCGGGCCGATAGTGTATTGCTTTGAGGGCGTGGACAATCCGGCAGGGCCGAAGCAGGTCGCGCTGCCGGATGAGGCCGCGCTCACGGCGCGGTTCGACGCCTCTCTCTTGGGTGGAGTGGTCGTTATCGAGGGCGAAGGGCGGTTGGCCGAGCCGGCGGCGTGGGAGGGGGCGCTCTATCGTCCGGCTGGGGAGGAGGCGTCTCGCGCGGCGCCCGTGCGTGCGGTGCCGTATTGCGTGTGGGACAACCGGGAGGCGGGGGAGATGGTGGTGTGGGTGGGGAGGCAGTAGACAGTAGTCAGCAGACAGTAGACAGGGAGGCAGGTCGCAGGGGGCAGACCGTAGGGGGGGCGGCGAGGTAGGGGCGTATGGCCATACGCCCCTACGGCGGGCGACTCACCGAGTCGCCCCTACGCTCGGCGCCTGGCGGCGCCGCGCACCGAA
>CAZGSV010000056.1:12715-21392 GCA_964528605.1 uncultured Armatimonadia bacterium
GGGCGACTCACCGAGTCGCCCCTACGCTCGGCGCCTGGCGGCGCCGCGCACCGAAACGTCCCTACGGCGGGCGACTCACCGAGTCGCCCCTACGATGCTGTGCCTGCCCGCGCCCCCCCCCGGCCGTAGGGGACGGCCGCCTGGCCGTCCCGCAAGACCAAGGGCGACTCACCGAGTCGCCCCTACGCTCGGCGCCTGGCGGCGCCGCGCACCGAAGCGTCCCTACAGCGGGCGGCCACACCGGGCCGCCCCTATGGGGGGGTTAGTCGGGGAAGGCGGGGTCGGTGGCGGTAAAGGGGATGTTGGACCAGCAGCCCACCAGCACCGGCTGGCCCGCGGCTTGCTCGGGCAACGGGACCGGCCCCAGGGTCCATTCGCCGAGGGAGGGGTGCGTGACGGTGAGGGACAAGGGCTGGAGGCCTCGGGTGGTGAGCCTGATGCCGTGCGCGCTCCCGTCGCCGCTGATGTAGGCGGTGGTAATGACCGGGTTGAGCGCCTTGTCCCAGGTGCGGCAGTCGAGGGCCAGGTAGGCGCGCTTGAAGAGCGGCTGCGGCGCGCACCAGATGCGGGCGCGGGAGATGCCGTTCCGGTCGCGGGCGACCTCGGCGCCTAGGATGTCGGCGCCGTCGAGTTTGCGGCGGCCACTCACTTCGTCGGTCCAGCGCTGGGAGTCGCCCGGCATGAGGGGGCGCCAGTTCAGCACAGCGAAGGCTTCATTGGCGCGGGCGAACGAGCGCATGAGGCCGCTGAAGCGCGGCTCTTCGCTGTGGTACATGCGGATAGCCGCGTACTTGGCCCGTGTTTGATGGCCCGTGAGGATCAAGTCGAGCCAGGGTCGGGCCTTGGTGCCCTGAAGGTTGCGCGGAGGCAGCAACTCGGCGTCAAGTCTAAGCGCGCGCGGCACCGGCCAGCGAGGCCAGTGGATCAGGCATCCGTACTCCTGAGTGCGCTGCGCCCAATCGAGGCCGCTGACGCGCAGCGTTGCCAGCGCGTAAGAGACGAAGGCGGCAGTGGCCCAGTGGTCGGGATGCACGTCTTGCGGCTGGGTGACGAAGACGTGAGTAGGTTGGATGCGGCGCAAGAGGGAGACCAGGTCGGCATGGAGTTGCGCGCCGCAGTAGAGCGCATGCGGGGTGTAGGAGTTTGGGTAAGGGGAGGCGTTGACCTGAGTCGTCATGGAGGTGAAAGGCGCGTTGCGGAGCCAGTGCTCGGCGCGCCACAGGGAGAGCAGGCCGCCGTTGGGATAGCCGAGGGCGTAGACGTGGTCGCTGGGCACCCCCAGGCTGCCCACGGCCTTGAGGCTTTCCTTCTGACGATCGAAGCCCAGTCGGATGAAGCCCTCAGGGGCCCGGCGCAGCGTCTTCTCGTCGAAGAACAGGGCGAGTTCGGAGGCGTCGCCGTTGGTCATGAGCGCGACGTAGACCTCGGCGCCCGCGCGCGAGGCAGCCTGCATAAGGCCGCCGCAGCCCAGCGTTTCGTCGTCAGGATGGGGGGCGACGATGAGCACGCGGTCACCGGCCTTCGGTACCGAGAACTCGCCCGCGAAGCCGACCTCGGCCATGTGGCGGCGCCAGGCCACGCGTTCCCACACGCGCCAGACGCCGACCCCGACCGCGGCCGCGACGACTGCCGCTATCGCCAGTCTGCGCCAGCGCAACCCTCCAAGGAACCTCATAGTCGCGTTGCCTTCACCTCAGGGGGAGCCTTTGCCCGACGGCGCTGGGCCCTCGGAGTCGGGCGAGGTGCGCCGCGCCGTCCCCAGCCAATCCGCCCACAGGCCGATGGCGGCCCGCTGGTCCTCCGGCGACAGTCTAGCGTCGCAGCCGAAGGTGGTGTGAGCGACCCGCTGCAGAGCGGTGAGGGCGACCCACCGCTGCTGGAATTCCTCGCTTTCCAGCAGGCCCACCAGCGGGGGCCAAGCCCGCGGGTTCTGTTCGGCAATTAAAGCGAGTTTGTGCGCCGCCGTCCAGCGGACCAGGCGATCAACGGCCATCGAGCACGAGCACCCAGTCTTCGCGGGAGGGTTGGCGCGGGATGCGCCATTGGGCAGTGTCGTCGAGGCTTGACGGGGCCGGCTTCGACGTCCGCGCCGGGCAATCAGCATCCAGGCAGTCCGCCACCGGCTACTTGAACAACTCCGATATCGCCGCGATGGTACCGTAGGTGGCGAAACCAAGCCGGCCGACCGTATCCTCGGTGCCGCCGACTTCTCTCACGAACTCGCCGTATCCGGCGGCGATTCCAAAACCACCGGAGAGGTCGTAGTTGACCCCAACAAACCAGCGCACGTTCTCGCCCAGGGCGACTAGAGCACCTAATCGCTCCCACCCAGGCTTGGGGGCCAGGGTGATTTCGCCAGGCGCCTGACCAGTTAGGGAGACTTCCGGGTACGATGCCCCTCCACTGATGGGCCGCCAGGCACGGACGTGGATGCGAATGTTATCGAGGGTCTGGAGGGACGACTGGGTGCCTTCCGGCTTTACCGGCCTCGCGCGGCGTTCCATCTTCTTGTACTTGAGGCACACCGAGGGCGTGACGGGCACGTGGCCGTCTCCGAGCGCGTAGACGAAGCCGGGCCCCACCTGGTCAGCCTTCTCCAGGCCGGAACCTGCTAGCAGCCGGACCACGATTTGCTCGAGCGGCGCTGCGGGCAGAAAGGATTTGATCTGCCATTCCGCTTCGCGGCGGCGCGCGAGAAGATGCGGGGTGGGCGGGCTCTGGCTCCAGTTCAGGAAGGCGTCGTACTCTCTGGTGGTGAGCCATTCAAGCGCCTGCGGGTACTGGTCCTGCCACCCCTGCGTTTGCCACAACTGTTGGACGAGCACTTGGCCTCGAGCCGTCTCGAGGTCGCCTATCGCCAGTGCCAGAGCGGCATCGAGACGGTCCGTTCCTTGGTGCGCGGGCGGCGGGTACAGCACCCACTGGTAAGTGAGAGTCCCGTCACCTGCGACGGTGACCTGCGGTGGCGTGGGCAAGACTTCCCATCGCGCTGGCTGCTCCTCTGCATTGTCTTCCGCGATCGCGATGCTGCTGGCGAACGCCGCGAGTGCGAGCGCGAGGAGAAGGCCTGCGCACTTGCTCCATGCTCTTGATCGCATCTGGTGTCCCTTCCTTCGCACGCCGCTTTGATGACGTGATGTCCTTGAGATAAACCCCAGCGGTCGCGGCGATGGTTCTAACGCACACTGGGCGCGGCAGGGCAGTCGGGTCAAGGGCGACGCGCGGCCGACTGCTCCAGCACGAGGACCCAGTCCTCGCGCGAGGGGTGGCGCGGGATGGGCCATAGGCCGCTCTCCCCGGGCTTGACCGCGCCGGCTTCGACGTCGGCGCCGGTGCGCGGGTTGTGGAAGTAGGCGCGGTACTGGGCGCCGGGCTCGATGGCAATGGACTTGCCCTTGAGGCCGAAGAACTTCCCCTCGATGCCGTCGGTAGGCAGGTAGATGACCCACACTTTGCCGGGGATGCCGGCGGCGAAGGGGGCGAGGCGCTTCTCGGTGTCCCAGTCCGGGATGGTCATGGGCTGGAAGCGCCACCACTCGTAGCGCTCGAGCAACCGCTTGCCCACGCCCACCTGCGCCGAGCCGGCCAGTTGCGAGGCCGCCTCCCAGGTGGTGTCGCCCCAGGAGCCGCTGATGGCGACGCAAGGCTCCTCGGGGGTGCTCATCTGCCAGATGCCGTTGGCGCCGTAGGTGTGGCCGGCGGAACCCGAGAGCATGCTGGTCCAGAAGCAGAAGCGCTGCCAGTCCTGCCAGCACGAGCCCATTATGCCCTCATACATGACCTCGCCGTTCACGACTGGCATGGCGGGGTCTTTCGCGATCGCGGCGATGACCTGACGGACGGTGTTGTCGGCGGCCAGGGGGGAGTGGCCAGTCTGGAGCATGTCCACGTCGAGGACGGATTCGTCGGTGACCATGGCGCGCGAGTCGGGGCCGGTGGGATGGACGGTGATGGGGTTGTGATACGGGTCAACGGAGCGCAGGTAGCGCGCGACCTGGGTCCAGCCTTCGCGGGCTTGGGCCGGATAGTCGGGGCCGAAGTTCTCGGTATAGAAGTGCATGTCGGCTTCGCCGGCGACGCACCAGACGACGGGGTAAGCGCCGTAGCGGGCGACCAGGTTGTGCCAGTGCTTCTTCATGGTCTCGACGCCGACGAACTTCATGTAGTAGCCCCAAGCGCCGACGATGCAGGGCACCAGGCCGGAGCGCACGAGCCACTCGATGCGCAGGTCCATCATGTCGAAGTAGGCGGGGTTGACGGCGGCGTAGTTCTCGGCCCAGGGGAAGCCGGCTTCGTTGGCGCCGCGAGGGTCGAACTGATAGACGTCGGGGTAGAGGCCGGCGACGATCTGGATGAGGGTGAAGCCCTTGGCGACGCGGTCGGCGGTGAGGCGCTGGAAGTCGCCGGGCCAGGTGAGGCGCTTGACGAGGCCGAACCACCAGGTGTCGCCGAGCCAGAAGAAGGGGGCGCCGTCGGCGTGTTGGAGGTGGCGGTGATCGGAGGCGGCGCGGAGTTGGCCGTGGCGCAGGAGAGGGCTGGCGCCCTCGTACTCGACGACTTCGAGGGAGCCTTCGCGGCCGTTGAGGTCGGCGTCGGCGCAGAGGGTGCGGTAGCGGTGCACGCCGACCTTGGCGGAGGAGTAGCGGAAGCGGAACGTGGACCCGCCGGACCAAAAGGCAGGGACGAGGCGGTCTTCGCCATCGGGCGCGGTGAAGAGGGCGTCAACGGAGATTTCGTTGAAGGGGTCGCGGTAGGCGCGAGCGGCGGTGACGGGGATTTCGGCGATGTGGTTCTGTTTGACCTGGTACACGACGGCACCTCCCGATTGGGTCCGAGTTGCGGAGGGGCATTGTAGCAGAGGGCGGGAGGAATAGCGCGGCGCCTGGCGGCGTCGGCGAGGTAGGGGCGTATGGCCGAGTCTGTCTCAGAACGCACCGCCAGGCACTCTGGGGGATGCGGACGGCACAAGATGCCGTCGCTACAACCCGGTAACAGCGCTGCGGGCGCAGAGGCGCGGATTCGCCGCTGGGTCCAGAGGCTTTGAGACAGACTCGGCCATAGGCCGCGACGGCGTTCGCGGGCGCGGCGCGCCGTCCGGCCGGCGCAGGACGCGGCCGCAACTTGCGCGGGCGGCGTTGCGCGGGTAGGTTATGCGGCAGCACGCTCGCGGAGGAGAAACCGGTGGAAGACAGCAAGCAAGAAGGCAAGACCATTCACATTGTGGCGAACACCCACTGGGACCGCGAATGGGTGTACCCCTTCGAAGAGACCCGGCTGCTGCTGCTCGAGTTCATGGACAACCTGCTGGACATTCTTGACGCCAAGCCGGAGTACCACTCGTTTCTGATGGACTCGCAGGTATTGTGCGTGGAGGACTACTTGGAGTTGCGGCCGGAGCGGAGGGAGCAACTGGAGAGGCACGTCAAGAGCGGGCGGCTGATAATCGGGCCGTGGTATTCGCTGCCCGAGGAGTACATCGTCAACGGCGAGTCGCTGGTGCGCAACTTGCTGGTGGGCTACCGCATCGCCCTGGGCCACGGCGCGGTGAGCAAGATCGGCTACACGCCGTTCTCTTACGGGCAGACTTCGCAGATGCCGCAGATCTACCATGGGTTCGGCATAGACACCATCATCTTCTACCGCGGCATCAACACGCCGAGGTCGGAGTTCGTGATGGAGGGGCCGGACGGGTCGCGGCTGCTGGGGATGCGGTTCGGGGCGCTCTCGCGCTTCAGTTTCTACTTCTACATTTACCGCACCGTGCGGCACAACAAGACGCGGGACGAGTGGTGGTATGACTGGGAGCGGGGGGCGCTGCCGTTCCGGCTGTGCAGCGAGTACCGGCCGCTGTCGCACTACTACGTGCTGGATCCGGCGAAGAAGATGTGGCTGACGGAGTGGGTAGCGAAGATGCTGCCGAAGTTGATCGAGGACGAATCGGAGCACTTCACCACGCCGCACATCTGCTGCATGCAGGGGTTCGATTCGTCGGAGCCGGACCCGGACGAACTGGAGCTGATAGAGGAATCCCGCAGGGCGCTGGAGGGGACGCCGCACAAGATCGTGCAGACCAGCCTGGCGGACTACATGGAGACCATACGGCCGCTGGTGAAGGACCCGTACGTGATTCACGGCGAGAGCCGGGACCCGGGCGCCACGGGCAAGTGGACGCACCTCTTCGGCGACGTCATATCGAGCCGCACGCGCAGCAAGCGCCTGAACGCGCAGAACGAGACCGCGCTGCAAAGGCTGGCCGAGCCTTGGGCCACCATCGGCTGGGTCCTGGGGGGCAAGTACCCGACCACGGTGCTGGACCACGCCTGGAAACTGCTGCTCAAGAATCATCCGCACGACACCATCTGCGGCGCGGGCATTGATCAGATGGAGAAGGACCTGGTGCATCGCGCGGAGCAGTCCATCATCGTCTCCGAGGGCACGATGCGCCGCGGGATGCAAGAGGTGCAGAAGCGGATTGACAACAGCGAGGTGGACGCGCGCGAGACGGTCTTGACGGTCTTCAACCCCTCGCCCTTCCCGCGGTCGGAGGTGGTCACGGCCTACGTGGACCTGCCGGAGGTCTCCGGCTACGACGCCTTTTCCCTGCGCGACCCGAGGGGGCAAGAGGCGGCGAAGCAGGAAGTCGTGCGCTTCCCGCAGGGGACGCTGGTGCGCAACCTGCAGGACATCAGCCTTGAGTTGCGCTCCACACGGGTCCAACTGCACTTCCGGGCTGAGGAGATACCGGCGTTGGGCTACAAGACCTATCACGTGCGGCGCGAGGAGCGGCCGCAGCCGCGCGTGGGCACGCTGGTTGCCGGCGAGAACGTGATGGAGAACGAGCATCTGCGGGTGGCCATTCGCCCGAACGGCACGCTGGACATTACAGACAAGGCGACGGGCCACACTTTCACGGGGCTGCACTATCTGGAGGACGGCGGCGAGAGCGGGCACTCCTGGGTGCACATGAGGCCGGAGTTCGATGAGTTGATAACCAGCCACGGCGTTCCGGTGCACCTCGCGCTGGAGGAGTCGGGCCCGCTGCTGGCCCGCTACCGCGTTGACTACACGATGAACATTCCCGTGGGCCTGGAGGAAACGCCGCAGGGCAAGAAGCGGAGCAGCGAGAGGAAGCCGTTGACCGTTTCGTCGTGGTTCACTTTGCGCGCGGGCGCGCGGGCGTTGGAGGTCACGACGCGCTGCGACAATCAGCACAAGTTCCATCGCTTGCGCGTGGTCTTCCCGACTCGGATAGCCGCGAAGGTGTCGTGCGCGGAGGCCTCGTTCGACGTCATCGAGAGGGTGATCGTGCGCCAGCCGGGGACGGTCTACTACGGCCGGGACAATCCGACGTATCCGATGCACCGCTTCGTGGACCTGGGCGACGGCAAGGTCGGCCTGGGGCTGATCAACGACGGCATGCGGGAGTTCGAGGCGATGGAGGACGAGGACCGGACGCTGGCGCTGACGCTGATCCGGGCGTACGAGTTCAAGCAGTCGCCGGTGATTGACCGCTGGGACGTGCATCCGGAGATGCCGCTGGCGCAGGCCCCCGGGGCGCACGAGTGGCGGTATGCGATCTATCCGCACGCGGGCGACTGGGCGGAGGGGGAGGTAATGGTGGAGGCGGACCGCTTCAACCTGCCCCTCGAGCCCGCCCAGGCGGGGCCGGGCGCGGGGACGCTGCCCAAGGAGATGAGTTTCTTCCGGGTGGAGCCTGCGGGCGTGGGGCTCACCGCGCTGAAGAAGTGCGAGGATCGCGACTCGGTGGTGATGCGCATCTTCAACCCGACGTGGAAGGACGTGGAGGCGCGGGTGACTTGCTACCGGCCGCTGAAGGCCGCGCGGCTGACCAACCTGAATGAGGAGCCGCAGCAGGAGTTGGCGCCCAACGGCAACAGCGTCGAGTTCGTGTTGCCCAAGAAGAGGATATTTACGCTGGAGTTGACGCTGGGTTAACGCGCGCCTGGGGACGTTCGAGGATAGCGGCACAGGAGGCTTGGCGATGGAGTACAAAGGGAAGTTCGACATCTTCGACTTCTCGAGGATTGAGACCTATCCCATAGCGACGCGGCCGAACAAGTTCAAGGCCAGGGACATGATTCGGCTTGATGAGGTCTTGGCGGCGGACCTGAAGTTCGACAGCCCGGCGCTGCGGGCGGTGGCCAAGGCGGTGCTGGAGGCGCGCGCGGGGGGCAAGCCGGTCATCTGGATGATGGGCGCGCACCCGGTCAAACTGGGCCTGAGCCCGATAGTGATAGACCTCATCGAGCGCGGGCTGGTGACGCTGGTGGCGTGCAACTGCGCGGCCACCATTCACGACTTCGAACTGGCGCTGATCGCGGAGACCAGCGAGAGCGTGCCCAACGCGCTGCCGGCCGGGAAGTTCGGCATGGCCTACGAGACGGGCAAGTATATGAACGACGCGCTCGCGCACGGGAACTCGCTGGCGGTGCGGTTTGGCGAGTCGCTGGCGAGGATGATACTGGGAGAGGCGTTTCCGTACCAGGTGGAGTTTCCGCACCAGGAGCTGAGTTTCGTGGCGCGCGGGTATCATAAGGGCGTGCCCGTCACCGTGCACGCGACCATGGGCACGGACATCATTGACCAGCACTCGAACTTCGACGGCCGTGCGAAGGGCGGGTGCAGCGGGCGCGACTTCGGCATCTACTGCGCCGAG
>CAZGSV010000057.1:0-21246 GCA_964528605.1 uncultured Armatimonadia bacterium
TGGCAGCGGCGCCAGCAGAGCCCCCTGCGCACCCGCAGGCGCGGCCAGGGGGCGGGGCAGCGCTCGCGAACGTGTACGCGGGCGCGGGCGGGCGTGCAAGCGATGCGCGCTCGCTCGCTCGCCCCCGGGCTGTCTGCTGCTCCGGAATCGAGGCCGCGGGCGCTCGACCGAGAGGGGCGGGAGGCAGGCAGGGCGGGCGCTGCGGCGGCATGCGGAAGGCGCACTCGCGCTGCGGGACCGGGCTTGCTCGCCGTCGCCCGTCTCACAGGTCCGGAGCAGGTTGCCCGCTCTTCGTAGGGGCGTATGGCCATACGGCCTTAGTGGGCGACGCCGCCAGATGCCGCAAACTCCACCCTTGCTAACGATTACGCCCGGTGGTAAGCCATCCCGCAGCAAGGAGGCCACACCATGCCTTCGGCAAAGATCGTCATCGTCGGCGCCGGCAGCCTCTCCTTCGGCGTCAGCACCATCGCCGACATCCTCCTCGAGCCCGGCCTGCGCGGCAGCACGCTCGCCCTCGTAGACATTGACGTCGGCGCGCTCGACCTAGTCGCCGCCCTCGCCAAGCAAGCCAACGAGCAGTGGGGCTCGGGCATGAAGATCGAGCGTACCACCGACCGCCGCCGCGCACTCCCGGACGCCGACGCGGTCATCGTGTCTGTCGAGGTCGAACGAGAGAAGCGCTGGCGCCTCGACTGGGAGATACCCGCCAAGTACGGCGTCATTCAGCCCATGGGCGAGAACGGCGGCCCCGGCGGCTTCGCCCACGCCATGCGCAACCTCCCCATCGTCGTCGGCCTCTGCCGCGATATGGAGCGGCTCTGCCCCGACGCCTGGCTGCTCAACTTCACCAATCCGGTGCATCGCCTGACGCTCGCCGCCGTCCGCCACTCCGCCATCAACGCCATCGGCCTGTGCCACGGCATCTACGGCACCCGCGGCTACCTCGCCCGCACGCTCGGGGTCAAGGACGAGGCTCTCGACGTGAAGGCCGCCGGCATCAACCACTTCACCTGGATTCTTGACGCCCGCCTCCTGCCCTCCGGCAAGGACGCTTATCCCGCCATCCGCCGCGCCGCCCCCAAGGGCGCCGTAGAGCATTGGGGCCTCTCTTGGAAGATGCTTGACGCCTTTGGCCTGTTCCCGTCCCCGGGCGACGACCACATCGCCGAATACCTGCACTGGTTCCACTGCGACCGCTATCCTTCAGCGGCCAAGTACCACTTGCCGACCCGCCGCTGGGAAGGCCTCAACCGCGGCCGCCGGAGGCTTCAGCAGAGAGCGAAGCAGACGCTCGAGGGCAAATTGAGTAACGAATGGATGCGCCGCCGCTCCGGCGAGCACGCGGCCGACATCATCCTCGACCGCCTGGCCGACCGCAACCGGCTCGACCTGGCCGTCAACATTCCCAACCGCGGCTACGTGACCAATCTGCCCTTCGATGGCGTCGTCGAGGTGCCGGCGCTGATCAGCGCCTTCGGGGTCCAGGGCTTGCCCATGGGCAGGCTCCCTTCGGCGATAGCCGCCATCTGCCAACTCCAGATGAGGATCGCGGAGCTGACCGTGGACGCGGCCGTTAAGCGCTCGCGCAAGTTGGCGCTACAGGCGCTGCTGCTGGACCCGATGATCAACGACCTCGAAGTCGCCGAGAGAATCCTCGCCGACTTCCAGCGCGCTCACAAGGGCCTGATGCCTGAGTTGCGGTAGGCGTCCGCGTGAACCGTACTGCGACAAGAGTCGCCCTCTTCATTGCATTCGCCTTCGCCCTCGACTGGGGCCTCGTCTTCATCTATGACGCGCTCGGCGGCAAGTGGGTGATGCCCAACAACATCATCCTCGGCGTCGTCTACATGTTCGGGCCCCTCGCGGCTGCCATCATCGTCCAGAAGGCGATCTACAAAGAGCCGGTCGTCGGCCCGCTGGGCGTCTCCTTCAGGTTGAACCGCTGGTTCCTAGTGGCCTGGCTGCTCCCGCCTCTCATCGCGATTGCCATCTTCGGTGTCAGTCTGCTGTTCCCGGATGTCCGCTATGCGTCCGACCCAATGCAGATACTGGAGCGCTTCCGATCGGCGATGACTCCGGAGCAGTTCGAGCGCGCACGAGCCCAGGCAGCCTCGCTGCCGCTGCATCCCTTCTGGCTCGCCTTGCTTCAGGGGCTCATCGCCGGGGCCACCGTCAACGCGGTCGCCGGCTTTGGCGAGGAACTCGGCTGGCGCGGCTTCCTCCAGAGGGAACTGAGCCCTCTGGGCTTCTGGAAATCGTCTGCCCTGATCGGCCTCATCTGGGGCTTCTGGCATGCGCCGCTGATCCTCAAAGGGCACAACTACCCGCAGCACCCCGTAGCAGGCGTCTTCTTGATGGCCGCCTGGTGCGTCTTGCTCGCGCCGCTGCTGGGCTACGTGCGCCTTAGGGCCAAGTCCGTCATCGCCGCCGCCGTCATGCACGGCACGGTCAACGGCACTTTCGGCCTCTCTATCATGCTCCTTCAGGGCGGCAATGACCTACTGGTCGGCTTCAACGGCCTCGCCGGCTTCATCGTGCTCGCCCTCGCCAACCTCGGCATCTTCGCCTACGACCGCTTCTTAGCCAAGACACCCGCACCCCGGGGGTAGCCCGCGAACACCGGCGTGAGCGACGACAACGGCCGCTGAGCCAAATGCCAGGTGGCCTACGCAACGGAGGCGCGTCAGCGTGACAGCGCGCCTGGAGGACGCCGCTTGCCTTGACGCCGCTGCGCCCCGAGGTACAGTCTCTTCCTGGCCGGCGGTGGAGTCCGCCCGTCCCTCCCAGGGCGAACTGCTCTTTCCTCTAGAGCCGATGACTCCTAACTGACTCCTGCACGAAGGGAGGCGAGGTTGGGAGCAACCCGGGGCTGATCCCGCGCGCTCCGCCGCCTATGAGATTTCATCAGAAGAACCACCTGTTCTGCTCCTATCTCTCGCTGAGGAATATCGCGGACCAGGTAACCGCCGCCGCAACGCGAGGGCTCTCGCCCTCGGGCACAGGCCCGCCCGGCGCGCCGCTGCCGGAGGACGAATGGCGGAAAGTACAGGGGCCGCTCAACGAGGCGCTTGACGCCTTGGAAGCGGTGGTGAATGAACTCGCCGGCAGCCTCGCCCGCGACCACGAGCGAAGCGCCGGCTTGAGCGCCACCCGCGCCTGGGTCGCGGTGCTGCTCGGCCAGGCGCTGGAGGTAATCGAAGACCTGGAGCCAGCCCGCTTCTCCAGGAAGTTCGGGGAACTCAACGCGGCGGCGTCCCGGCGCCTCGCCGCGGTCGCCGCTCAGGCCAAGCAGCTGGTGCGAACCGCACGGGCCCAACTTGGAGAGGGAGCGGGCGCACAGCGCTAGCCGCGGCCTTGCGTCTTTAGTCCGCGCGCGCTATGGTGCAGTCTGCCCTGTGACAAGTTCTCCTGGGTGCGCGCTCTCCCTAGCGGCACAGGGCAAGCCACGATGCTTCCCAGCAAGGAACGAGAAAACACCGGCCCGGTGGTGAGCATCACCACGCGCACCAAATCACCCGTGCTCGCCTATGAGCGGGCAGGGCGGCTAGTTGAGGAGGCGGTGCTCGCCGGCAAGGAGCGCGGCTGGTACTACCTGCTCGGCTACGTGGTGATGCCTGATCATCTGCACGTGATCATTCGACCTCGCGGGCGCGAAGTCTCCGCCGCGGTGCAAGCGGTGAAGTCTCTCGCGGGCCGCCGCGTCAACGCCCTCTTGGGGAAGAAGGGCGCCCTCTGGCGGCGCGGCTTCGGCACGAGCGTGATCGAAGATCAGGCCGGGGCTACGCGCACCATCAAGTACGTAGAGGCCAATCCCGTCCGCGACGGCCTCGCCAGCACGCCCGAGGGCTACCGCTTCTCCTCCGCCCATCGCCGCGAGGTAGTGGACCCCCTGTAGAAGCCCCGTCTGTGGCGGGGCGACAGACGCCGTGAGCGCCAGGCCCGGGTCCCGCCCGGCTACCCTCCCGCTATCGCCTTGACCTTCGCCAAAGCCTCCTCCGGCGTTCCCGTCGGTCCGAACTCGAGACCCACGTAGCCCTGGTATCCGGCCTTGTCTATCGCGGCGATTACGTTGCGGTAGTTGATCTCACCCGTCCCGTACTCGTGGCGGCCGGGGACATCGGCGGAGTGGAAGTGGCCGATGAGCGCGATGTTCTCCGTAATGGTTTGGATCAGATTCCCCTCCGTTATCTGCTGGTGGTAAATGTCGTAGAGCAGCCGCACCGCCGGGCTGCCCACCTCACGGATCATCTCAAAGCCCTCGGCCGAGGTAGCGAGGTAGTAGCCCTTGTGGTCCACCAGTATGTTGAGCGGCTCCACCACGAGGGCCACTCCGCCCTTTTCGGCGAGCGGCGCCGCCGCCTGCAGCGCCTCCACAATCGCCGCGTGCTGTCGTTCGCGGGGGGCGCCCGCGATTTCGTTCCCCACCGTCACGATGAGCGTCTCGCACCCTAGCCGGTGCGCCACCTCGATCGCCTGCCGTGTTCCCTCCAGAAACGCCGGCCTCGTCGCCGGGTCCACCAATGGCCCTCCCGTCTCCACGCACAGCGCCGCCACCTCCAGCCCGGCCTTCTTCTTCGCCTCGGCCATGGCGGCGAGGTCCTTGTTGCTCCAGCCCCAGAACTCGAAGGCGGGGAAGCCAGCCGCCGCGGTGGCGGCGATGCGCTCCGCGAACGGGCGGTCCGTGAAGATCATCTCAATGCAAACCGAGAGTCTGGCCATCGTTGGTGCTCCCTTTCTGCCGGAGTCTATCCCGCCGGCCCAGCCGGCGGTTCGTTGTCCTCCGGAGGAGGTGTGGGCGAGGGCGCGGGCGGAATCTCTTCCGCCGGCGGCGCCGTTGGCGGCTTCATACCCGCGCTCGGCCCTACCCGAATTATGCGCGGCTGCGGCATGTAGTAGTCGCTGGACAGGTCCTCCACCACGGGCTCCTGCCCCGGTCGCCTTATCGTCCGCTTGGCCCAGCCCTTCGCCCCGCTCTTGCCCGCCTGCTCCACCACCTTCTTGCCCGGCGGCAGTGACGGGTCCACCACGGTCTTCTCCGGAGCCGGGATGGTCGCCGTCCGCGCGCTCGTTATCTCGACCTCCGGCTTGTCGCCACTGAACCCAGCGATGGTGAAGCGCACGCGGTCCCCGTCAACCGCCGAGACCAGGTAAACGGGGTGCTGGTATGGGTTCCGCAACTTGAGGTCTACGGAGCCGTAAGCCACCGTCGCATCCCGAGCGATGGGCACGTAGGGCACCGGCATCGAATGATGGGTGCGCTCGACTATCGCCAACCCCGCCAACAGCGCCGCGTTGTAAAGCGTCGTGGACACTTGGCACACGCCCCCTCCTGTGCCCGGCACCACCCGCCCGTTCTGGTATATGGGCGCCGTCTGGAAGCCCCGCTTGGCCGTGCGCTCGCCCACCACTTGGTTGAACGAGAAGGTCTCCCCCGGCCGTATCACCACGCCGTTCAACAGGTTCGTCGCCAGGGCGATGTTGTGGCTCCGGCTCGCCGCGCCCGCGTTGAACTTCGTGGTGAAGTCGCCCAGAATCCCGTCTATCCCCTGCAAGTCCTGCGCGGTGATCTCCGCCGGGATCTCTTCCACCGGCAGGTCAATCGCGGTCTGTCCTTTCTGGAGCGCCCGCTCGATGGCCCGCAGGGCCTTCTCCACGTCCAGCACCGCCCCCGGCTCGTCCGGCTCCAGAGTCAGTCCGCCGTCCTGCACCTGCAGCCGCGCGTCCTTCGCCTCCTTTGACAGGGTAGTGCTGAGCCTCATCACCGCCGTGCGCCCCGAGTCCTCCGCCAAGCGCAACTGCGGCTCGATGTTGACTGGGTGCGCCGCGGCCCGCACCGATTGCATGAACCGCTCCACGATGTTCCCCTGCCGCCCCACCTGCATCGCCCGGCTCATCGCGCCCTCCACGTCGAACTCAGCCCCCAGTTCACCCGCGGCGTACTCCCATTGGCGATCCCGCCACCTAAGCGCGATCTTCTTCTGCAGTCGCGCGTCCAGCGCCTTTGCGACCGGCGGCGTCGCCTGCGCCCGACTTATCGAACCCACGTAGAACCCCGCCACCGAAACGCCTCGGTGGATGCGGTCGCCATGTGGGATGAGCACCACTCCTGTTATCACCGCGCCCAACACGGTGGCGGCGAGTACACTCAGCCCCACGATCAGCGCTGTCTTGCTCGCGCGACTCACTCCTCCATCTCCTCCTCCGCAGCCCCCTCCAGTTCCTCGCCGACTTCCTCTGCCGCCGCTTCCGGCGTGCCTCTAGCCATCTTCGCTGGGCCCCTCAGCCGCCACAAAGCGCCGGCCGCGCCCCTGACCAGCGCCTCTAAGAGCCTCACGTCGTCTGCGCTGAACCTGTCCCCCCCCTGCTTGTTGACCACCTCCACGACGCCGACGACCTGACCTGCCACGAGCACCGGCGCGGCGATCAGCGAAGCAATAGGGAACCGCCCCTCGCCGCCGGTCGCTGGGCTCCATCGCTGGTCGCTCCTGATATCGCCTATCCAAACCACTTCGCCGTGCTCCATCACCCAGGCCGCAATGTCGTCCCGCACCTTCCGCCACAGGCTTGTGGTGCTCTGCGCTTCTTCGCCCAGCACCGCCTCCACGTTGAACTCCTCGGCCCGCCGATCGGCCATCAGCACCGCCGCCGCCTGCGCTCCCGTCACCCGCGCCGCGCTCTCGAGCAGAGCGCTGGCCGTCTGCTCCTCCTCAACCACACTGGTCAGAGCGACGAGCACCTCTGTAAGCGCCAGTGTCTGCTCGGCCCGCCGCTCACCCTGCCAAAGGAGGCGCGCGTTCTCCAACAGGCCCGCCATGTAGTCGGCCGCGGCGCCGGCTATCTCAACGTCCGCCGACGCAAACCGGCCGCCGTCCTTGTTGAACAACTCGAGCGCGCCCACCGGCTCGCCCCCCGGCCGGATCGGCGCCGCCAGGATGCAGTGCACCTCAAAGCCCAGCCTCTGGCCGAGTTCGGCCGTGAAGCGCGGGTCCTTCACCGGGTCCTCCACCACCTGCGCCGCGCCGTGCGTGGCCACCCACCCGGCGACCCCCTCGCCAGGCTCCAGCGTCAGCCCCTGCAGCGCCTCGCGGTGCGGTCCGAACGCCGCCAAGCAGCACAGCGGCGTAGGTCCCTGGACTGAACCGGCGCCAGAAGCGGCGGCCGCCATTCCGGCTGCTGCCTCGCCATAGTCGCCCCTAAGAAGTGCCCATCCGCTTTCCACGCCCAGCGTCTTGGCCACGACACGAAGCGTCAGCGCCGCCAGATCGCTCGGCCCATGGCTCGTCCCCAAGATGCCCACTATCTGCCCGAAAACCTCGCCCTTCGCCCGCTCCAGGAGCAGTTTCGCCAGCAGGTCCGCCTTCTCCTGGCGCAACCGCGAGGCTTCCTCCTCTAACTGCAGAAAACGCTCCCGCTCTTCAGCAGACATTCCTACCCGCTACCCAGAGGCAAAATGGAAAGGCGTGCCCACAAAGGCGCTCGCCCGACAACTGCAACAACCACGGCACCCGCGGAGTTCGCCTCGCTACCCGCCTTTCAGCGGCAGCGAGACGGCTTCGCCTCTCCGCGCGGATTCATATACCGCCAGCACAACCTCCACCGCCTTGCGCGCCTGGTGCCCGTCGAGCGCTGGCGTCCCGCCCTCGCGAATCGCCCGCAGAACGTCGCCTATCTGCTCCACATGCGCCCGCACGCCCTCGTCGAGGCCCGCGAGCGGATCGGCAGTCGCCCCCACCGGCGCGGCGCCCTCGGCGAGGCCCTCGGAGGGCGCCGGATGGTCGGCAACGTCCCAGCGCTTGATGACGTCGCCCTCGACCAGAATGTTACCCCTCTCGCCGTGTATCTCCACCGTCGTCGGCAGACCCTCGTAGATGGACGTGGACGCCAACAGCACTCCCAGCCCTCCATGCTTGAAGCGCACCGTGGCGCTGGCCACGTCCTCAACCTCGATTTCGTGCGTCAGCGTGGCGATATGCGCCGCCACCGACTCGACCTCGCCGCCTATCCACTGCAGCAGGTCCGCGTAGTGCACCGCCTGGTTCATCGTTGCCCCGCCGCCGTCCCACCGCCAGGTCCCACGCCAATCCGCGCTGTCGTAGTACTCCTGCGAGCGGAACCACCTGAGCGTCACGATGACGAGCACCAGCCTTCCCAGCCAGCCCTCCAGCACCGCGCGCCGCGCCTGCTGGTACGCCGGGTAGGAGCGGAACTGGTGCGTGGCGCCCAGCACCACGCCCTCCCGGCCGCACGTCTCTATCAGCGCGTCAATCGCGTCGAGCGAGACGTCCATCGGTTTGGTGACGATGACGTGCTTGCCCGCGCGCGCCGCCTGCATCCCGAGTTCCGCGTGGTTGCCGCTCCAGGTCAGCACCTCGACAACCTGAACGTCCTGCCGTGCCAGCAGGCGCGAGTAGTCGGTCGTCCACTCGCAGCCGTACTTCTCCGCTGCGGCACGAGCCTTGGCCTCCTCCAGGTCGCACACCATGAGCAGCCGCGCCCGCGGAATCCGCTGAAGCGCCTGGGCGTGCGTGGGGAAGATGTTCCCGCAGCCGACTATTCCGAACCCGAATTCCGCGCTGGGGGCCATGCGGCCATGTTAGGTTCCCGCCTGTCCCGCGTCAACGGCGAGCCGCCGTGCCGTCGGGGCTCCGTGCCCTGTAGGAGCGGCATTCCTGCCGCGACACCGCGGCGGCAGCCGTCAAGGGTCCGGGCACGGCGCGCCGTGCCCACGCGCTCCGGGACCCAGACGCCTCCTCAAGGCGTGTGCGCTGGCTCGTCCTGCGGTACCACCCACCGCCCGTCCTTCATCAGGTACGTGCCGCTCCGAAGCAGATGCCCCGCGAAGTTGCTCGGCCGCGCGCTGGCTAGCGCAGTGGGGCCTAACGGATGTAGTTCCACCAACTCGGAGCACGCCTTCTGCACCTCTACGCTCAACTCCACCCGTTCGGACAACGTCTGGCCCTCGAAGTCTGGAGACACCACTGCCAGGTCAATGTCGCTCCAGGTGCCTGCCTTCCCCTGTGCCCACGATCCAAACAGGATGATGTCCTGCACGGCGTAGCGCCGCTGCAAGTACTCAGCCACCTTCCGTGCAACGGCCACTACGTCATTCTGGTCTTGAGCCAATCCAGCAGCCTCCGGGTCGCGGCAAGGTATTCCTTAGCCTTCTCCCCGTCTTCCCAGTCCAAGCCTGCCACGTCTGGATATCTCGTCTCAATGTAGTAGCGGGACAGCGTCCTCAGCAGATCGCGCTCCTCCTCGGACAGGTCCAACCCGGCCACCGCCGCGAGCCGACCAAGATGCATGAATGCGAGGCGGCAATTGGGCGCTCCGCTGCACTATGAGCGCTTTCAGCATCTTCTCCACCGCCTGCTGGCAGCAGAACACGACGTAGAGGTGCCGCCCTTCTCTCAGCATCGCGGCGGCCGTATCCGCGTCCTACTGCGCGGAACGCACCCACTCGCTAACGTCAGGATTGCCGGTCATGCGGTGTCGCCTGTGTGTCCGATTCTACCAAAAGAATGCTCAATGCATTGACCGGGGCAGCCGCGCCCGTCGGCAGAGGCCCCCTCTTGAGTCCGCTCGTTTACTCAATGCGTGAACCGTATCAGCAGCACGTCGCCGTCCTGCACAACATAGTCGCGCCCCTCAGTGCGCACCCGGCCCTGGTCCTTGGCCTGCTGATACGAGCCGGCGCGCTCGAGTTCCTCGTAGGAGATGACCTCGGCCTTGACGAATCCCTGCTGCATATCGCTGTGGATTTTGCCCGCGGCGTCAAAGGCCGTCTTGCCGCGCCCCAGGGTCCAAGCCCGCGCCTCCTTGCCCACGGCGGTGAAGAAGGTGATCAGATCGAGCAGCGCGTAGCAGCGCGCGATGATCTCGTCCAGCGCACTGCGCGAGAGCCCCAACTCCTGCCGCATCTCCTGCGCGTCCTCGGGCGACAGTTCCTGGAGTTCAATCTCGGCGAGCGCCGGAATCTCAACGAAGGGAAGGCTACGCTCCGACAGGTACGCCTCCGCCGGCTCCAGACAGCGCACGCAGTCGGCCCGCTCGTCGCTCACGTTGAGCACGTAGAGCACCGGCTTGGTGCTGAGCAAGAACATTTGCTCCAGCAGTTCCTCAACCGCCGGCGTCGTCTTCTCCACCGGGCGTTCGCCCCGCTGCAAGCGATCAATCATCTCCTCCAGCGCCGCCACCTGCTGCAGCACTTTCGCGTCGCCGGTCTTGGAGGCGCGGCGCGCCTTCTCCAGCCGCTTGCCCACCACGCCAATATCGGCCAGGGCCAACTCGATGTTGGCCACCTCGATATCGCGCGCGCCGTCGGGAGAGCCGGAGACGTGGACCACGTTCTCCGAAGGGAAGCACCGCACCAGGTGCAGCAGCGCATCCACCTCGCGAATCTGCCCCAGGAACTGGTTGCCCAAGCCCTCCCCGTGGCTTGCGCCCTTGACCAGGCCCGCCACGTCCACGAACTCGATAGTGGTCGGGTGAGCCTCCTGCTGGCCGAACATCTCGGCCACGCGCGCCAGCCGCTCCTCGGGCACGAGCACCGTTTTGCGATTCGGCTCCACGGTGCAAAAGGGGTAGTTGGACACGGGCGCGGTCGCCTGGGCGAGGGCGTTGAAGAGGGTGGACTTACCGACATTAGGAAGGCCGATGATTCCGACCGAGAACATTGGGCTTCTCCTCCCTACGCACATTCTACCGCCAAACCGCGCACGCGCGCCAGCCAAAGCAACCGCGCCGCGTTGACCGCAGGGCCCGCCCGCGCTAGAATGGGCCAATTCCGGTAAGGGGAATCGAGTTGCCCGTGCGTCGTCCTCAGGAGATTGCCGAAGCCGCAGCGTTGGAGTTGACCAGCACCCAGGGCGCGTGGCTGCGCCAGCTGGGGGCGGTGGCGCTTGGCGTGGGCATGCTGGCGGCGAGCGCCCGGGTCGCCATTCGCGTGCCCATCAGCCCGGTGCCGGTGACCATGCAGACGCTGGCGGTGCTCCTTATGGGAGGCCTTTACGGCAGCCGCTTGGGGGCGGGCACGGTGGTAACCTACCTGCTCTGCGGCCTGGCTGGGCTGCCGGTCTTCGCCAGTGGCGTGGGCGGGCCGGTGGTGCTGTTGGGGCCGACGGCAGGCTACCTGGTGGGCTTCGTGCTCGCGGCGTACCTGGCGGGCCGGTTTCAGGAGATCGGGCGCGGCAGATTGGCGTGGGTGTGCGCCGGGATGCTGGCAGCCGCGTACGTGATCCTTCTCTGCGGCGCGGCGTGGCTCATCGTCTTCCTGGGCGGGGACGCCAAGAAGGCGCTGGTCGGTGGTGTCCTGCCCTTCTTGGCGGGAGACACGGTCAAGGCCGCGCTCGCCGCGGCGTCGTGCAGCGCGCTCTACCGGCCGGCGCGGCGGGTCTTGCACCCGCACCACCATAACCACGACGCTGACGCTTAGCCCCGCCACGGGCGGGACCTGGCCGGTTCAGGCCACCGGAAACCGCAGGCGGGGCTTCTCCCTTCTGAAGGCTCCTGTGTCTTTGATACTGTGAAAGAGGTCTGACAATGCGTTACAGCGCACCCAGAGGAACGAAAGATGTGTTTCCCCCCGAGAGCGGAACCTTGCAGCGGATAGAGGAAGCGTTCCGCCGCACCTGCTCGCTCTACGGGTATGGAGAGGTTCGCACTCCCACCTTCGAGGCGGCGGAGTTGTTCCTGCGCACCACCGGCGAGACGACGGACATCGTGACCAAGGAGATGTACTTGTTCCGCGACCGCGGCGGCCGGGAAATGGCGCTGCGACCCGAGGTGACGCCGGGCGTGGTGCGCGCCTGGCTGCAAGTCGGCGGGGGGGGCGGCGGCGTTGCCCGCCTTTTCTACATCGGTTCCATCTTCCGCTACGAGCGCCCCCAGGCCGGCCGCTACCGCGAGGCGCATCAGGTGGGCGTGGAGGCGCTCGGCTCCGATTCCCCTCTTCTCGACGTCGAGGTGATTGACCTCTGTGGAAGGTTCCTGAGCGCATTGGGCCTGCAGGACCTCAGCCTAGAGATCAACTCCATGGGCTGCCCCAAGTGCCGGCCCCTCTACCGCGAGGCGATGGTGCAGGCGCTCGGCGCTCGGCGCGACCAGTTGTGCGAGTTGTGCCAGCGGCGTTTGGAGCAGAACCCGCTGCGCATACTCGACTGCAAGACCCCGGAGTGTAAGCAACTGAGCGCGCGGGTGCCGCCGATAACGGAATACCTGTGCGAGGAGTGCGGCTCCCGCTTCCAGCAGGTGCAAGAGGGGCTTAGTGCGCTCGGCTACCGCTTCGCCGTGCAGCCCCGCATGGTCCGCGGCCTCGACTACTACACCCGCACCGTCTTTGAGATAAGCAGCACGCGCCTAGGCGCGCAGGCCCAAGTGTGCGGGGGGGGACGCTACGACGATCTGGTGGAGGAGTTGGGCGGCCCGCCGACCCCAGCCGCCGGTTTCGCCTGCGGGCTCGAGCGCATCGCCCTCCTGCTCGGCGACGCCGGGGGGGAACAGCGAACGCAGCCCGTCTTTGTCGCCTACACCGGCGAATCGCTGCAAGCAGCCGCCTTCGCCTTCGCGGCTCGCTTGCGCGAGGCCGGCGTCGCCGCGGAGATGGACTATGACGCCTCTTCCCTGCGCGCGCAGATGCGTTCCGCCAACCGAGCGGGAGCCGCCTGGGCGGCCCTCTTCGGCGAAGACGAACAGGCGGCCGGCGCCGTCACCCTGAGGGACATGTCGAGCGGCGAGCAAGAGATGCTGCCTTTGGAAGAGGCGGTGCGCCGCCTGGCTGAGAGAGTGACGACCCAGGCGAGCAAGACCGGAGGAGAACAATGAGCAGCCAGAGCGGATTCCCGAAGCGCACTTACGAATGCGGCACGTTGCGGCCGGAGTGCATCGGCCGTCAGGTAGTGCTTAACGGATGGGTCGAGCGCACGCGCGACCACGGCGGGCTCATCTTCATTGACCTGCGTGATCGCTCCGGCATCGTGCAGGTGGTCGTCAACCCGCAGCAGACGCCCGAGGCGCATCAGCAGGCGGCCGAGGTGCGCAGCGAGTACGTGCTCGCCGTCGAGGGCCAGGTGGAGCGCCGACCCGCCGGAACGGAGAACCCCAGGTTGGCCACCGGCGAGATCGAAGTCCACGCGCGAGCCATCACCATCCTCAATCGGGCCAAGACGCCGCCGCTCTACCCAGGCCAGGAGAACGTCGAGGAGGCCACGCGGCTGAAGTACCGCTATCTCGACCTACGCGGCCCCAAGATGGCAGAACGCCTGCGCCTGCGCCACGAGGTCGCGCTGGCCGCCCGCAACTTCCTCGCGCAGCGCGGCTTCTGGGAGGTGGAGACCCCGATCCTGCTCAAGGCCACTCCCGAGGGCGCGCGCGACTACCTCGTGCCCAGCCGCGTGCATCCCGGCCACTTCTACGCGCTGCCCCAGTCGCCGCAGTTGATGAAGCAGGTCCTGATGGTCGCCGGCGTCGAGAAGTACTTCCAGATCGCGCGCTGCCTCAGGGACGAGGACCTGCGCGCCGACCGTCAGCCCGAGCACACCCAGATTGATATCGAGATGTCCTTCGTCACCGAGGAGGACGTCTTCGGGGTGGTGGAAGCGCTGATGGCCCACGTCTTCAGGGAGTTCGCAGGCGTGGAGTTGCCGCGGCCGCTGCCGCGCATGACCTATGCTGAAGCAATGCTGCGCTACGGCACCGACAAGCCGGAGGCGCGCTTCGGCATGGAGATCGTGGACGTCTCCCAGTGCTTCGCCGACTCCACCTTCCAGGTCTTCAAGCGCACGCTCGACCAAGGCGGCGTCATCCGCGGCCTGCGCGGGCCGGGTTGCGCGGGCTACTCGCGCACCGACATCAGCGGCCTCGAGTCATACGCGACTGAGTTCGGCGCCAAGGGCCTGGTGACCTTCGCCTTCACCCCGGAGGGCGTCAAAGGCCCGATGGTGAAGTACGTCACCGTCGAGCAGGTAGAGGCGGTCAGGCAAGCGACCTCGGCGGAAACCGGCGACCTGGTGCTGCTCGTCGCCGGGCCTGCGACTGAGGTGTGCGAGCCCCTCTCGCGCCTGCGGCTGCTCCTGGGCGAACGGCTGGGGATGATTGACAAGAGCAAGTGGGCGTTCTTGTGGGTCGTTGAGTTCCCGCTGCTGGAGTTGGACGCCGAGGGCGATCTATCGCCTAAGCACCATCCGTTCACCTCGCCGATGGCGCAGGACTTGGAGCGGTTGGAGAGCGAGCCGTTGGCCGTGCGCGCGCGCGCTTACGACTTGGTGCTCAACGGCGCGGAAGTTGGCGGCGGCAGCATTCGTATTCACCGCCGGGAGTTACAGGAGCGCATGTTCCGGCTCCTGCGCATCAGGCCCGAGGAGGCCGAGCAGAAGTTCGGCTTCCTACTGGAGGCCTTCGAGTACGGCGCCCCGCCGCACGGCGGCATCGCCATCGGGCTCGACCGACTGCTCATGCTGCTGACGCACACGGACTCGATTCGGGAAGTCATCGCTTTCCCCAAGACGCAGACGGCGACCTGCCTACTCACCGGCGCCCCCACCCCGGTGAGCGACGCGCTCCTGGAAGAACTGCACATACGGGTGGTCCCACCCGAAGAGTAAACTGGCCTTGGGCCCGCTGCCGAGGGTTTGCTGGCTGCGCCGCACCAACCCGGGCTGGCGGCGCGCGCCTACTCCACCTGCACAATCCGCAACTCGAGCGGCTCTAGGTGGAACCGGTGGTCACCCGGGTAGCGCTGGTTGTCAATCAACTCGTGCAGCGTGGCCCCAGCGGGCACGCCCTCCAGCGGCGGTAGGTCCGCCGGGTACTGGTTCAGGTTCAGCAGGTAGAACGCCATCTTCCCATTCACGCTTGCGCTCCGCATCTCAATGCCGTGCACCCCGAACCTCTCCGACCCCACAAACCGCAAGGGCGGCGCCACTCCGGCGGCCTGGTAGGCCTTCGCCAGCAACGCTTCCTTCTCGCCTACGAGCGCCTCTGTGCTGAATCGGAACACCCGGCCTGAGCCGTAGCCGTACTCTGCCCCCTCTTGGACCAGCCCCGAGGAGGTGCGCCTCAGCCCATGCTCGTCGTAGGTGAAGCAGTCGTCGAAGAGGATCAGCGTCCCGCCGTTGCGTGCGAACTGCTCCAGCGCCGCAAAGGCCGATTCCGGCGTGTAGTTCACCGCCGGCACCACCACCACCCGGTAGCGGTCCAGCCAGCCGCCCTCCGCCAGTTGCTTCTCAGTGATGAACCGCACCGGCAGGTTGAGAAACGCCATCGCCTCGTACACGCTGTCCAGCGCGTTCGGATGCTCCACTCCGGCGAATCGAGAAGCATTCGACTGCATTAGCGCCACGGGAGAGGACTCGTTCGAGAACGCCAGGAAGTACGGGGCCAGTCGCATCCCGTCCAGCGAGATGCGCCCCATCGCCTCCACCAGTTCCGGCTGCCACATGAAGGTCGTATATCCCATCACCCGCTCCCACACCCACATCGTCGAGGCCATCTGCCCGTGCAGGAACCCCTCCGCCAGCGCCGCGCGGAAGTACTCGGGCGGATAGGAAGGATCGGCGCCGTCGCCGAAGGTGTGGTTCTCCGAGTTGAAGATCGGCTTCCCCGGCTGCACCGACTTCAGAAAGTCGAAGAAGGAAGCCTCGCGCAGCCAGTCCATGGCGTAGCGATTGTCAGGCCAGCCCAGCCCGCAGTCGTTGCCCGAGATCTCGCACAGTTCGCCCAACGCCTCCCGGTCAATCCCCTCTTGGTTGAGTTCGTAGTTGAACGCCCCGGACATGAACTTCACGTGCACCGGCGTCTTGGGGTCATAGCGCCGGATCACCGACTTCATCCAGGCGAAGAACTCCGTCCCCACGTTCATGTGATAGACGTCCCAGTCGTAGCGCATCGCCAGGTTGCTGGTCTTCATCGTCTCGTACTGGTCGCCCCAGTTTGGTATGTCCTGGCGCAGCGCCTCGAACGAGCCGTACTTCGTGCTCCAGGTCGCATTGAGCGCGGCGATGTCGCCGTACTTCTCCTGCAGCCACTTGGTAAAACCATCGGCCGAGAAGTGGCAGTACTCCGCAAACTGCGGCTCGTTCGCCAAGCAGTAACTGTTGAGCGCCGGGTTGCCCGCCACCTGCGGGATCAAGTACGCCAGGTGCTTCTCCAGCACGGCGCGCGCGTGCGGGTTCTGGATGCAATACTGGATGAAGCCCCGGCCGCACGTCTTCACCTCGGGGTACATCTCGTAGGCCCACTGCGGGCAGTAATGCGGCGAGACCAGCAGGTTGATCTGCACGTTCGCCTGCTCGGCGGCGCGGAACACGTTGAGCAGGTCCCGCACCGCCTGTTCTCCATACTCGTTGGGCCCCGGCAGCGTCGCGCTCGGGCCAATCTCAATCTGAATGACGTTCATCCCGAAGCCGTGCAGAACCGGCACGTCCCCCCGCGCTTGCCCAAAATGACCCACGCCCGAGAGCACCACCGGCTGGTCGCCCGCGATGAAGCCTCCGTCGCGAACCTGGAGATTCCCTAGATTCGGCTGCGGCACTGGCTTGCGCCGCTCCGGATCCTTGGTCATGCTTTCCAGTTCCGCGAGCGCGCGCCCGGGCGCCTCCGACAGGTAGTCGCCTATCTGCCGCACTATGCGGTACCGCTGCTCGTTCGCCCAGAGCCCGATCCAGTCAAGGTACCTGTCCACCACGGTGGCAGTGACCAGGGGATAGTCAACTGTGATGCCCGCTGCGCGCGCCTGCTCGATCGCCTGGCGCAGGCGCGCCTGGTCGCGCGCCGCCTTCTCCAGCAGCGGCTGGACCTGTGCGACGGTTTCCGGCCCGTACCACTCGATGCCTGCTTCGGACTGGCCCAGTTCGTTGCCCCGTTCGTCGGTGACGACAGCCGTCAACCGCCGGTGGGCGCTCCATGGGGTAGGGAAGTCAATGCAGAAGTCGGCCGCCTGCACTCCCGCTGCGAGTTTTAGTGGGCGCTGCCCAGCGAATACGGTGCGCCCCTCATCCCTAACCTCAAGCGACACCTCGCATTCGCCCAGGGGCTCCTCAGCCTCCACATAGACCAGCACCGGCACCCGTGCGTCCCGCTCCGCCACCCCCAGCCGCAGCCTCACGGAGCACTTGCTGTCTTCACGCGCAAAGGGAGGCCTGACCACACGCACTTCGGGCGCCGGCAGCAGGGCCGCTGGCGGCAGCGTCACCAGAGCGCCCGTTTGCCATAGATCGTGCCGCCGCATCGGCCAGGGCATGTTGACTACGGAGTACTGCCCCCCCGCGGTCAGGCAGAAGACCGCGCCGTTGCGATTGGTGCAGATAATCTCCACCTTGCCGTCCTCGTCCAGGTCGGCGAGCGCAGGCGAGTTAGGCGCGTCGCCGCCCTGCTCGAACACCCACTCCTCCTCGCCGGTGGACGAAAGGCAGATCAGGTGCCCGTCGCGGTCGCCGACTACGACCTCCAGAGCCCCATCGCCGTCAACGTCCCCCACCACCGGGGCGGAGTCCATCCGTCCGTACGCCCCGGTGCTGCGCCACAGCACCTCGCCGCTCGCGGACACCGCCGCCAGCGTTCCCTCCGAGGCGGCCAGTACGCACTCCAACTTCTCGTCGCCGTTCACGTCCGCCAGGGCCAAGGCGCAGTCAATCGGCCCAAACCTCGGCGCGTTGAACTTGAGCGTGCCGTCCTTCCCACGCACGCAGTACAGTCCCCCCCCGTCCGAGCCGGTGAGCACCTCGACCTCTCCGTCCCCCTCCAAGTCCGCCGCCACCGGGCCCGAGTAGCACGAGCCCACCGTCTTCAGCGACCAGAGCAACTCCCCTCTGTGCGATAGGCAATAGAGGTGCTGATCGTCGCACGGCACCAGCACCTCCACCATGCCGTCGCCGTTCACATCCGCTAGCCCCGGCGGCGCTGCCACATCCGCTCCAAACGCGCGCAGCCAAGCCAGCAGCCCGCCGTGGCTCAGGCACGCCACGTTGCCGTCCTCGCCGCCGATGACGACCTCCAGAAAGCCGTCGCGCTCCAGGTCCGCGAGCGCCGGCGCCGACCAGGTGACCCCCCCGCTGAGAGGAGTGCGCCAAAGAGGAACCCCCTGAGAAGTCAGACAAGCGACCATCCCGTCGTCCGAGGCCACCACGATCTCGAGGCGGCCGTCGCCGTTCACATCGCCCACCGACGGAGTCGGGTTGATATTGGCGGTCGCGAGGTAACGCCATAACAACTCCCCACGCGCGCTCAGACAGGAGAGGGCTCCCCGGCCCCCCCCGTACTCCGGCAGTTTGTAGGGGTGCGCCATGAGGATCTCCTGTCCCACGGCCGGGTCTATATCAACCGTCACCGGCGAGGCATACGGGCCGCCTCCGATGTCAGTTAGCCACACCTGCTGCGGCGGCGCCCCGGCGAGTGTCGGCGGAGTGGCCAGAGCAAAGGCAAGCGCGGCGGCGAGCACGGCAACTTGGCGCAACATCGGCGTTCCTCCTAGAAGCCTGCGGCAGGCGTCCTCACTGCACGGGCCAGGGAGTCTAGGCGCGCCCTGCCGCAGGGTCAACCGGCCGGCTTGCTGACGGGCGCGCTGCGGTGGAGAATGGCGCACGCCATGAAGCGCATGCGCTGGCGTTGGCTAGCCCTCGCAGCAGCAGGCGCGCTCCTGCTCGCCCTCACCGTGCACCGGCGCCAGCTGGTGCTGTTTCAGCTGCGTCAGGCATGCCGTTGGAGGGCCGGCGAGTCCCTCTCCAAGGCCGCCGCCGGCCGCAGCGACCGTGACTGGATAGTCGCACTCGGCATCGCTGTCGGCGAAGGGGGGGAGGAGGCCGTCGGTTACTACGTGCGCGCCGCCAACCTGGCGCCGGAGTCCGAGCGCGGACTCGTCTACCTCTGCGCGCTCAGGCACTCCCTTACGGCCCTAGTAGGAGCCAGGACGCCGCGCGCACGACCGGTGGGCCCGCAAGCCGATGCGGACCTGTCGCCCAGGATTGCCGACGCTGAACACTGGGCCACGGCTGCGCGCCAAGCCGATCCTGAGAACGGCTACCTCTGGGCCGCTACCGCCTACCTGGCTATCCTCCGTGGCCAGAACCAAAGCGCCGCCGCCTGTCTCCTGCGCGCAGCCGACATGAGCCGCTTTGAGAACGGACAGGAGAAAGCCTGGCGGGCGCGCGCTTACACCTTCGAGTCACTGGGCCTGGCCCCGCACCAAGATGGGCCCAGTGCCTTCCTTATCGCCAGCATGCTGCCGCCAGGCATGACCGCCCGCTGGGCCACCATCGCGAGATGGCTGAGGGAGTCCTGCCTCCGACTGGCGCAGGCGCAAAAGCCAGCGGATGCGGTCTCCCTGGCCGGCGCCGCCGCTGTGGCTTGGCAGCGCACCGCAGAGACCGCCCGCCCTCGCAACGGCCCCGCCGGTCCCTATCCGCTCGCCGATGCTTTGGTGGCCCTGCGCGACCAACTCATACGCTCAGGGCAAGCGGAGCCAGCCATCGCCGCTGCACGCCTGCTCGATACGTGTCAGCAGGCCTGGATCCAAGCTGGCGTCGCAACGCTGCAGCAGGAGAACGCCTTCTGGGAGAGCGTGGAACTGGCCCAGCGCGTCCTGCTGCTAAGAGTCGTGGTCCAGACCTGGCTTACCCTTGCGCTTGGCTGCGGGCTGGTCCTGGCGGCGTGTTCAGGTTGGCGCCGAGTCAGGCGCGACGCGCACCCCCCGGCGAGCCAAGTGGGCCTGCGCGGCTCCGTTCTCGGCAGGGCCGCGGTTGTTGTGGCCGCAGCCGCCTGGGTCGCGCTCCTCAGCGCTGCCCGCGTCGGCGCGTACCGACAAGGCTGGGCGCCGCGGTTGGGCGCCATCCCGCTCCCGACGCTGTCCGACAACCTCGGGGTGCTGCTGATGCCACTTGGACTGGTCTGGTTTTGGGTGGCCACCCAGCCCTACGCGGCCACCAGATGGCGTGGCCGCTCGCCCGGCACCCGCGCCTCCCTGGTGAGTGTCGCAGCGGTGCTCATCACCGCCGCCGTGTTGATCTCGCTCTTCCTCGCGACCTCGGGCTTGCCGCTGCTGTCCTTTCAGGCCCTGCTGGCCCTGACCGTTATCCTTGGGAGCCTGGGCGCGGCCCTGTATCTTTTCACTGCCCTCGCGCGCTGGACAGAGAGCGCGCACGTCGAGGCCGAACAGCAGTCGCCTCGCGGGGATGCCCTAGCCACCTGCGCCGCGCTGGTGCGGGCGCTGCTCCTCTTGGCCAGCGCGGGCTACGCCGTCGGCCTGCTTTGGGATACGGCGCTGTGCCGCGGCTTTCACTGGGGGTGAGCGCCGATCCCATGGCGAAACGAGGCCGACCGGTAACCTGTGAGATCTGCGGTTCCCTCGTGCGCACCCAGAGGCGGCAGTGCCCCTACTGCGAGGCTCCGCTGCCCCCCCGCGGCTTCTGGGCCCGGCACGCGTGGGAGATCGGGGGCGCAGCCACGGGCATTGTGACCGCCAACCTTCTCTTCTTCCAGGCCCTCTGGGGGGTTCAGTGGCGGGGAACCTACGTCTGGTCGTTCTGGGCCTGGGGCGGCGTTGCACTGGCCCCCACGCTCATAGGAGGCGCATTGGGCGCCTACTGGGGATACCGCGTGCGGACCGGGCGCTCGAAACTCTACGACGACTGGGACGGCCATTGGTGACTTGACCGCCGGGGCCGGGTAATCTAGAATGCGAAACCAACATGTGGGGCCGTAGCGCAGTGGGAGCGCGCTTCCTTGGCATGGAAGAGGTCGTGGGTTCGAATCCCATCGGCTCCACCAGCCCTCAAGGGAGGCTAGCAGCAGGCCGCCGGCAGGGCGAGGCTTAGTGGCGTGCGAGCAAGTCGGCGACTCCCTTGCCAAAGGAGAGTTGGCTAGTGGAGGTTAGTTTCGAGGAACTGGTGGCCTTCGCCGCGGAGAAAACCGCCTCCGACATCTTCCTCAAGCAGGGCACCCCGCCCATGCTGCGGGTGCATGGGGAGATCGAACCGACCCCCATGCCCGGCCTCACCGGGGACGACACCCGCGCCGTCGCCGAAGCGCTCATGAGCGAACGCCAGAAGGAGCGCTTCCTCGACTACCATGAGTGCGACATCGGCATTACCATTGGCGACATCGTGCGCCTGCGCGTCAACATCTCACAGGAGCGCGGCGCCATCGCCGTGGTATCACGCCTGATCCCGCTCCGGGTGCCCACTATCGACGAGCTGGTGCTGCCCTCCATTCTCAAGGAATTGGTCAAGCACAAGAGCGGGCTCATCCTGGTCACCG
>CAZGSV010000058.1:0-20140 GCA_964528605.1 uncultured Armatimonadia bacterium
TTTCTCACAGAGCCAGATATCGGTTTATGAAGCGATGCGGGAGTACAGCCCGGCGCTCTTCAAGCGCATCAAGCGGCGCGTCGCGCAGGGGCGCTGGGAGGTCACCGCGAGCATGTGGGTTGAGGGCTCCAAGAACCTCGCCAGCGGCGAGATTCTCTGCCGCCACCTGCTCTATAGCAAGCGCTGGCTGGAGAAGTACCTTAACCTGCCGGGGGACTCGGTGAAGATTGACTGGGAGTGCGACACCTTCGGCCACGCGCACACCATTCCGAGCATCCTCCGCCGGGGGGGCGTGAGCCGCTACTACTTCCATCGCTGCGGCGTGGGCCATCGGCTCTTCTGGTGGCAGGGCAAGGACGGCTCGCGCGTGCTGGCCTACGACGACGGGGCCTACGGCTACAACGGCCGCCTTGACCCGCGCATGACTAATCTGTTGTTCGAGTTCGAGAAGGAGACCGGGCTGAAGGACATGATGTTCGTGCACGGCGTCGGCGACCACGGCGGCGGCCCCACGCGCGCGCAACTGCTCAAGGCGCTGGAGATGGACAAGTGGCCTGTCTTCCCCAACGTCCGCTTCAGCACCACCGACGAGTTCCTCAGCATCGCCGAGCGGCAGGCGAAGAAGTTGCCGGTGGTGGACGCGGAACTCCAGTACGTCTTCCGCGGCTGCTACACCTCCCAGAGCAACATCAAGCGGGCCAACCGGATGGCGGAGAACGCGCTGGTGGAGGCGGAGGCGGCGGCGCTCATCGCCTCGCGCGCGGTGGACTTCCCCTACCCGCTCGAGGCCCTCAACGGCGCCTGGGAGAAGGCGATGTTCAACCAGTTCCACGACATACTGCCCGGCTCCGGCGTGCATCCCACCTACGAGTACGCCCAGGGGCTCTTCCAGCAGGTGAGCGCGACGACCGGCATGGTGAGGACGCAAAGCCTGCGGGCGCTGGCGGCGCAAGTGAACACGGCCTCCTTGGCTTCCAAGGGAGCGCCCGCGGAGGCGGGGCCTGGCATCGGCGGAGGCGCGGGCGAGGGCGCTTGGTGGGGCGGCGTGTCCACGCTGGGCGCGGGCGCGGCGGAGGTGGAGCCCTTCCTGGTCTTCAACCCGAGCGCTTGGGCGCGGCGCGAAGTGGTGGTCACCAAGATCTGGAACCGCAACTGGCCGCGCCACCAGATTGCGGTGCGCGACCATCAGGGCAACGTCACCCGGGCGCAGGCTGTCGCCCACGGGCACTACTGGGGCCACGACTTCATAACGGTCGCCTTCCCGGTGGACCTGCCCGCGCTCGGCTATAGCGCCTACGCGCTCTACAGGGACGTCGAGCCGCCGCAGCCAAAGGAAGCGTGGGTGTCGGGCGAGAACGTGCTCGAGAACGAGTTCCTGCGCGTGGAGGTCGAGCCGGCGTCGGGCGCCATCGTGCACTTAGTGGACAAGGCCACCGGCTACGACTTCGTTCCCGAGGGCGGACGGCTCGGGCTGCTGCAACTGCTCACCGAGGCGCCCCACGGGATGACGGCATGGGAGATTGGGCAGGTGGTGCATCAGCACGACTTCGTTGACGGCGGCATCTTGGAGGTCGGCCAGCGCGGCCCGCAGCAGGCGAGCCTGGTTTCCAGGCGCAAGCACAACGACTCGCGGCTGACGCTGACCATCTCGCTCAACGCCGGTTCGCGCAGCGTGGACTTCCTGCTCGACGCAGACTGGTTGGAGCGCGGGTCCCCGGAGGCCGGGGTGCCGATGCTCAAGGTCGCCTTCCCGCTGGCGCTCAAGGGCGGCAAGCCGACGTATGAGATTCCGTTCGGCTACGTGAGCCGGGAGGCGGATGGGAATGAGGTGCCGGCGCTGCGCTGGGCCGACCTGAGCGGACTGGCGGTGCGGGGCAATGTCAAGGTGGGCGCGACGCTCGTCAACGACACCAAGTACGGCCACGACGCCACCGAGAACACGCTGCGGCTGACGCTGCTGCGGAGTTCCTACGACCCGGACCCGCTGCCGGAGTTGGGCGAGCATCACATTCGCTTCGCGGTGGCGCCGCATCTCGGCGAGTGGACCGCGTCGGAGGCGACGCGCCATGCGGCGGACTTCAGCAATCCGCCGACGGCGGTGGCAACCGACCTGCACCAGGGCGCGATGCCCGCGAGCCAAGGCTTCGTCAGCGTGACGCCGGAGAATGTGGTGCTCTCGGCGATCAAGCGCGCGGAGGAGTCGGAGGCACTCATCCTGCGGTTGTACGAGGTGGACGGCAAGAGGACGACGGCGAAGGTGACGCTGGCGCCGGCGCTGGTGCCCGGGAGGGCGCGGGCGGTGGAGACGGATGTGCTCGAGCGGCCGGTGGAGAAGAGCACCGCGAAGATGGAACGCAACGTGCTGACGGTAACGCTGCCGCCGTTCGGCCTAGTGACGGTGAAGATCGGGAAGTAGGCGCTCCTCGTCGGGGGTTAGCGCCGACGCTGCTGCCTCAAACCTGAGGCCGTGAGTCACGAGGTTTGCCGCTCCGCCTCGGCGGGGCGGCGTAGGGGCCGGACGAATCATCCGCACGGTAGCGTCCGGGTTCACGCCGGACGCAGGCCCGGCATCCACATCGTCGGGGATGAACCCCGACGCTACGGGCCTCACGTGCCACCGTGGCTCGTAACTCAAACCTTTAGGTTTGACGGGGTGGCAGCGTGGTGACCGCATCAAGGCTGAATCCCTGAGCCACGAGGTGTGCCGCCCCGCCACAGGCGGGGAGAGTGCACCCGCAATGCCCGGCTATTCCTAACTCCGAGGGTGTGCCGCCCCGCCACAGGCGGGGAGAGTGCACCCGTTCGCACCGCGCACGGCGGGCGGGTTAAGAACCCGCCCCTACGCCCTGGCGGGCATATACGCGCAGCGGATGCTGAACATGATGTGCCGCGCGTGTTTTGACAAAGGGCACGGGGCGGGCTAGAGTTCGCGGCGCTGACAATCCGCCGCGCTCCCGGACAACATCTCTGTAGAGCGCACCCTCAGGGGGGATTGGAATGCGGTGCCGCTTGGCGCTCGTTTTGGCGGTGGTGGCGGGGACGCTGCCGCTCGGGGTTGCCTGCGCTCAGGCCCTGTCGGCCGAGGAGCAGCAGGCTGGCTTCCTACCCCTCTGCAACGGCAAGGACCTGACCGGCTGGATCGTCGAGGGCGAGCCCTCGTGGTCCGTGCAGGACGGGGTGATCCGCTGCGCCGGCGGCGGGGGGGGCTGGCTGCGCTCCGCCTATGAGT
The DNA here is from genome assembly GCA_964528605.1 of uncultured Armatimonadia bacterium. Taxonomy (GTDB): domain Bacteria; phylum Armatimonadota; class Zipacnadia; order CAZGSV01; family CAZGSV01; genus CAZGSV01. Next base: position 3,230 of record CAZGSV010000058.1, read on the forward strand.
ACGAGAACTTCGTCTGGCGCCTGGAGTACAAGATCAGCCCGGAGGGCAACAGCGGCCTCTTCATCCGCGCCACGCGCGAGGGCAATCCGGCCTTCACCGGCATGGAGATACAGGTGCTCGACGACTACGGGCAGGAGCCTGACAAGCACAGCGCGGGCTCGCTCTACGATTCCATCGCGCCGGCCGTCAACGCCTCTAGGCCCGCCGGCGAGTGGAATGAGGTCGAGGTTACCTGCCTGGGCCGGGGGCTGCGGGTGGTAATGAACGGGAGCGTCATCATAGACGCCAATCTGGACGACTACCCCGAGTTGCGCGAGCGGGCGCGCTGGGGCTACATCGGCGTGCAGAACCACGGCAGCGGGGTGGACTACCGCAACATGCGCATGCTCGAGTTGGACTTCAACCCGCGCTTCAACGGCAAGGACCTGAGCGGCTGGAAGGTCATCGGGCCCGAGTGCTGGAGCGCCGTGGACGGGGTGCTGCGCTGCACCGGCGAAGGCGGGGGCTGGATTCACACCGAACGGGAGTGCGCGGACTTCAACCTGCGGCTGGAGTACAAGATCAGCGAGGACGGCAACAGCGGCATCTTCTTGCGCGCTCCCGATGAGGGCGAGCCCTGGCGCACCGGCTTCGAGGTGCAGATTCTGGACGACTTCGGCGACGAGCCGCCGGACACGCACAACGCGGGGGCCATCTACGACATCGTGGCCCCGAGCAAGAACATGTCCAAGCCCACGGGCGAATGGAACCAGGCGGAGGTCATCTGCCGCGGGCGGCAGTTGACCGTCATCCTCAACGGCGAGGGCGTCATTGACGTGAATCTGGACTCCGACCCGCGGCTGCAAGAGCGGGCAGCGAAGGGTTACCTTGGGGTGCAGAACCACGGCAACCTGGTGGAGTTCCGCGACCTCCGCGTGCGCGAGTTCTAGGCCGTGGCGGGGCTCGTCCATTGGGCGGCGGTGCGCGCGAGGAGCGATGAGGAGCGCGCCGGTGGAGGTGAAGTCATGTCGCGACGGCTGTCCAAGAGAGCAGCGCTACTGATGCTCGCGATCTGTGCGCTCGCCGGGCTGGCGGTGGTCGCGTTCGCCCAGCAGGAGGCGCAGAAGGTCTGGGGGCCGGCAGAGATCGCGGGCGTGACCCTCAGCCGCGTGGACGCCAAGGCACCCATCACCGCGGCGCCTGAGCCCAAAGAGGATTGGCAGCCGCCCGCGCCCACCGAGGCGGAGAAAGCAGCCGCGCTCATACCTTACACGCGCGCGGAGCCGGGAGACTTCCGGCCGTGGAGCGTTCCGCGGAGCAGCCCGGCGGAGCGGGTGACTGCGCTGCGGGCATTCGCTACGCCCGGCCAGACGGAGGCCATGTGGTTCGCCGTCTATGCGCTCGAGGACCTGCAGCGCGTTGCGCTCTCGGTGGCGCCCAAGGGCGGCGCGGCGGACGTTCAGGTCGAGGTGCGGCTTGCACACTTCTGGCCGCAGCGGACCGACTGGCGCTCGAGCGAGTACTACGTGACGCCGGAGTTGCTGGTGCCGTGCGTGGATGGGGAAGCGTGGGCGCCGGCGCCCGAGTGGCTGCTGGAAAAGCGCCCGCTGAACGTGCGCGCGGGCCGGACGGCGCTCTTCTGGCTCACGCTGCGAATCGCGGACAACGCCACTCCCGGGGACGCCACTCTCGAGGTCAGCATCTCATCGCAGGGCAAGGCGCCTCTAGCGCTGCCGCTCACTGTCCACGTCTATCCCTTCCGCTTGGAGAAGCCGGCTGATCGCCGCTGGCTGCTCTATGGCGACGTGGGGTTCTGGGCCAGCGCCAACCCCGCGCTTGCGCGCGAGACCTTCGCCGACATCGCCGCGCACGGCATGGACGGGCTCACCGAACTGCCGTTCGGGAGGCTGGATCTGTCGGGCATCGCGGAGGGCAAAGTCGAGTACGACCCGGAGGCTTTCCTGAACATTGTGCGGCAGGCGAGCGCCGCGGGCCTCAAGGGACCCTACACCATCGGCAACATGGTCGAGGCCGAGGTGGTGTCGAGGCTTGGGCTCAATGTGAATCTGGACAAGGACAAGTGGCCACCGGCGCTGACGGAAGCGGTGCAGAAGGTGGCGGAGACGGTCACCGAGCGGCTCAAGGCCGAGGGCGTGGACTGGCTCTACTACGCCTGGGACGAGCCCGGGCCGCAGAACACCTACGCGTTGCAGGACTACGAGTGCTGGCACCGCGGGGGGGCTAAGCCTTATGTGACCTTCTACGACCTGGGCACTTACGAGGCCGCGGCCGGAGCCATGGAGGCGCCTTGCTTCAGCATCGGGCTGGTGGCTTCGCGCCAGGCCTGCGAGAGCGCGCTCAAGGCGTGTGGGCGCCACGGCCAGCGCTACTACTGGTACGGAAGCGGCTGCTACATCGGGCAAGAGGGGAAGATGCTGCCGAACCGCTTCCTCTCCGGCTTCTTCTTCCGCAAGACGGGCGCGCAGGGCCAGGTGTCATGGACTTTCATCCGGCCGCACGAGGACCCCTTCAACGATTTCGACGGCCTAGGCGCCAACTCGGCGGAGCCCAAGGACCAGTGCATCGTCCACCCTTGGTATGAGCGTGCGGGCGACGCTTCCTCGTGCAAGGTGCTGATACCGACGATTCAGTGGGAGGCGCTGCGCGAGGGGGTTGACGATTACCGTTACCTCTACACGCTCGAGCGTCTCATCGAGCGCTGCAAGCAGTCCGAGCGCGCCGGGGCCAAGGAGGCGGCGAAAGAAGCGGAGGGGATGCTGGCTTCGCTGTTGGAGGCGGTTCCGTGGGAGGAGGAAGCGCGCGCAGCCGGACTGGACAACGGACACTTGCAGCGCACGCGGCGCGCGATCGGCGACATGGCGGAGGCGCTTGCGGACCTGGAGCAGGGTCGGGAGGCGCCGACTGCCCTGCTTGAGGAGGCCTTGGGCGGAATCGGGGAGGCGCGGGTGACCGTGCAGTTCGTCGGCCCGGCGCGGATGTCCGAGGCTCCGCTGCCGAGCATGGTGGTCCGCGAGGCGAAGGTGGCACCGGTGATTGACGGCCGCCTCGACGACGCCTGCTGGGCGAAGGCCGGAAAGGCTGCCGATTTCGTGCGGTCCGAGTCGGGCGAGCGGGCGCCGGTGCAGTCGGTGGGCCGCGTGTGCTTCGACGACAAGGCGGTCTACCTCGGCACGGAATGCTTGGAGCCTCGGCCCCAGGGCATTGTCGTCGAGCACCACGGTCGTGATGTTGACCAGGTCTGGCTGGACGACTCGGTGGAGATATACCTCGCGCTGCTGGAGGACCGGTGGCACTACGCGCACTTCGTGGTGAACGCGGGGGGGGCGCTGTACGACGAGACGGTGTCGGCGCAGCCCTGGGGACGGCGCACCTCGGATCGCACCTGGGACCCGGAGGTGCAAGTGGCCACCTCTATCGGGCGCGAGGCCTGGTATCTGGAGATGGCAGTGCCGTGGTCGGCGCTGCCCTTTGGGAAGAAAGGCGCGCCCGCCGCTCTAGCCCTCAACCTATGCCGCAACCGCCCGGAAGGCAGCGACGTATACGAGAGCGCTTGGTCCGTCACCGAGCCTGGGTTCCACACGCCCTCGCGGTTCGGCAGCGCGTTCTTGTGGCGCGGCGACGTGGGGTTGACCGGCGTCAGCGTGCCCAACCTGTGGGGCGTGCAGAACCTGAAGGTGACGGTCGCGAACAGAGGCACAGACTCACAAGTCGCATCTCTCACGGCAGGGCGGCAGCGCGTCGACAGGACAGTCGGCGCCGGCAGCAGCGAGACGCTCGCGGTGTCGCTCCCATTGCTCAGAGCGGGGGTGCGGCGGGTGCCCATCGAGGTTGCCACCGACGGCCGAACGCTGTGGTCCGCCGAACTGAGCATTCCGGTGCCGCCGCCCCTCGAAGTGCTAGGCCCGGCACGCTTCGTAGAGGCCGGCCAAGAGGCACTCATCCGTGCGGTGGTGAACATTGCGCCGGAGGCGCAAAAGGAGTACTCCGTCGAGGTTGGACTAACGGACCCTTTCGGGAGGCGCATCGTGCGTCGGCTTCCCGCGAGGCCCGGAGAAGAGTGGAGCAAGGAAGTCTGGCTCGCGCCGTTCGTGACGAGGGTTGACCTGCAACTCTTGCACGGCGCGACCAAGCGCGGCGAGCCCGTGCAAGCGCGTTTGATAGCGATACCATAACCATTCGGCCCTTTAGTGAGGGGCCGGGGAGGTGGCTAAGATGGCGGAGAAGCGAAAGGTGACTCGCAGGGAGTTCCTGCAACAGGCGACGGGCGCGGCGGCGGTGGTGGCGGCGGGCATGTGGGGGGCCTCGGCGCCGGCCAGCGCCTTGGGGGCCAATGACCGTATCAACATTGGGGTTATCGGCTGCGGCGGCCAGGGCACCGGCCACTTGCGCGAGTTGGTGGACTGGAGCAAGAGCGGCTATGAGAACATCGCCGTGATCGGCGTGTGCGATATCTACGAGCCGCGCAAGGAGCGAGCGAAGGAGATTTCCGGCGCCAAGGTCTTCCACGACTATCACGACCTGCTGGAGATGCCGGACTTGAACGCGGTGCTCATCGGGACGCCCGACCACTGGCACTCGCGCATCACCATTGACGCCATGGAGGCGGGCAAGGATGTCTACTGCGAGAAGCCGATGACGCGCTACTGGTACGAGGCGAAAGAGGTGGCGCAGGTGCAGGCGCGCACGGGGCGCGTGGTGCAGGTTGGCGCGCAGGGGAGTTCCAGCGACCTGCGCTGGCAAGCCAACCGGCTGATACGCGAAGGCGCGGTCGGCAAGTTGCTGTGGAGTCAGGGAGGCTACTGCCGCAACTCCACGGACGGGGAGTGGAACTGGTGGATAGACCCCGCGGCCACGCCGCAGAACCTCGACTGGGACCGGTTCCTGGGGCCCGCGCCCAAGCGGCCGTTCGACCCCGAGCGCTTCTTCCGCTTCCGCAAGTACTGGGATTACTCCGGCGGCGTCGCCACCGATCTCTTCTACCATTCGCTGACGGAGTTGGAGACGGCATTGGGGCCGGAGTTCCCCTGCCGCGTGTCGGCCGCCGGCGGCATCTACATCTTCCCCGACCGCGAGGTGCCCGACACCTTCGAGGTCATCATTGACTACCCGACGAACCACACCGTGCTGCTGGTGTCGTCCATGGGGAACCGGCAGGGCGTGCCCGAACTCATCCGCGGGCACGAGGCGACGCTGACCTATGAGGGCGATCAGGTGGTGGTGACCCCGGAGGACGAGTTCAAGGGCCAGCGCACGGTGATTCGGGTCAACGAGCAGCCGCGCAAGGGGCACAAGGAGAACTGGCTGGAGTGCATCCGCACGCGCGGCACGCCGCACTGCGACGCACAGAAGGGCTACAGGATAATGGTGGCCATCGCGCTCTCGGTCGAGGCCTACCGGCAGCAGAAGACGATGCACTTCGATCCGGTGAAGGAAGAACTCATCGGCTGAACGCGGCCCGCGCGGGCGGGCAGATTCCATTGCGAGGTGAGTAGCGGGTGACAGAGAAGAAGGAGTCTATGACGCGCAGGGACTTTATCAAGAAGGCGGGAGGACTGGCGGCACTGGGCTGGAGTGTGTCGTCGCTCTTTGACGAGGTGCGCGCGCAGTCGGAGACGCCCGCGCCCACGAGGAGCCCCAACGAGCGGGTGGTGATAGGGCTCATCGGCTGCGGCGGCATGGGCGGCTCCGACGTGGACGACTTCGTCAGGACTGGGATGGTGGATGTGGCCGCCGTCTGCGATGTGGACCAGAACCGCCTCAACGCCATGGTGCAGGACCTGGGCGGCACGCCCACGCCTTACCGCGACTTCCGCAAACTGCTGGAGCGCAAGGACATTGAGGCGGTCATCGTGGCCACGCCGGACCACTGGCACCCGCTGCCCACTATCCACGCCTGCCAGGCCGGCAAGGACGTCTATGTGGAGAAGCCGCTCTCGCACAACATCGTCGAGGGCAGGGCGATGGTCAACGCCGCGCGCCGCTACGGCCGCGTGGTGCAGGTGGGCACGCAGCAAAGGAGCGGCGCTCACTTCCAGAAGGCGGTGGAGATCGTGCAGTCGGGCGTGCTCGGGCACGTCACCCTGTGTCGCGCTTGGAACGTCGGCAACGAGTCGCCCAACGGCATCGGCAACCCGCCCGACGGCGACCCGCCGCCCGAGATTGACTACGACATGTGGCTCGGGCCCGCGCCCAAGCGGCCCTACAATCCCAATCGCTGCCACTACAGTTTCCGCTGGTTCTTCGACTACTCCGGCGGCATGATCACCGACTGGGGCACCCACCTGATAGACATCCTCCTGTGGGGGATGAACGTGGAGTATCCCACCGCGGTCTCCGCCTCGGGCGGCAAGTTCGTCTTGCAGGACAACCGCGACACGCCCGACACCATGGAGGCGGTTTACGAGTTTCCCGGCTTCGTGATGGTCTATTCGATGAGGAAGGCCTGCGGGCGCGGCATGGACGGTCGCGGCTACGGCATTCAGTTCCACGGCACCAACGGCACCCTGTTCGTGGACCGCGGAGGCTTTGAGGTCTACCCGGAGGGCGACCGCATGCAGCCCATACCGGGCTTCGATTCGGACCAGCACTTCCCGCACGTGCTCAACTTCCTCGAGTGCGTGAAGTCGCGGGAACGGCCGCGGTCGGACGTGGAGATAGGGCATCGCTCCACCAGTTGTCCGTTGCTGGGCAACATCGCGCTGCAGACGGGGCGCAAGATTCACTGGGACGGTGTCAACGAGCGGATCATCGGCGACGAGGCGGCGAACCGGCTGCTGGCGCGGGAGTACCGGGCGCCCTGGGTGCTGCCGGTGTAGGATGCATCGGGCCGTGAGTTGGGACTAGGGACGGCGACAGACGGTGACCGGTCGGGAGGCACGCAACTGGCTTGAGTCCGCCGAGTACGACCTCGGCGTGGCCCAGGACATGCTAGCCGCAGGCCGGCACGTCTACGTGATCTTCATGTGTCACCTGGCGTTGGAGAAGGCCCTGAAGGCGCATGTGGTCGCGGTGACGAACGCGGCCCCTCCGAAGACGCACGATCTGATCTACCTCGTTAAGGCAACGGGACTGGACATGCTCCCGGATCACGTTGAGTTCCTCGGCAAGATCAACAACGCCAGTGTGGCCCCCGCTACCCCGATGATCTGGGGCGAGCGCTCGCAGAGTGGCCGGCCCCAGTGGCCGCAGAGTACCCGCGGCAGACGGAGGAGGTGGTGGAATGGCTGAGCCGGCACCCGAACTTGAAGCGGTGGCGGTGCGGCTGCGCGACGAACTCGCCCGCGTGGGCGTTCGCGTGGAGCGGATGCTTGCCTTCGGCTCCTACGCCCGCGGGGAACAACGCGAAGGAAGCGACATTGACCTGATCGTCGTTTCGCCCGACTGGGCGGGCCTAAGCCGGCGGGAGCGCCTGGAGATGCTCGGGGTCGCGGCCGCGCACATTCTGGAGCCGATCCAGGCCCTGGGTTTCACGCCGGAGGAGATTGCCTCCGGCGGCGTGAGTCAGTTCTGGCGAACGATTATCGAGCAACAGGCGGTGCCCGTGCTGTGACCAGGAGGCGGGCAGGCCGGCAGCGTCCGCTCCCGTCGGAGATGCGACCCGTGGCTGTTGCGGTGCCTTCACGCGCAGCGAGGCTAACAGATGCTCGGTTGAGATAAGCGCCAACATATGTGGCGAGGTGAAAGATGATGAAGCGGATTGTGCTGGTTGCCTTGCTGGCCGCGGCCCTCGGGCTGCTGCTAGGGCAGTTCGCAATGACGCAGAGCGCCGCCCCCAAGGTGCGCGTGCTCATTCTTAGCGGCGCCAACAACCACGACTGGAAGACCACCACGCCCTACCTCAAAGAGATGCTGGAGCAGACCGGGCGCTTCCAGGTCGAGGTCACGGACACTCCCGCGGAGTGCGGGCCCGAGACGCTGGCCAAGTACGACGTGGTCCTGGACAACTACAACGGCCCGCGTTGGGGGCCCAAGATGGAGGGGGCGCTGCTCGACTTCGTGCGCGGCGGCAAGGGCCTGGTCATCGTCCATGCCGCCAACAACCCGTTCGCGGACTGGCCCGAGTTTGCCGTGCTCATCGGCGGCCGCTGGGCGGAGGGAGCGTCAGGCCACGGCGCGCAGCACCGCTTCATGGTCAACATCCGTGACCGCAACCATCCCATCACGGCCGGCATGCCCGACTTCCTGAACGCCGAGGACGAGTTCTACCACCGCATTCAGATGGAGCCCGACGTCCGTCTGCTCGCCAGTGGCTTCTCGGCGACGGAGCAGGGCGGCACGGGTCAAGTCGAGCCGGTCGCTTGGACCGTGGACTACGGCAAGGGCCGGGTCTTCCACATTGTGCTGGGCCACGGCGTGGACGCCATGCGCGGCGCGGGCTTCGTTGCCTTGACGGAGCGCGGGACCGACTGGGCGGCCACCGGAGCGGTCACGGTTCCGCTCGACGAGATCGGGATGCTGGTAGAAACGCTACCGGTGGGCGACGAGGAGGCGCGCTACCTGGCGGAGAGCCGGCTGATTGAGAGCGGCGCGCTGGCGCTGCGGCCGCTCTTCGGCTTGCTGGGCTCCGAGGACGCGACGCTGGTGGACACCGCGAAGCGGGTCTTGCGCTGGATTGCGCAGCGTTGGGCCGATTCGGCGGAGCAGCAGCCGGCGATCAGCGCGGCGCTGCTGGAGTTCGCGCGGCCGGCGCAGGCCGTGGCGGTGCGCGAGTTCGCCATCAACCTGCTCGGCCTTGCCGGGACGCGCGAGGCGGTGCCCACGCTGGCGGGATTCCTGGATGATGAGGCCTTGCGCGAGGCGGCGCGCGGCGCGCTGGCGCAGATTCCCGGCCCGCAAGCCGAGGCTGCGCTCATTAAGGCGTTGAGGAGCGGGCCGGCGGAGTTCCGGGCCTTGGTGGCGGCCGACCTGGGCCGGCGCGGCGATCCAACCGCGGTTCCCGCCCTTTGCCGGGCGGCGAAGGATGCGGCCGAAGCAGTGTCGCTCGCGGCCATCGCAGCCTTGGGCTGCATAGCAGACCCCGGAGCTTTGGAGACGCTGTACGGGTTCCTCTCAGGCGCCTCACCCAGCGCGCAGGCGGCCGCGGTGGACGCGATCGTGCGCATCGGAGACGGCTATGCGGCGCGCGGCCAGCCGGACGCCGCGGTCAACCTGTACGGCTCAATGCTGCCCTACGCCAAGCAGGCAGGAGTACCGCAGCAGTTGGCAGCGCTGACGGGCCTGATGCGCATGGCGAACGCCTCGGCGCTGGACCAGGTGCTGCCTTTCCTCAATGCGCCGGACGAGCGCGTGTGCGTGATGGCGGTAGCGACCGTCGGCGCCATCCCCACCCCGGAAGCAGCCAAGGCGCTCACAGATGCGTTCGACAACGCCCCCTTCAACGTGCAGGCGACGATAGCCTTCGTGCTCGGCCGTCGCGGTGACGCGGCTGCCGCGCCCGTGCTTGAGAAAGCCGCTCAAAGCGAGGACGAGGGTGTGCGCCTGGCAGCGGTGAGAGGCCTCGGTCGTGTGGGGCAGGCCTCCTCCATTCCGATACTTAAGGCAGCGATGGAGAAGGGGCCGGACCCGGTGCGCGACGCGGCCGTGCGCTCCTATCTCGGCATCGCCGACGCCTGCGCGGCGCGCGGTGAATCCGCGCCCGCCCTCGCGATCTACCGCGAGGTGCTCGCCATGGACACGGACGACCCGAACAAGATCGCCGCGCTTGAGGGTGTCGCCAAGTTGCAGAGCCCGGAGGCGGTCAGCGAGGTCGAGGCGGTGATTGCCGGAGGCGAGGAGGAGTTGCGCGGGCCGGCGCTCAGCGCCTACGTGGCCATCGCGGACGGCCTCGTTGCCGCGGGCAAGAAGGACGAGGCGACCGCCATCTACACCAAGGCGCTGGAGTTGCTCCCGCCGCAGGAGGGCGCAGTGGCCGTGGCCCGCAAACTCCAAGGTCTGGGCGTTGCCGTGGACCTCGGCGCCTTGCAGGGGTTCGTCACCAATTGGTGGGTGGTCGGCCCCTTCCCCAGCCCGGACAAGTCCGCCTGGGATCGCGTGTTCTTCCCGGAGCAGGAGATTGACCTCACCAAGGAGTACCAGGTCGAGGAACGCAAGATGGCCTGGCGCCAATTCCACACCGACGACCTCCAAGGCGTCGTCAATCTCATTCCTCTCTTCGACCCGCACGACGACCAGGCCGCCTACGCCTACGCTGAAGTGACCGCGCCCGAAGCCCAGGACGTGCTCGTCAAGATCGGGAGCGACGACGGCGTGCAGTGCTGGCTCAACGGCGCGCTCATTGACGCCAACAATGCCGACCGCGGCGTGGTCGTGGACCAAGACGTGGCGCAGGCCAGCCTGCTCGCCGGCAAGAACACCCTGCTGCTCAAGATACTGAACGGCAGCGGCGATTGGGGCTTCGTGCTCCGCATCACCGACCGCGACAACAAGCCCCTGCGCCTGGAGACCGCCCAGTAGCCAGTGGCAAGTAGACAGTAGATAGGGAACGGCAAAGCCCGTCGCCCAAGTCGCGCGGGCGGCGCAAACCCCTGTCGGTCGGGGCGCCACGCCCCGCTGGTCCCGTAGAAGCGCCATTCGTGGCGCGACCGGCGGGTGGGGAATGCTTGTAGGGCCTGGGCGCCATTTGTCCGCCGAGGTGCCGCTCGCGTGGACGAAGGCAGAGCGCTGGCCGCCCGCCGTAGGCCCTGGGTGTGGCAACCGGGCAACTTGTTGACACTCCAGTCGGGGTACTGCCGCTTTAGGAGTCCCTTTCTCAGGAGCCGCCTGGCTCGCCGCAGCACATCGCTCGCGGTCCGCGAGGCGGTGGGGAATGGGCGTAGGGGCCGATTCTTAATCGGCCCGCCCCGCCGGAGGCGGGGTGCCTCCCCTCGAGCGCGCCCAGCTCACGCCCGGCGTCACGTTGGGCACTAACGGCGCACCCGGTCGTTCCCTTGCCAAGAAGTGTCAACAAGTTGCGTGAGCACTACGCCTGCGCGCTAGCCCTGGCCGCTTGCCCGCCTCCGGTCGAAGGCTCGCCCAGGGCGAGTCCAAGCCCCGCTTACCTTATCCATGAAACTGCCAACCCCGGCGTTGGGCGGGGCTTGGGCAGGGGGACCTGTCACGGATTGGTCGCTCATATTGGGCTTGGCCCAGTTTGGGCCAATTCCAGTCGGGGCGACGCCTGGGCGTGGTCGGGGTGCGGGGGCTGGGGCAGGATGGAATCTTGGGGAATGGCTGCAGGGGCGCGGAATGAGGCCTGGCGTGATATACTGTCTTCAGGTGGGTTGAATGACGCTGGCACCGGCGTTGCAGGCTACGGGGGAAAGTGACGCTGCCGACGCGGCCCCGCGCCGCGGAAGCACTTACTACCACCTCTACGACCAACTGGGCTCCACGCGGCTGTTGACGGATGCCTCGCAGACCGTGACCGACACTTATCACTACTACGCCTTCGGGGAAATCCGCTCCTCCTCCGGCTCTACCACCAACCCCTTCAAGTTCGTCGGCCGCCTCGGCTACTACGATGACCCAAGCACCGATTTCCAGTACCTGCGCGCCCGCTACTACGCTCCGGCCCACGGTCGGTTCACGGCGCCGGACACTGTGGGGGGGCTTCTGGGCGTGACCCCCCTTGCGGCACCGTACTACGCGTACGGCGACAACAGCCCGCTGCTCTGGGTGGACCCGTCCGGATGGCGGGACAATCGGCGCTGCTGGATGTGGTGCCGTGGGGTGTGCGGGTTGGCGGGGAGCGTGGGGTGCGGCTGGGCCTGTGCGGCAATTGTGCCTTTTCCTTTGAGCCTGCTCATCTGTCCCATCGTCTGCGGACCGGCGGTCGGGGCGGGCTGCAACGCGCTGTGCAGGCGGATATGCGGCCCGCAACCGCCGGGCTACTGGCTGCCGCCGCCAAGCAGGGGCGCGCCGCCCATCCTGTTGCCCTCTCCTGACCCGGTTCCTCCCTCTCAGCGCACCTGGTGTGACTGCGTTCGGAACTACCAGCCGAAGGGTACCGGAGATTCCGGGGGTTGCGAGCGAGAGTGCTGCACGAACCTCGGCCAGCCCGGTAACAGCAAGTGGGATTGCATGAAAGAGTGCGAGCGCAGATTCAGTCCTCCCGGTGGCCCCTCATACCCGTGAGCCCTGACACGCTTCGATACGGCGCTCCCCACGCTGCGCCCGGCGGTCGGTCTGCGCACCGTAGCACTGACAGGCGCGGCATGTCGTGTCCTGGCTTTGCGCGTTTTCTTGTCGCGGTGGCGGGTGTCTTGGTGCTGGCGGGGTGCGCGCGGAAAGCGGAGCCCGGCCGCGAGATCTATGCTCTCCGCTGGGGTGCTGGTCCCGCGCTCTGGGCCAGTTGCCGACTGGATGGGACGGGACAGGAGCTGTGGTGGGTCGACCCCCCTAACGGCCGGCGCGCGCGTTTGCTCGGCGCGTTTGACGGCCATTGGGTGGAGCCGTCGCCCACCTGGGGCGGGGCACTGGTGGGCACCGCGTCGCCTGAGCTGTCATACGTTCCGACGCCGACGATTGACGATCTGCCGTACCTGCTTGTCGGGCCTGGCTGGCCAGCGCAATGGCCTCGAGAGTGGGTCGGCGCTCCGTGTTGGTCGCCGGACGGCACGCACATGGCCTGGGCACGGGGTGAGCGAGAAAAGGCACGGGTAGAGGTATGGACGTGGCCGGGTTTGCGCCAGGAATGGCAGTGTCGTCTTGAGCCCCACGTCTACCTGGAGTGGCTGGAGCCCCCTGCTCTCTCGAACGGCGGAGAGGTGGCGGTGGCGGGCGGGAACGACCAATTGCCGGGCCAACAGGACTTGTTTGTCGTGACCGCCAACGGGGTGAGACGCATCACACGTTTCGGCGATGTGGCGATTCGGAGGGACCCGGTGCCGAGATGGTCGCACGACGGTGGACTGCTCTTCGCGCGTTCCTCATCGCCTGGCACGCTGTGGCGCGCGCAGGCCAGCGGGGCCGCCCCCAAGGTGGTGCGGTCGGTAGTCTTGCCCGGAAGCAGCGTGGGCCGCCTAGTGTGGGACTCTGCGGGCAGCAGTCTCGCGGGGTGGGTCAAGCAACAGGAGGATGGCGAGTGGGTGCTGGCTGTGTTTCCACCCACAAGAAGCGGGCCTCGTATCATCCCCGGTGCCACCCCTGCCACAATCCAGTGGAGCCCGGACGGCAACTGGCTCGCTTTGGTGCGCAACCATTGCGAGATATGGCTGGCTTCCAGCGACGGCCGTGAGCTCAAGCAGGTGAGCAAGGGACTCCGTGGCGGATAGAATGCGGTACCACTATGGATGGGCGGCACGTTGGGTTCACCGCAATGGTCCAAGCTGTCGAGTCGGCGCGCGGGCGACGCGAACGGGAACGTGCTCACGGTGACCGACGCGAGCACTCACGCGGTGTCCTACGACTACGACAAACTCAACCGCTTGACCAAGATCACGTATCCGGACTCGTCCTATGAGCAGTTCGCCTACGACGCCGCGGGCGACAAGGCCTCCTGGCGCAAGCAGGACGGGAACACGGTCTACTACGTCTACAATGATGCGAACTTGCTGACGACCATCGATTACCCCTCCGGGACCGACACGACGTTCACTTATAACGGCCGGGCGCAGAGGACGCAGATGGTTGATGCCGCCGGCACCACGAGTTACACTTACGACTCAGCGGGGAGACTCAGCACGGTGACGGACGTGCACGGAAAGACGATCACCTACTCCTACAACGACTGCGGGCTGAGGTCGGGCTGGACGGACCAGTTCACCGGGACCGTTTCCTTCTCCTACAACAACATGCACGCGCTGACTTCGCTTACGGACCGCAACAGCGAGCAGACTTCCTATCAGTACGACACCGGTGGGCGGCTCTCCAAGATCACCCTGGCCAACAGCGCCTACACCGACTACGCCTATAACAACCGCAACTTCGTCACCTCGGTGACGAACAAGAAGTCTGACGCCACCGTCATCTCTTCCTACACCTACCAGTACGACTCTGCGGCCAATCCGACGAAGATGACCGAGGCGAATGGCGACTACACCGACTACGGCTACGACAACACCTATCAACTGACGAGCGAGGTGATGAAAGACTCCGGCGGCACGACCATCTACTCGATCAGTTGGACCTACGACAACGTCGGCAACCGCGCGACGCAGACCAAGGACGGCAACCAGACTTCCTACACCTACAACAACATGAACCAGATGACGGTGGCGGGCTCAGCCAGTTTCACCTATGATTCGAACGGCAACACCGCCTCCAAGACCGAGAGCCAGGCGACCACCAACTACACCTGGCACTATGAGAACCGCCTCACGAAGATAGACAACCCCTCCGGCGATGATTACGTCTACGAGTACGACGGTGACGGCATGAGAGTCCGCTCCGGCCACGATTCGGGCCAAGGGAACGTGTGGGATACCCGCTTCTACTATGACACCGCCGCGCCTCTCTACTCGTACCTGTTCGAATCCGACAACGACAAGACCATGACCGTCGCGTACACGGTAGGTCCGGCCGGAAACCTCGTCTCACAGCGCCGGAACAATGCAACGTGCTACCATGTGTACGACACGCTCGGCTCGACCCGCCAACTCCTGAACTCTAACCAGGCGGCCACGGACACCTACTCCTACTATGCCTTTGGGGAAGTTCGCACCTCCTCCGGCTCCACCGCCAACCCCTTCAAATTCGTCGGTCGCCTCGGCTACTACGACGACCCTTCCACCGACTTGCAGTACCTCCGCGCCCGCTACTACGCGCCGGCGTTGGGCCGGTTCCTGACGACGGACCCAATAGGAATCGCACAGCCTGACTTCCGGTACGTGGGCAGCCGCGCGGTGTTGGGTGTGGATCCCTCGGGGCTCGTGACGTTCTGGCAAGCGTGGTGTGGGAGCAAGCGGGAGACGTGTCTCAAGGTGTACCATGCCCTGTACATTGACAAACTAGTTGTCGAGGCGTGGAAGCTTGCCGCCGCTCTAGGCCTCCCCATTGGGGTGACCCAGAACCTTATTCGCTGCGCTGAGGTGGGCAGACTGCTCCGCTGCGCATGTGCGCTGACTATAGGCGCGGCGATGGCGGATTGGATCTGGAACCCGTTCTGGAACGCGTGCGTCGCTGCTCACGAACAATGGCGTAAGGATGAGCACAATTGCATCTACGCCTGGTGCAGGTGCCTCAGACAGCACGGCCAGACGGAACCCAGACGGTGCAAGCACTACCAGACCGCCGTGTACTAGGGGGGGGTAGCGCCATGACCGAGGTTGAGGTACATCCTGGTTTGGCGGAGCGAGCGGCCTCGGCCCTGCGACAGCGGCGGGCGGCACTGGCTTGGGCAGCGGCGCTTCTGGGGTCTCTGATCCCGCCGCTTCTCGCTTTCCGCGTGCCGGATTGGACCTTGGTTCAGGTCTGGGCTTTCCAGATGGGTCTGCGGGGGCTCCTGGAAGCGTGGCTGTGGAGCCTGGGTGCAGACGCTCCGGAGCATCGGTGGGGCCACATGCTGACGAGTGCAGCGCTCGCGGGCCTGGCGGGGGAGGCCTGGCTCCCGGGCCCCTGGAGCAGCGTCGCGACTGCCTGGACCATCTGTTGGCTGTCGGGCTTTTACTGGAGGCGTCGGCGCGGGAACTGGCTCGCACTGGTGCTCTGGGACGCCGGCCGCCTCGGGGAATGCGGGTCGTGAGCTACTCCGGCCCAGGGGCCGGTCTGGCCCTTGCGGGCCGCCGCTCCAAGATCACCTGGGTGGAGGTCTCCAAGGAGAAGTGGGAGTGGACCGAGACCTGGCCCTACGGCTACACCTTCAAGTTCAAGGACAACTCCAGCGGCACGCCCCCCAGCCTCAAGGTGGCCCGCTGCCTCTGGGACAAGGACAAGCAGGGCAACCAGACCACCTACACCTACGACGCCTCCAACAAGTTGACCCAGGTCTCCGACCAATACAGCCAGAACACCACCTTCTCCTACAACGCCAACAACCTCGTCTCCTCCTCCACGGACCCCGCCTCGCGCCAGACCACCTTCTCCTACGACGCCAATAAGAACCTGACCTCGGTCACCTGCCCGGGCACCAACTGCACCATCACCATAGCCTACGACTCCAGCCACAAGATGACCTCCATCACCGACGCCGAGAACAACACCACGACTTTCACCTACGACGCCAACGGCAAGATCTGGAAGATTACTAACGCCGCCTCCAAGGTGGTGGCCGAATACACCTACGACACCGCCAACCATAAGACCTCGGTCAAGGACGCGCGCAATGACTCGGTTACCATTGACTACAACGAGAACCGCAGCGTGACCAAGTTCACCGACGCCTCGACCAAGTACGCCACCACCACTTGGGACACCGACGTCAAGCCCACCGCCTACACCGACCGCAAGAGCAAGTCCTACAACTTCACCTACGACGCCAAGAAGCGCAAGACCCAGGACAAGGACCCTCTCAACCACACCAACGACTACACCTACTACGACTCCGGGGGCGGCGAGAACCGGGTCAACACCGTCACCGACGCCCGCGCCAACACTTGGACCTACACCTACGACTCCTACGGCAACGTGACCCAAGTCAAGGACCCCTACAACAAGACCAAGACCTACACTTATGACTCGCACGGCAACGTGCTGACCTTCACCAACGAGAGGGGCAAGACTTATACCTACACCTACGACTCCAAGGGCAACCGCTGGACCGAGACCTGCCCGCTCAATAAGACCATCACTTACACCTACAACTCGATGAACCTGGTGGCGACCAAGACGGATAGGGAGAACTCGACTTGGACCTACACCTACGACACCGCGGGGAGGCTGACGGAGGAGAAGGACCCCTACAACAAGAGCACGACTTACACTTACGACAAGAACGGCAACCAGACTTCCGTGACCGACCCGGGGAGTCATGCGACCACCTACACCTACGACTCCACC
>CAZGSV010000059.1:0-19880 GCA_964528605.1 uncultured Armatimonadia bacterium
CCCGCGAGTGGCGGCTGGCCGCTCCGCTGGTCTTAGCGTGCCTGATCGGCCTCTTGCTGGCGTCGTCGGTGAGCCGAGGCGGCAACGCGGTGCCGCAGGGGGCTCCGCCCGCGGTTAGGGTGGGCTGGTGGTTTGGCCTCGAGCGCGTGCGGGTTGCGGCCGACAAAGAGGCGGTTCTGTCAATGGCCGGCGGGGCGCAGTGGGTTATCGGGGCGGGGCAATCCGTGCTTATCACCATCGGCAGCGGCGAGAGTGGAGTGCAGGCGACCTGGCCGGGGGGGGAGCAGTGCGGGAACACCGCCAGGGTGGGGGGCGGCGTGCTGCAGTTGAGCGCGCTGGTCGCGGGTTCCCGGAAGGCGGTTGCCCAGCAGGTGCCTTGGCCGGTGGAGATAAGGCGCGATCGGGGGGGGCTGGTGCTCATGGTGGAGGTCCCGTTGGAGGAATACGTGGCGGGAGTGGTAGCAGGGGAGGCCTCGAGCCGGTCGGCGAGGGCGCTGCTGGAGGCGCTGGCGATAGGGGCGCGGAACTTTGCGCTGGCGAACCGATCCAAGCACGGGGCGCAAGGCTTTGACGTATGCGTTTCCTCGCACTGCCAGAACTTCCGCGTCTCGCCGCCGGCGGCAGCGAGCCAGGCGGCGGAGGCGACGCGCGGTCTGGTGCTTGCAAAGGGCGGCGTGCTGGTGCGGGTGAACTACCACACGACGTGTGGGGGGACGACGGACGCGGCTTCGGATATATGGGGCGGGGCCAACCCGCTTGGTCTCTTGGGCGTGATGGATGACGCGAGGGCGCAGCCGCCGGCGCTGGGAACGGAGGCTGCGGTGGCCGATTTCCTGGCCAACGGGCGGGCGTACTGCTCCGCGGACCGGTTCTACCGCTGGAGCAGGCTTCTGGGGCCGGAGGAGATGCGGAGCAGGCTGGAAGCGGGCCTGGCGGCGTTGGGTTTGGGTCCGGTTTCGGGCCGGCTGCTTGAGGTCAAGGTGACGCGGCGCACGCCCGGCGGACGAGCGGCCGAACTGCTGGTGAAGACGGAGGGAGGGAGTGTTGGCGTTACTGGGGAGAACGTTCGTTGGGTTTTCGGGGGCGGAGGCGTAGGGGGGGCGGGATCCTTGCCCAGTCGGTTCTTTGTGATCAAAGGCAGCGAGCGAGGCGGTTACGCGATTCGCGGGGGGGGCTACGGGCACGGGGTGGGCATCTGCCTGGCGGGAGCGGGCTGGCTGGCGTCATCGGGTCGGTCTGCCGGGGAGATCCTGGCGCATTACTACCCGGGCACCTCAGTGGTTGCCTTGTCGGATTTGGCTGGCGGATGCCGTCCTTGAGGAGCGCCGGCAGCCCGAACAGGAGGGCAAGATGAGAAAGCGCACAGCAGCCTCGCGCCGGCTACCGCCTCCGGTGGGGCCCTACTCGCCCGCGGTGATCGCGGATCGCTTGATGTTCTGCTCGGGGATCATAGGGGTGGATCCCTCCAGCGGTGAGTTGCTCGCCGGGCCTTTTGAGGAACAGGTGACGCGGGTGCTGGAGAACTTGCGCCTGCTGCTGGAGGATGTGGGCAGTTCGCTCGATCTGGTGGTAAAGACTACCGTGTTCCTGACCAACATGAACGACTTTGGGACGCTGAACGAGGTGTATGCGCGCTACTTCAGGGCCAGCCCGCCAGCGCGGACGACGGTGGAGGTGAGCCGGTTGCCGAAGGGGGCGGCAGTCGAGATAGAGGCGATAGCGGTACTGCGGGACTAGAGCGGCGCGGTGCTGAGGAGAGGGGCGACGGAGAGGGGCGCCTACAGCAGCGCGCGGGCCTTGACCTCGAGGTAGCGGTTGACCAGGTCCACGGTTAGGTCCTCGGGCCTGGTATCGAGGACCAGCACACCCCCGTTGCGCAAGGTGGCGAGGGCCTCGTCACGCTCGCGCAAGGTCTTGATGGCGATGGCTCGCTCGTAGGCTCGAGGGGCATCCGTCGGCTCCTGGACGGAGAGGGCGGCCAGACTGGCGTCCTTCATGGTGACGCAGAGGGGGAGGTGCGCCGGAAAGAGGGCGCGCAGCTGCTCCACCACATCTTGAGAGACCATGGGGTCAACGATGTCCGTGAAGACGACCACCAGGGTGCGGCGTCGGCTGTGGAGGTTGAGATAGTGGAAGGCGGCGGCATAGTTGGGTTCCACCATCCTAGGCTCGGCGCGATAGAGTTCGCGGAGCAGGCGGAAGACTTGGGCTTTGCCGCGGCCGGGAGGGAGGTAGCCTTCGATCTCCGAGGAGAAGAGGAGCAGGCCCACGCGGTCGCCGACGGAGGCGCAGACGTAGCCGAGCATGAGGGCGGCGTTGACGGCATAGTCGACCTTGCTCATGCCCTGGTGCTCGGTGGTCATCAGGCGACCGAGGTCGAGGACGAGGAGCACGTTCTGGCTGCGCTCGGCCTCGTATTCTTGGGAGGTGAGTCTGGCGCGGCGGGCGGAGGCTTTCCAGTTGATGCGGCGGAAGTCGTCGTCGGGCAGGTAGTCGCGCAGGCTTTCGAACTCGGTGCCGCGCCCGCGCCAGCGGGAGAGGCGCAGCCCTGCTTGAACGAGGCGGCCGCGCCTGGCGAGGAGATCGAACTCGCGCACCTGGATCAGGTTGGGGTAGACGCGCACGGGCCGAGGCTGGGGGAGGCGGCGCTGAAGCGCGATTAGGCCAAAGGGGCCGAGGAACCTGAGGTTGAGGGCGGCGAACTCATAGTCGCCGCGGCGGCGGGGGGTCACGTGGTAGCGGTGCACCACTTCGGTACGGGGAGGTAGGTCAAGCCGGGCGAGGTGGCCCTGGGCGTCGAATCCCGGGGGGGGCTCGTCCTTGAGCAGCAGACGAGCGGCGCGGGGGGCACGGTTGACGAGGCGAAGGGTGATAACGTTGGGGATTCCGAGGGACAGTTCCTGGGCGACTTCGCGGCGGCAGTCATCGGGGGCCAGGCGGACCATAAGGGCGACGTCGAGGAGGAGGGCAACAAGGAGAGCCCCGTTGTAGAGGAGCGCCAGGGATATGAGCGGCGGATAGGCCCCCGCGAGCGCCAGGGGCACGGCGCCGAGCGCGAGCAACACCAGGAAGAGGGGTGTGAAGACCACTAGCGGGGTACCGCCACCAGGCTGAGGATTTCCTGAATGACGCCGTCGGAAGTAATGCCTTCGATCTCCGCCTCCGGGCGGAGGAGTAGGCGATGGCGGAGGGTGGGGAGGGCCATGTCCTTGACGTCGTCGGGGATAACGAAGTCGCGGCCGCGGAGGGTGGCCAGGCACTTGCTGGTCAGCCAAAGGGCGATGCTGGCGCGCGGGCTGCCGCCCAGAAGCGTATGCGGGGTGCGGCGCGTGGCCTCGACGACATCGGTGATGTAGGCCATCACGGATTCTTCGACGGTCACGCGGGCGATGGCTTGGCGGGCCCGCGCGATGAGGTCGGCGGTGCCGACCGGGCGGAGGCCGAGTTCCTCGAGGCGGCGCGGGTGGAAGCCGGCCTGGTAGCGCTGAAGGATCTCTCTTTCTTGGTCTTTGGTTGGGTAGTCAATGACGATCTTGAGCAAGAAGCGGTCAATCTGGGCTTCGGGGAGGGGGTAGGTGCCTTCGAACTCGATGGGGTTCTGGGTGGCGAAGACGGCGAAGAGAGCCGGCAGGGGGAGGGTTTCGCCCTCGATGGTGACCTGCCTTTCCTCCATGGCCTCGAGCAGGGCCGCTTGGGTCTTGGGGGGAGTGCGATTGATCTCGTCGGCGAGAAGGAGGCTGGTGAAGACGGGGCCCTGGCGCAGATAGAAGGAGGAGGTCTGGACGTTGAAGACGTGGGTGCCGACGAGGTCGGAGGGCATCATGTCGGGGGTGAACTGGATGCGGGTGAAAGGGGCGTCGAGGCACTTGGCGAGGGCCTTGACCAGGAGGGTCTTGGCGGTGCCGGGGACACCTTCGAGCAAGGCGTGGCCGTCGGCGAGGACAGTGACGAGGACCTGCTGCAGCACGGCTTCCTGGCCGACGATGGCCTTGCGGAGTTCGGCTAGGAGGGCATCACCTAGGGATTGCACTTCCGGTACGCTGGCCAATGACTTTCCTCCTAAGACGAGCGAGTTCGAGGGCTCTCGCCTTGAGCCCTTGGTCGTCGAGGCGAGGGTTGGCGAGAGCGGCCTCGGTGCGCTGGAGAGTCTCGCGGACTTCGGGGTCGAGTTGCCGGCGGAGGGCGCCGAGCGCGGCGCCGACCTGAGAGGCGGAGGCTTGGCGGGGGAGGCCGAGGGAGAGCGCGATGTCGCCGAGCACCTGATCGCGGATGATGCGCAGGGCTTGTTGCGTGGCGCGGGCTGACTGGAATATGCCGGCCATGGAGCGCACGTATTCCGCGGGGTCGCGGCGCCGGACTTTGGGAGGCTCCGGCACTACGCGGCCGAAGCGCGCGCCGGCGCTGAAGAGGAAAAGCAGGAGGGCCAGGGCCAACTGCAGCGAGGCCCAACGGCGCGGGGATTGCCAGAGGTACGCCGGCAACGAGGGGCGCTCACCGTAGCCCTGATGGTATTCGTCGAAGATGACACGGCCGTTGGGCGCCAGCCCGGCCAGGTTGACAGCCAGGACGGAGTTGTCGCCTTGGTCCAGGCGGTCGTTGCTGAAGAGGCCGGCGTCGCTGCAGACGTAGATGAGGCCTCCTTGTTCGGAGCGCGCGATGGCTAGGACGGTGCCCCATGCGTCACCACAGAGGGGCAGGAGCGCTGCGGAGGAGCTCTCGAGGTCGAGGCGGACGAAGGAGTTGACGGCGAGGGAGGTCACGCCGCCAAGGACGGCGACGGGCTGCACATTGGCGGCGACGGTAGGGGGTGTGGATTCCTGGCTGAGGTTGGTTGCGTCAACACCAAAGGCCGTGGTGGTTGGGTCCGGGCCCGGATCGCCGGTGAGCAAGAGCAGCACGTTACCGGGCTTGAGCCAAGTCTGGACGGCGGCGCATTCGTCTTCGGTGCAGGGCTGGCGCAGGCCGGAGGGGGCCAGAACCAGTAGGCCCCGGACATCGCCGAGGGTGGTGAGCGGGTGCCGGAGGCGCTCCGCAGCGAAGCCGGCCTGCTGCAGGAGCAGGTAGAGCGCCTTCATGCCGCTGGGCTTAACGTTGAAGGTGCTGCGATGGGGGATCACTTCGAGAGCGCGCGATTTCTGGTAAAGGTCTCGTGTCTGCAGCAGACCCGGAGTGGCCATCACGGCCAGCAGCAACAAGAAGAGCAGCACATTTCTGATGCGCGCCCACCACATCCTAGATGCCCTCTTCGAGGAGGCCCTCAGCCCATTCTCGCAGCATCCCTAGTTCCTGGGGGCTACAGGGCTGACGTCCGAAGTACTTGCTCTCGAACAAGGAGGTGGCGCGGGCGAGCATATCGGCGTGCGGCGTCCCTGCGGAGAGGCGCACGTACTCCCAGTTCGTGCGCGCGGGACTGAAGTCGAAGATGCGGGACGAGGCGAGGGCGAGCAGTAGAGCGAGATAGAACAGGCGGAGGCTCTCCTTGACATCGCCGGCCTCCACGGCCGCGAGTGCTCGGCGGAGGGCAGTGGCGGCATCTGGGGGCAGGGGATGCTGTTCGGGTGTGGGGCCGGGAAATCGCCGCCGGCGTCTGGGCGTAAGGTGGCGGACGACGATCCATATGGCGAAGGCGACGGCAACGGCGAGCAGAATGAGCAGGGCGAGAGTGGCCGCCCTTCCGCTGGCGACGCTGATGAGGCCGCCAAAGATGAGCGAGGCTAGTTCGGCCAGCAGACGGGCGGCGATGTCGGCCAGTCTGTTGAAAGGTCCCGCCTTGCGTCCGACGAACTCGGGGTCGGAGAGGATCTTGGCCGCGAGGGCGCGGGGGTCGCCGGCGAAGCGGCGCTTGCTGCTGGGTTGAGCGAGTTGCCCCAGGAGGCGGAAGCGCTGGGCCAGTTGCCGCAGGCGCTCGGCCTGCGCGTGTGGGCTCGTGGAGGCCGTTGCCGAGAGAAGAGCCAGGCGAGCCCATTCGTTGTCCACGCTGACAACTTCGCCCGGGGCGGTGCTGACCTCAGTGGGGAGGCGCAGGCGATCGAGGAGGCTGTTGAGGCGCGCGTTTACCGTGCGCTGATGGGCGCCCTTGCTCAGGGCATCAGCCTCGGCGTCAAGGCGGTCGGCTACGGCGTTGACCTGGTTGAGCCATTCTTGGACGGAGAGAGGGGCGGCGTTGACGGAGGCCGCAGCCGAGGCAAGGATCAGAGCCCAGAGCAGGGGAAGCAGCAGCAGGCCGCGGCGGGTCATCCCGACGGCGGGGCGGCGACGAGGCGGGTCCCGCAGGTGCCGCAGAAGGTAGAGTCCGGGGGGTTAAAGGCGCCGCACTGGGGGCACTTGGCAAGCGTCTGCTCGGCGAGGCCGACGCTCTCGGCCATTACTTGCAGGTCGAAGCCTTCCTTGCGGATGCGCAGGTCGTAGTAGAGGAGGGTACGGGCGATGATCTGGAAGGGCCCAAGGAGCAGCCCGACGATGGCGCCGACAATGATGAGGGGTATCTGAGAGGCAAGGGTCGGAGACTCTCCGCGCGCGGCGGCGAGGCCGAACACGACCGTTAGGGGCGCAATGGCTATCCACGAGATGACCTGTACGATGATGGAGACGATGAGGATCACGAGGAGGCATTTCCAGAAGTAGCCGGAGACGAGTTGGCTGCTGCGCTTAAGGGCGTCCCAGCCGACGAGATTCTCCAGTACGACAGCCTGAGCGACGAAGAGGTAGATGATGTAGAGATAGATGCCCGGGATGACGAGCAGCAGGAACCCGCCGACTATCAACAGCAGGGCAAGCATGACGGCGCCGAGCAGAGGCCAAAAGCGTTTGACCACGCCGGCGTAGCAGGAACGGAGAGTGGGGCGCCGGCCCAAGTACGCCTCGGAAATCCCCTGGGTGGTGGCCGCGAGCGCGAAGGGGTAGGCGATGATGGAACCAATCACGGCTAGGAGGGAGGAACCGACGCTGGTCGCCATTTGAGGCCCGAACAGCTGGCCGGGAGCAGTAGCCCACCAGCTCTGCGCGGCGATCTGGAGCAGTTGCACGGGCAGGTAGGGCAGGAGGAAGGCGAGCAGGAGGGGCCAGAAGTTGCGGGTGTAGAGTTTGATGGAGAAGTCGAGGATATCGCCGTAGTCCATGGGACGGAGGCGGGGGCCCGCGGTGGCAGAGACGCTCAATCATCTCCCCCCTCAGTCATAAGACTTGAGCAACCGGCTCCAGAGCGAGCGCAAGAGGTCCGCGAGGCGCCGCGGATAGCTTTCCCAGGGGGCGGGTTCGCGATGGGCGACCTGGGGGGCGCACATCATGAGGCCGACGGCGGTGGCGTGGATGGGATTGCTGACCTCGTTGACCAGGCCCGTTAGGTTGCGGGGGATGCTGATGCGGGCGCTCAGGCCGTCGAGGACGCGGGAGCAGAGATCAGGGGCGCCTTCCAGCAAGGAGCCCCCTCCGGAGAGGACGATCCCCCCGCCGACGTAGCGGTATTGAGGGCATTTAGCCAGTTCGCGGCGGACGTAGGTGAAGACCTCTTCCATGCGGGCCTCGACGACCTCGGCGAGCAGGCGGCGCAGGACGGTTTGGTCGGCGTCCACGCCGACGGCGCGGAAGTGGACGGTCTCTTCGGGGGCGACCATGTCGGCCAGGGCGCAGCCGTGCTCGAGTTTGAGGCGCTCGGCCTCGCTGAGGGAGGTGCGCAGGCCGGCGGCGACATCGCGGGTGACGTTGGCGCCGCCTAGGGGCACGGAGGCGGTGAAGCAGATGCTGCCTTGAGCGAAGAGGGCGATGTCGGTGGTGCCGCCGCCGATGTCTAGGAGCACCACGCCCAGGTCCATTTCGTCGCGGGAGAGGACGGCGCGGGCGGTGGCGACGGGTTCGAGGACGGTGGCCTCGGTGGCAAGGCCGGCTTGGTCCACGCACTTTTCCAGGTTCTTGGAGAGGGTGCGCAGGCCGATGACCACATGGGTTTCGACCTCGAGGCGGCGGCCGAACATGCCGACGGGGTTGCTGATGCCGGTCTGCTCGTCAATGGTGTAGTAGCGGGGAATGGCGTTGATGATCTCATAGTCGGGGGGCAGGTTGATGGTGCGGGCGTTCTCCTCGACGCGCTCGACGTCTTCGGCGGTGATGAGGCCGTCGGGATGGGAAATGATGATCTGGGCTTTGCTGTTGAGTGAGGAGATGTGGCCGCCGGTGATGCCGACGACGGCGTGGCGAACGCGGACTCCGGCCATGTTCTCGGCGGCGCGGACGGCCTGGGTGATGCTGGCGACCGTGCGGTCAATATCCACCACCACGGCCTTGCGCAGGCCTTGGGAGGGAACCTTACCGGCGCCGATGATCTCCCAGGAGTCGCCTTCTGTGCTGGGCCTGCCGATGACGGCGGCGATTTTGGTCGTGCCGACGTCAAGCCCGAGTACCGGTAGTGTCATGGTGATTCCTCACTCGCTCTTCCTGAGGGATTCAGGCTGCTTGCCGGCGCTGCCATTGACAAGGGGGGCAGCGACAGACGCGCCGCCGGGCGCGAGGTTACCTTGATGCCGAAATTGTGCAAGCGTTCGGCGAGGCCGCCGGTGCGGCGGAGTTCGCGCGCCAACTTGGTGGGGTCGCCGATCACCTCTACGCGATAGGGCGGGCGGAGGGGCTTGCCGCGAATGAGCAATCGAGGGCCCTCGCACTGGATGCTGCCGAGAAGGGCGACTCGCAGGCCGTTAACGGCTATGGCCCTGGCGCCGGCGGCGGCCAGGGCATTGGTGAGTTCGAGCACGTCGGCGGCGTGGACCACGCGAGCCGCTTGGTACTCCTCGGTGCCAGCCGGGAGCGGCTCGCTCAGTTCGATGATGAGGCCTGGGCCAGAGACGGGACCGGGGAGGAGGCGGCCGCTCGCGAGGCCAGCCTGCTCTTGGGCCGCCGTTTCTTCGGCAGCCTGCAATCGCTGTCGCAGCCGCTGATTCTCTTCTTGGAGACTAGCGGCTCGCAGGCGCAGGGCGCCGAGTTCGCTCTGGGCCGACTGGAGTTGCGCCTGCATGGCTTGCACCCGGGCAGGAGCGCCGAAGGAGTAGAAGAGCGCCACCACGAGCAGGACCAGGGCGACAACGCCGAGAACGGCGACGCCTAGGCTGGTCCTCTGGTTGTGGCCGGTGAGGGTCATGGCGCGGCGGCCCGCTTGCGCAAGAATGGGTTAGCCGGGTCGGCAACGTCAACCACGGCGAGCGGCTCCTCGCGGCGCGAGGCCAGGACGGTGGCGGCGAGGCGCAGTTTGGTGTCGAGGCGAGTAGGGGCGCCGCAGCGAATCTCGACACCCTCTTGGCTGACGCAGGTGATGCCTCCGTACTGGTCCACATCTATGCGCTGGAGGGGCCAAAGGTGGAGGGCGCGGGCGCGGCCGGCCACCTTCAGCGCCTGGAGCAGTCTCTCGTCGCGCAGGCTGAGGCCAGGGCGGAGCGGCCGCCCGGTGAGCGAGGGGCACCACAGGATCGGATATGAGTCGGCCAAGGGCGCAGGGCCGATTACCGTGCCTTGGAGGTCCAGCAGCCAGCGCTCGCCGGCGGCCTGGGCTAAGGCCACGGGCTGGCTCTCGGCAATGCGCACCACGAGGGTATGGGGCCAGCGACGCTCAACGGTGACGCTACTGACCGCGGGGAGGGAGGCCAGGGAGCGGTGAAGGGAGCGCGCGTTCACCGTGAGGAGGGTGCGGCCGGTTAGGGCATGCTGGAGGAGTTCTCGGGCCTGTGCCTGGCCGGTGAGCGTGGCGCCGCGGACGACGACTTTCCTGACAGTGAAGGGCCTGTAGATAAGGAAGCAGGCAATCGCGGCCGCGAGCACGGCGATGACGGTCACCGCGGCGAGGAGGGCGCGAACCCGGCCGGCCCGCCTCAAGGCAGGAGGTCGAGCCCCAAAGTTGCGACGGTTTGCCCGCATCAGGCCTTGCTACTTGCAGGTGGCAGATTGCCGACCCCCCGGGCGCCCACCCACCTCAATGGCCGCCGTTGCGCAGGGCTAACCGGGCAGGTTAGCGCGCTGCGCGGGGTCACTTGGCGGCGTTACCCGCCAGGAATTCCTCGGCGACAGAGCGCACGTCGCCTGCGCCGACGGTAAGGAGCATGTCGCCGAGGCGCAGGTGTTGGCGCAGGTATGGCCCTAGAGCGGCCTTGTCGGCGATGTAGTGCACGTTGGCCCCATTTGGGGAGTATCTCTTGACGGCCTCGGTGATGACGGACCCGTCCACGCCGGGGATGGGCGCTTCACGGGCGGGGTAGATGTCAGTAACGAAGAGTTCGTCGGCGAGTTGGAAGCACAGGCCGAACTCCTGTTGGAGCAAGACGGTGCGGCTGAACAGGTGAGGCTGGAAGACGACAACGAGGCGGCACCGCCAGCCTTCGCGGGCCGCGCGCAGCAGGGCGGCGATCTCGGTCGGGTGGTGGGCGTAGTCGTCCATGACCAGGACGCCGTCCTTCTCGCCGACGATCTCGAAGCGGCGACGAACGCCGGCGAAGGATTCGAGCGTTTCGCGGATGCCTTGCCACGGGAGGCCGTATTCGAGGGCCACCCCGATGGCGGAGGAGGCGTTGACGGCGTTGTGGCGCCCGGGAAGGAGCATACCCACGCGGCCGAGCAGCGAGTCGCCGCGGTAGGCGGTGAACCACCAGCGGCCGTCGCGAGCGCCTTCGATGTCGGCGCGGTAGAGGGCCTGCGGGCTGCTGCCGAAAGTGAGCACGGGTCGAGCGAGCATTCTGCGCAGGCGTTCGGAATGGGCGCAGTCGGTCGAGAGGAACACCACGCCCTCGGGACCGCCGGAGTCCACGAACTGGCGCAGCGACCAGATGAGGTTGTCAACGCTGAGGTGATTGTCGAGGTGGTCGCTGTCTATGTTGGTAACGATAACCGAGTTCGGGTGGAGGCGGAAGAAGGAGTTGTCGGACTCACAGGCTTCGTAAACGGCGTAGTTGCCTTTGCCGAGGGCGGCGTTGCCGCCCAGTTGGTCCACCATGCCGCCGACGAGGACGGTGGGGTCGAGGCCGGCGTTGCGGAACATGAGGGCGACGAGAGCGGTGGTGGTGGTCTTGCCGTGGGTACCGGTCACGGCGACGCTGTCGTACGGTGCGGTGAGCTCCTCGAGCAACTCGGCGCGGTGCAGGAGAGGCAGGCCGGCATCGTTGGCGGCTTGGATCTCCGGGTTGGATGAAGGGATGGCGGTAGTGTAGACCACGCGCCGAGCGCCTTGGATGTTGGTGGCGCCGTGGCCGACATGGACGACCGCACCGGCCTCTCTGAGGCGGGCGAGGGTAGCGCTATCACGAAGGTCGGAGCCGGAGACCGGTTCGCCTTTGGCAAGGAGGATGGCAGCGAGGCCGCTCATCCCCACGCCGCCGATGCCAACGAAATGGGTGGCGCCAGGGTTAGCCATGGCACTCAACTCTTGGCCGTGGACGCTCTTTTGCATCGTGGCAGTGTAAGCCAAAAGGGCGGCCGAGGCAACAGGCTAGGCGAGGCGATCGGGTAGGCTTCACGAGCGGCACGCCTCCGCGGCTGTTTCCAGGATGAGATTGGCGACGCGTTTGGCCGCCTCGCGGGCGCCATCTTGGCGCGTGGGCCGGTCGGCGCCGGGCTCACGGAGAAGGGCTAGTACGTGCTGGAGGAGAGTGTCGGGCGAGAGGCCGCTGTCCTCGAGCAGCAACGCCTGACCGGACTGGACAAGGGCCTCGGCGTTCTTGTGCTGATGGCCGCCGGCGGCGAACGGGTAGGGGATGAGAACCGCGGGAACATTGAGCGCGTCGAGTTCGGCGATGGTATTGGCGCCGGTGCGGGTGACGGCGACATCGGCGGCGGCATAGACCCGAGCCATCTCGCTGCTGTCGAGTCTCTCGACCATGCGGTAGCGCTCTCGCTGGTCTGGTGGGAGGCTGCTCCAGTGGGTTAGCCCCTGAGCATAGCCCGCGGCGCCGGTGGTGTGACAGATGCGCAGTGCGGCAATCCGCGCGAAGAGGGCAGGCAGCGCGTCCCAGAGGGTCTGGTTGAGGGAGCGGGCGCCCTGGCTGCCGCCGGTGCAGAAGAGATATGGGGTGCTAGCAGACAGGCCCAGCGAGGCGCGGGCTTCGGGGCGGCTGACGGTGAGAAAGGCTTTGCGGAGGGGCATGCCGGTGAGGCGAGCACGATGGAGGGACACACGCGTGAGGGTGCAGGTGTGGGCACAGGCTATGGCGCGACTGAAGGGCGCGAGCAGCCGCGTGGCGAGGGTGGGCTCGATCTCGGGCTCGAAGAGAATGATCGGGACGCGTGCGAGCCAGGCGGCGAGAGCGGGTGGGCCGCTGCCGTAGGCGCCGGTGGCAAAGAGGACGTCGGGGCGGAGGGAACGGATTAGCCTTCTGGTGGCCGCGCAGGCGCGCATACCCAGGTTGGCCGCCGTGAGGAGGCGCAGGCTGGGAGCGCGCGGGGGGGCAATCATTGGGAAAAGGTCGAAGGCCCGTCCTTCTTGACGCAGCAGGGGGGGGTCGGTGTCGGGACGGCAGGCGACGAAGTGGATGTTGGGGTCGCGGCTCTCTGCCTCAAGGGCGTCGGCGATGGCGGAGCCGACCACAAGGTGGCTGCCAGTGCCGGCGATGAGGACGGTGGGCATGATCAGCGATTGTGGGGAAAGGAGGCGCCGTTGCGGGCGCAGTTGATCATCAGGCCGACGGCGGCGAGGGAAGCGGCGAGGGAACTGCTGCCGTAACTAACGAAGGGGAGAGGCACGCCCATGGGAACCCAGAGGGCGACGGCGATGGCGATGTTGACCAGAGCCTGTAGGGTGAGAGTGAGGGCGAGGCCGGCGATGAGAAGCGAGGGGAAGGTGCCCCGGAGGCGTTGGGCGATGGCCAGGCAGTTGATGCCGAGCGCAACATAGCAGGCGAGAACGAGCAGGCAGCCGAGGAAGCCCGTTTCCTGTCCGAGCACGGCAAAGACGAAGTCAGTGTGGCTGTAAGGGAGGGCGCCGAACTTGGCGCTGGAGGCACCCAGGCCCCAGCCCACCACGCCGCCGGCGCCAAGGGCGCGCACCGACTGGATTGACTGATAGCCGACGCCCTGGGCGTGGGCGGCGAGCCCGCCGCTGCCGGTGAAGGCGGCAAGCCGCTGCCACTTGTCGCCGGGGTCGAGTTGCAGACCGAGAAGGAAGAGGACGGCGGCGCCGAGAATGAGGACACCGATCAGACGAAGGGGCTCACCGGCCAGGTAGAGCATTACCAGGATAGCGAGGCCCATGACAGCGGCGGTGGCAAAGTTGGGCTCGAGAAGGACGAGCAGCGGCGCTATGCAGGCTACGAGTACGGGCCCCCATACCGATGTGGGCCTGCCCCGCTGTCTGGCTTGCACGCGATTGCTGAGCGTGGCTGCCAGGAAGAGGACGAGCCCGACCTTGGCGAACTCGGAGGGCTGGAACTGTTGGCCGAGGATGGAGATCCAGCGGGCGTGGTAGCCGACGCGGTGGCCGACGCCGGGGATGAATACAGCCGCTAGGGCAAGGAAGCACAAGGCGAAGATCGAGTGCGCGTATCTGCGCAGCCAGGGGAGAGGGCGGAGCGCCGCCAGGGCCAAGAGCGCCGCGCCCAGGCACAGGCCGACGAGGTGCTTGCCGAGAGGCCGCAGGGCGTCCAGACCCCGACCGGCGAGGCCGGCGGCGAACGAGGTGCTGAAGGCCATGAGGAGGCCCACCGCCACCAGGGTCATCACGGGCAGCACGACGGCGTACTCGTTTCTGTGCTGGGCGGCTGGGCTAAGGCCATTAGTGCGAATGACGGTCATTGCAGGCCCTCCTTGACGGCACGCCGGAACTGCTCTCCGCGGTCGCGGTAGTCGCGGAACATATCGAAGGAGGCGGAGGCTGGGGAAAAGAGGACGGTGTCACCCGGCTCGGCGAGGCTAGCGGCCAGATGGACGGCTTCGTCTAGGTTGGCGGCGCGCAGCACCTGCTGGATGCCTGCTCGGCGCGCGACCTGCTCGAGTTGGGGAGCGGTCTGGCCCATGCTGATGAGGGCCTTGGCCCAGTCCTGCAAGGGCGGCAGCAGTTCCTCGAAGTCGAGCCCTTTGTCGGAGCCGCCGGCGATGAGCACGGAGGGGCCGCCGACCGCTTCTAGGGCAGCGGCGGTGGCGGCGGGATTGGTGCCTTTGGAGTCATTGACCCAGCGCAGGTCGCGGTAGACCCCGATCTCCTCGAGGGTGTGCTCGGCCAGGGTGAAGGCGAGCAGGGCGGCGTGCAGGGCCTCGGGGGGGGCGCCGCAGTGAGAGGCGAGCAGTGAGGCGGCGAGCGCGTTCTCGATGTTGTGCGCGCCCCGGAGGGGCAAGTCGGCGGCAGCGCAGATGATGCTGGGCTGACCGTTGAGCGCAAGGACCAGGTCGTCGCCATCGAGGTAGGCGCCGGGCTGGGGGTGCGCCAGGCGGGAGAAGAAGGCGTGGCGGGCGCGGCTCCGCTCCACGACTTGGCGGACCACCGGATCGTCGTAGTGTCCGACTGCGAGGTCGTCTTCTTTCTGTTGGGCGAAGAGGCGGCTCTTGGCGGCGATGTAGCCGTCCAAGCCGCCGTGGCGGTCGAGATGGTCGGAGCGGATATTGAGCAGGGCCGCCGCCAGCGGACGGAACTGACAGCACTGCTCGAGTTGGAAACTGCTGACCTCGGCGACGAGGAAGTCACCCGGGGAGGCGGCAACAGCCTTCTCAACGAGGGGGTCGCCGATGTTGCCGCCGACTCCCGCCGGAATGCCGGCCGCGGCGAGGATGTCACCGACCATGCGCGTGGTGGTGGATTTGCCGTTGGTGCCGGTGACGGCGACGATGGGACCGCGGGAAAGCAGGAAGGCAAGTTCGATCTCGGCGATAACTGGAGTGCGGGCCTGCTGGAGGCGCGACTCGAGGTCAGCGGGAAGCACGACTCCCGGGCTCACGACGACCAGGGGCAGGCCAACCAGGGCCTCAAGCGCTTGCGGACCTGAGTCGGCTCGCAGGCCTAGGGCTTCAATGCGGCTCGCGAGGTCGCGGACTTGCTCCGGGGGCCTGGTGTCCACGGTGATAGGCACGGCGTCGAGGAACAAGAGAACCTTGGTGACCGACTGACCTGTGCGGCCGAAGCCGACGACGCCCACGCGGACTCCGCGCAGGCCCTTGGCGAACTCGTCGGGGTGATTCGTGCTCACCATAGCGCGCTCGCGATGACGACGGTGGCGAGGGTGCCGAGCCAGAAACCGCGGACGACGGCCACCTCCGGGAAGCCGGACAACTCGAAGTGGTGGTGGAGCGGGCTCATCTTGAAGATGCGCTTCCCGGTAGTCTGGAACGAGATCACCTGGAGGACGACGGAGGCTGCCTCGATAGGTAGAGCGATGGCGGCGATCAGAAGATAGGCGGGCAGGCCGGCAACAAGGGCAGCGCCGCTCAGACCGGCGCCGAGGGCGAGGGAGCCGGTGTCGCCCATGAAGATGCGGGCGGGATGGACGTTGAAGAGCAGGAAGCCGAGGCAGGCGCCCGTCGTGGCGAAGCAGAAACCGGCGATCCCGGGCTGGCCCCACAGCGCGCAGAAGACGCCCAGCCCCGCGGAGGCAATCGCAACGACCCCTCCGGCAAGGCCATCGAGGCCGTCGGTCAGGTTGGCCGCGTTGGAGAAGCCGGTGAGGTAGAGGACGCCGAGGACGAAATAGAGCCGGGCCGGCACCAACAAGAGGTGGTGTGGCCCGAGTTGGATGGCGGGCAGGCCGAAGCGGTCATGGACGGCGAGCAGGAAGAGGAGAGAGAAGAGGGCTTGGGCTGCGAGTTTGTGGCGGGCTTTGATGCCCAGCGGGCGGTTGAAGACTATCTTGGAGTAGTCGTCCAGGGCTCCCAAGAGAGAGAAGAGCAGAGTGAGCGAGCAGAGAAGGAAGACACGAGGATCGCGCCAGCCCAGCGCCATGGAGGCAATCAGGATGCCGGCAACGAGGGCTAGGCCGCCTAGGGTAGGAGTGCCTTCCTTGGCGAGGTGGGACTTGGGGCCGTCGTCGCGCACGTGCTGTCCTGCGCCGGCGCGCCGGGCCCAGGCGAGAATCGCGGGCGCGAGGCCCGCCGCCAAAGCGAAGCCCAGGAGCCCGTAGAGTGCGAGGCTAGTCGGCCGCCAGGCCAAGGGTAACTGCCTCCATCTGCATCGCCCGAGAGCCCTTCACCAGGAGGACATCCCCCGGTTGAAGGGCCGACTTGAGAAACGCCAGGGCTTCTTCTTTGGTTCGGAAGGCCTGGGTGCGGGAAAGACCTGCCCGCGCGGCGCCTTCGAGAGTGGCGGAGGCGAAGTCGCCGACGGCCCCGAGCCAGTCGAGGCCGAGGCGGGCGGCGCTCTCGCCTACCTCGCGGTGGGCCTGCTCCGAGAGCGGCCCCAGTTCGAGCATATCGGCGAGGAGGGCAAGCCGGCGGCGGGCGCCGGGCCAGTCGGCGGCCAGCCGGAGGGCCGCAAGAACGGCCTCTGGGTTCGCATTGTGGGTGTCATCCAGAATGTGGGAGCCGTTGGGCCCCTTGAGAACCTGGCCGCGGTGAGGCGCGGGGGACATCTGTGCCAGAGCGTGGCAGGCTTCGTAGAGGCTGACGCCCAGGGTCATGCCGACGCCGATGGCGGCCAACGCATTGGCCGCGTGATGGCGGCCGGGGAATTGGAGCCTGAGAGGCGCTTGCTGCTCGCCGGCGCGCACGCGCAGATGAGCGCTGCCGTCGGGCTGGAAAGCGATCTCACTTCCGGACACGTCCGCCTGATGGTGGCAGCCGAAGGTGCGGATGTTGGCGCCGTGGCGGCGCGCGGAGGCGAGGAGGCCTTCGTCAACGGCCGGGAGCCAGAGCACCCCCCCCTGCAGGCCTTCGCAGATCTCCAACTTGGCCTCGCGGATGGCCTCGGGTGAGCCTAGCAGGCCGACGTGGGAGCGGCCGACGTTAGTTATCACCGCGACTTGGGGCCGCACCAGGCGG
Organism: uncultured Armatimonadia bacterium; assembly: GCA_964528605.1. Lineage (GTDB taxonomy): Bacteria > Armatimonadota > Zipacnadia > CAZGSV01 > CAZGSV01 > CAZGSV01. The sequence continues at coordinate 16,924 of CAZGSV010000059.1, forward strand.
GAGAGATAGGCGATCTGGTCCGGCCCGCGCATGGCCATCTCGGCAACGAAGGTGTCTTGGTCCGGGGAGAGGGCGCAGGCGGTGAGGGGGACGCCGATCTCGGTGTTGTAGTTCTCGGGCGTGGCGCGAACGCGGCTGCCTGTGCCGAGGACGCAGGCGATCATGTCCTTGGTGGTGGTCTTGCCGGCGCTGCCGGTGACGGCGACCCGGGCGACTCGGGCTTTGTCGAGACACCAGGCTCCGAGAGCGCCGAGGGCTGACAGTGGGTCTTCAACCACGATGATGTCGGCTTGGCCAAGGGGGCCGGAGGGAAGGTATTGGACGGCCGCGCCGCGGGCGCCGCGGGCTATGGCGTCGGCAACGAACTGGTGACCGTCGGTGCGGGCTCCCTTGAGCGCGAAGAAGAGGGAGCCGGCGAAAGCGGTGCGCGAGTCGCAGGTGACGCTGTGGTACCAGGCCTGTCCTGCGCCGGCCACCAAGCGGCCTTGGGTGGCCGAGAGGACCTCGGCGGTGCAGAAGGTCATCCGCGCATCCTTCCCAGCGAACCTCCACTCCCTTGTGAGTGTTCCCGCCGCGGCCGGCGGGTGGCAAGGCTACTTGGTACTGCTGGACATGCTCCGCAAGGCAGCACGGGCGACTTCGCGGTCGTCGAACGGGATGGTGCGGTCGGCGAACTGCTGGTAGGTTTCGTGACCTTTGCCTGCGAGCAGAACGACGTCCCCGGGCCGGGCCAGGCGCAGGGCCGTTTCGATTGCTCTCGCGCGATCGGGCTCGACGAGGGTGTCGCCTGGGGGCATGCCTTGCAGGATCTCGGCGATTATGGCCTGCGGGTCCTCGCTGCGCGGGTTGTCGGAGGTGACGACGACTATGTTAGCGAGGCGGGCGGCAATGGCTCCCATCTTGGGGCGTTTGGAGCGGTCGCGGTCGCCGCCGCAGCCGAATACGACGATGACGCGCCCGGCAGCGATTTCGCGCACGGCCTGCAGCACGGTGTCGAGGGCTTCGGGGGTATGGGCATAGTCAACGAACACGGAGAAGGGCTGTCCCTGGTCCACCGCCTCCAGCCGGCCGGGGGGGGCGGAGGCGTCGGTGAGGGCGGAGGAGATAGTAGGCCAATCGAAGCCGGCCAGGCGGGCCACAGCAGATGCAGTGGTGGCGTTGCGGGCATTGAATGATCCGTACAGAGGAATGCGGAACTCGATGAGGCCTTCGGGAGACCGGATTTGGACTTGGGTTCCCCCTCTGAGGGGAGCGACCCCGGTGATGCGGAAGGTGGCTTCTTCGGCGAAGCCAACGGAGACGATGGGGCAGTGGGCCTCTTGCTTGAACATCTGGAAGAGGGGATCGTCGGCGTTGAGGACGCCGGCGGTGGCCTTGCTAGTGGCCTGAGGGTAGTCGCGGAACAGGCCGAGTTTGGTTCTGGCGTATTCCTCGACCGTGCCGTGGAAATCGAGGTGGTCTTGGGTGATGTTGGTGAGTGCGACGACGTCGAACTCGAGGCCGAGGGTGCGTTTGAGGGCTAGGGCGTGGGAGGACACTTCCATCACGGCGTGGGAGCCGCCTGAGGCTAAGGCATCGCGGAGGAGGCGGCAGATGTCGGGCGCCTCCGGCGTGGTGCGTTCGGAGGGGTGGAGGTTATCGCCGACGCCGGTGACCACAGTGGTGATGAGTGCGACGCGCAGGCCGGCCGCGGCCAGCAGGTGGCGGATGAGGTAGGCGGTCGTGGTTTTGCCGTCGGTGCCGGTCACCCCGGCGAGCCACATGTGGCGTGAGGGGTAATCGTAGAGGCGATGGGAGGCGAGGGCTAGGAAGGTGCGAGAGTCGGGCACCTCGACCAGGGGGAGCCCAGCGGCAGGCGGCGGCACCGCGGATGGGTCCTCGACAGCGGCGGCCACGGCCCCGGCTGCCGCTGCGGCGGCGACGAAGCGGTGTCCGTCGGTGCGCATACCGCGGAGGGCGACGAAGAGGTCGCCGGGCTGCGTCCGGCGGGAATCGTAAGCGAGGTCGCGGATTTCGGGGTCCGCGGGAGGGCTGCTCGGATGGAGGCGCCCGAGTCCTTCGATCAGTTCACTGAGCCGCACGGCGTTGGTGCTCCGCGGAAGGTGGTGTGGATGACAACAGCCCGTCGCGTTGGGCCAGGCGGAGGGCGATGCGGCGGAAGACGGGCGCGGCGGCGACACTGCCCCACTTGAGCCTCTGCGGCTCGTCGTAGACGACGAGGACGAGGTAGGTGGGCGACTGGGCGGGGAAAAGGCCAATGAAGGAGGTGACGACGGCACCGGAGTTGAAGCCTTTGCCGGCGGTGGCCTTTTGGGCGGTGCCGGTCTTGCCTGCGATGCGGAGGCCCGGGATGGCGGCGGACTTGCCCGTGCCGCGGTCAACGACGCTAACCATCATTTCGCGGACGGCGCGGGCGGCCGAGGCGCTGATGACGCGCTTGGCTTGGGGCTGAGGCAGCACCTGGGCGCTGCCGTCCTTGGGGTCGGTTATCTTATGGAGCAGGCGAGGCTGAACCATGATGCCGTCGTTCGCGAAAACGGTGAAGGCGCGGGCGAGGCCGATGGGCGTCACGCTGAAGGCCTGACCGAAGCCGAGACGAAGCACGTCGGAGGGAACCAGGCGATCGGGGCTGGGGATAAAGCCCGCCGCCTCGGCGGAGCAGCGCTCTAGGGTTGGTTGGGCCAGACCGAAGGAGCGCAAGTACGAGGTGGCCCGGGGAGCGCCGAGCGCCTTGGCGGTTAGGGCGGCGCCGACGTTGCAGGAGTCGCGGATGACCTCGGAGAGCGTTTCGGTGCCGTGGCCGCGGCCGCCAACCCAACAGCGCATGGTGCTGCCGGCGTAGCGGAGGGAGCCAGTGCACTTGAAGGTGCTGGACAGGGAAACGACGCCGGCGTCGAGCCCAGCGGCTTGATCATGGTGATTTCGGGAAACGGGTAGATTTTCTCGATGCCCTCGCG
>CAZGSV010000060.1:0-19378 GCA_964528605.1 uncultured Armatimonadia bacterium
CGATGGGAGGCCGTCCGCGAGGGGGTGGAGGACTGCGCCTATTGGTATCTCCTGCGGGACCTGCTCGAGGAGTGCAACCAGCGGGGTATCAGCGGCGCCGAGGTGGAAAGCGCCGGGCAACTCCTTGAGTCCGGCCCGCGCACGGTGGTTGATTCCGGCATGGACGACGCGGTGCTGGTGCAGGTACGGTCGCAGATGATGGCCGCCGTGGAGCGGCTGCGGTCGCTCCTAAGCGGATAACGCTGGGGAGGCGCGCCGAAGAGGGCGCCGAAACCGAGACGACTGGCGTGAGCGGAGGAAGAGTGGCCGCGGGAACCGCTCCGCATACGAAGCGCGACGGTGCCACCAACAAGGAGGATGGCAGAGGTGAAGAAGTACCAGTGCAACGCATGCGCCTACGTCTACGATCCGGCTCTCGGAGACGCTGATGGAGGAATACCGGCGGGCACGCCCTTCGAGGATTTGCCCGACGATTGGGTGTGCCCCGTCTGCGGAGTGGGGAAGGACGAGTTCACTGCGCTGGAGTAGCGACAGCGCGCAGGCGACGGCGTAGGACCAGGCGCGGTCTGCCAGAGTGGGCCAGCGCCGGGAGTTGGGGGTCCGGTCACCGGAGCCATGCGGCGCACGACGGCCCGCTTAGCCCCGGGGCCCGACCGCCCCGTGCCGAGGGCGATCCTTGTGGGCCTAGGAGCGAGAATGGGGAAGCGTAGTCTAACAGGACTGGTGATGGTGGCCATGCTGTGGTGCTTGGGCGCGGGCGTCTGCCGCGCAGCGTCGTTAGAGATCGGCCCGACGTCCTTCTGTCACGCCTACGTTCACCCTCGCCTCTCTGAGGACGGTTTGCCGGGCGAGTTGAAGGGGGGGCGCCTGGAGGTGGTCCTCCAGAACCGCTCGGACGCCACTGTTCCTCTTTCTCGCGTGCTACTGAACGGCCGTTCGGCGGATGATCTGACGGCCGAGGGTCAAGTCCACTGGTGGCGCGCCTGGCCGGAGCAAGTGCCGCCCGGCGGCTTCTCAGCGCTCACGATCCAGGGCGCCGCGGCGTTGATGAAGGAGGGGGCAGTGGTGGCGCTCACGGTGAACGACGCCACCGCGAGCATCCCCCTCGTAACGCCGGTCCTCTCGATCTCGAGCGTCTCAATCTCGGAGGACCTGCGCTCAGCGGTGGTACACCTCCGCAACGATGACCCCACCCGCGGCCTGCGGCTGCTCCAGGTGGCCGTTTTCGGGCACCAGGCAGAAGTAGAGCCGCTGGCCGATGAGATTCCACCGCTGCGGACCACGATCTGCCTGCTGAGGTTCGATGGGGCGCTCCGGTTCCTCGAGATGCTGGCGCTGGTCGCCCGGGCGGAAACCGCCGACGGTGACCCGGTGCAAGCCCTGGGCACGTTCCGGGCCTTTCGCACGCCTTTCCCCATTGGCACCTGGGTGGGTCCGCAGGCCGACCCCGAGCATCTCAAGAACCTCGCGGGCATTGGCATTGACGGCCTCATAGATGGCGGTGGGCCGGAGGCCGTGGCCGCCATGGACGGGCTGTGCAAGCAGTACGGCATGAGGCTGCTCTCGCACACGGGGTGGGGAGAGGCGGATGTAAGCGAGTTCGTGACCGGCACCACCGCGAACAAACCCTGGTCCCTCGCGCTGGCGCTGATGGACGAGCCGGATCTGCACAGTGGGAAAGACGCGGGCGGCCTGAGCGTGGCGCGCTTCACCGAGCGCGGCAATCGCAAGGTCTGGCAACTGACGGACGCCCGTCCCACCTTTGTCAATCTTTGCCGGCCCGGCACCTTCCCCGAGTTCGCTCGCATCGCCGACATCGTGGGCTACGACGCCTACCAAGTGGGCGCGCCGGGCGATGAGGCGAGCCATTGGGGTTATGCGCGCGATCTTGAAGCGGCCGCGTGGTACATGTGGGCCTTGCACCGCAACGCCGAGCCCTCGCCCACCTGGGCCTGGTCTCAGGGCTACCACGGCTGGACTCACCGCCTCATCTTCGCCCTTCTTACTACGGGCAAGCCGGGCCGAGCCCTGGTCACCCCCTCGGAGTGCCGCGTGCAACTGGTGCAGGAACTGGGCCGCGGCATGAAAGGGCTGTGGTGGTTCGTCTGCCTGTCTAAGGCGGGCACGGAGCAGCAATTGCAGACCGCTCTCGAGGAAGACTGCGCCCCGGAATGGGAGCACCTCAAGAGCATGGCCGCGCCCGGAGTGGACTTGTCCGCCTACCCGCAACTCACCAAGGAAACCCTTGCGCCCCTCATCGCCGAAGCGATGAAGCCGTGGGACGAACTGTGGAATGAGATCAGAAACCTTAACAGCGTCGTGCGCCAGATTCGCGACCTCCTCCAGGAGGGCGACACCTACGAGCAGCGGCAGTTCGACATCGGGTGGGGCGCGAGTCCCAGGGACTTGGCCACGGTCGCAAGCCCAGACGCGCTCGTGGTCTTCCTGACCAACCTAGGCTACTATCAGACTTGCACTGGCGCCGTCTTCCGCCCCGTCGCACATTGGAGCGTGACCGCCGACCTGCCGCCGTGGCTCACCCCAGCCGACGTCTTCGAGGTGACCGCGGCCGGCCCGAGGGATGCGGCCTGGAAGGCGAACGACGCCAGCGTCGAGATAACCGTAGATGGCCTAGAGGATGTGCGCTTCTATGTCGTGGCGGCGGACAGGTCGCTGCGTCAGGCCTGCGCTGAGAAGGCTTTGGCGCAGCGCTGAGTGGCGCCTGGCCGCCAACCCGCCCCCCGACTCGAACACACGGACCGGCGAGGCGGCTGACCGCCTCACGGGTCACCGCCGCCCGGATTCGCCCCGTGAGACTGCCCAAGTCACTTGACAGGCGATACCCTTGCGGTATAATGGTACTGCAATACCAGATAGGGGAGGGCGTTCAACCTGCCCACGGTGCTGAAGATGTCACAGGCGGCCGCGCTGGGCTGGCATGCCATGGCGCTTCTCGCGCGGCGCGCCCCGAGCCCGCTCTCCACCAAGGAGATGGCGGCGGCGCTGCAGGCTTCCGCGGCCCACCTTTCGAAAGTCCTGCAGCGACTGGCCAAGGCAGGGATCGTCCTGTCCGAACGCGGCCCCGGCGGCGGCTATCGGCTTGCCAAGGCTGCCAATCGGCTTACGCTGCTCCGGATACTGGAGGCCATTGACGGGCCGCTAGCGCCCGACGCATGCCTGATGCGCGTGCGCGTTTGCCCGGGGAAGAAGTGCCTGCTTGGCGACCTCTTGACGGACGTGAACCACCGAGTCAGGCGCTACTTTGCCGAGACTACTTTGTCGGACATCTGCGAGCGACAGGCGAGGCGCCAGGCGCGCGTTGAAGGGATGACTCTCTAGCGGAAGGAGTACGCGAATGTTCTGCTATCAGTGCGAACAGACGAACAGGGGCACTGGGTGCACCATACAGGGCGTGTGCGGCAAGGACCCCAAGACAGCGGCGCTGCAAGACCTCCTCGTCTACGCCACCAAGGGCCTCTCCATGTACGCCCACCGCGCCAGGCAACTAGGCGTCAGGGATGAGGAGATTGACGCTTTCGTCCCGGTCGCGCTGTTTAGCACCATCACCAACGTCAACTTCGACCCCGGACGCTTCCCCTCCTTGCTCGCGCAAGCGTCGCGCTTCCGGGACAAAGCCAAGCGCCTTTACGAGGACGCGTGCCGTACCGCTGGCAAGCAACCGGATTCCCTAGGTGGCCCACCAGCGTGGCAACCTGCCGACACCCTCGACGGCCTGGTGAAGCAGGGAGAAGAGGTCACGATCAGCCGAAGGCTAGAGGCGCTGGGCGAGGATATGACCGGACTGCACGAACTGCTCACCTATGGGCTAAAAGGAATGGGCGCGTACGCCCACCACGCCGCAATACTCGGTCAGAAGGACGACTCCGTTTATGCCTTCTTCCACGAGGCGCTCAGTTCCCTGGCGGAGAACACCGCCAGCGCGGACGAACTGCTGGCGATGAGCCTGCGCTGCGGCGAGGCGAACCTCAAGGTCATGGGGTTGCTGGACGCGGGCCACACCAGCCGCTTCGGTCACCCCGAGCCCACGCCCGTGCGCGTGGCGCCCGTCAAGGGCAAGGCCATTGTCGTCTCCGGGCATGACCTCGTGGACCTCGAAGCGCTGCTGAAGCAGACCGAGGGCGCGGGCATCAACGTCTACACCCATGGTGAGATGCTGCCCGCGCACGGCTACCCCGGGCTGAAGAAGTACAAGCACCTGGTCGGCAACTACGGCAGCGCCTGGCAAAACCAGAAGGAGGAGTTCGACGCGTTTCCGGGGGCGATCTTGATGACGACCAACTGCATCCAGCGCCCGCGCGATACCTACAAGGCGCGCATATTCACTACCGGGCTGGTCGGCTGGCCGGGGGCGGTACACGTGAGCAACGACGATCTCGCGCCCGTCATTCAGGCCGCGCTGGCCGCCGAGGGGTTCAAGGAGGACGTCACCGATAAGACCATCCTGGTCGGTTTCGCGCGCAATGCGGTTCTCAGCGTCGCCGACAAGATGCTGGAGGCCGCCAAGGCCGGCAAGTTGCGGCACTTCTTCCTCATCGGCGGCTGCGACGGCGCCAAGCCCGGCCGCAACTACTACACCGAGTTGGCGCAGGCCGTGCCCAAGGACTGCGTCATTCTGACCTTGGCCTGCGGCAAGTACCGCTTCAACAATCTCGACTTCGGCGAGGTCGGCGGCATCCCGCGTCTGCTGGACGTGGGGCAGTGCAATGACGCCTACTCCGCCATTCAGATCGCGCTCGCGCTTGCCGACGCGCTCAAGACCGACGTCAACAGCCTGCCGCTCTCGCTGATCCTCTCGTGGTACGAGCAGAAGGCGGTGGTAGTCCTCCTGACCCTGCTCCACCTGGGCATTCGGAACATGCGTCTGGGCCCGAGCCTGCCCGCATTCGTGACGCCGGCCGTCCTAAAGGTTCTGGTGGACAAGTTCAACATCATGCCGATCTCGACGCCGCAGCAAGACCTGAAAGCCATCTTGGGTTAGGCCGCGGCCGCCCCCCGCAGGGAGTGTTGACCTTGGAGTGGCGCGAACTCCTTCGGCAGACGAATAGCGTGCTGCTCTGCGGCAGGAACACCTGGCGCGAGGGGGCCGAGGCTGTGTTGCTGCACGATCCGGCGAGCGTCCTGGTGGCTGCCTGCCTGGCCGAGGTGCCCGGTCTGCTCGCGCAGATAGAGCAGGCAACGCAAGGCGGCCACTATGTCGTTGGCTGCGTGTCTTACGAGGCCGCCGGTGCTCTCGGCCTGGCCACGCACGCCGCAGCGGGCGCTCTCCCCCTGATCTGGTCGGCGTCGTATCCTGCGGAGCACGTGCGTGCAGTAGCCTGGGCGGCCTTGAGACCGGTAGGCGAGCCGCCTCGTCCGTGCGAGACCAGCCTGCGCCTCAACGTGTCCCAGGAGGAGTACCTTGGGGCTATCGCTCGCATCAAGGATCGCGTTGCCCGCGGAGACACCTACCAGGTCAACTACACCTGCCGCGCGCATTTTGCCCTTTCGGCCGATCCGGTGGAGTACTTTCTCGCGCTCCTGCGGTCGCACCCGGTTCCCTACGCTGCCTACGTGGATACGGGCGAAGCGCAGGTGCTGAGTCTGTCGCCGGAGTTGTTTCTCAAGCGCCGAGGCGAAGTGCTGGAGACGCGTCCGATGAAAGGCACGCGCAGACGCGGGCGGACGCTCACAGAGGATGCCGAGTTGGCGCAGGAACTGGCCGCCTCCGAGAAGGACCGCGCCGAGAATGTGATGATCCTGGATATGGCACGCAACGACCTGGGGAGGGTGTGCAGCCCGGGGACGGTCGAAGTGCCCGCGGCGTTCGCTGTGGAGAAGTACCGCAGCGTGTGGCAGATGACCAGCACCGCCAGGGGGCGGCTGAAGCCGGGCGTCACGCTAGGGGAGATCGTCGCCGCCACCTTCCCCGGCGCATCTGTGACAGGCGCGCCGAAGGCTCGCACAATGGAGATCATCCGGGAATTGGAGCCTGAGCCGCGCGGTGTCTACACCGGGGCGATCGGCCTCTTTCTCCCCGGGGGCGACTTCACCTGCAGTCTTCCGATCCGCACTCTGGTTCACCAGGGCGGGCAGTTCGCTCTCGGCATCGGCGCCGGCATCCTCTGGGATTCGGAGCCTCAGGCGGAGTACGAAGAGACATTGCTCAAGTCGCGCTTTGCGTTCGTGGTGCATCCCTGGTTGCGCTTGTGGGAGACGCTGCTGCTCAGGGAGCCCGGCGAGTACGCGTTCGAGGAAGAGCATCTTGTGCGCTTGCGCGAATCGGCGCGCTACTGGGACTTGCCCTTTGACACGGCGCGCGCAGAGCAGTGCCTGGGAGAGGCTGCGCGAGGGGCGGACCGCCTTCCGCTGATTGTTCGACTCGAACTTGATGGCGAGGGTGAAATGCACCTCTCCTCACGGCCCTTGCCCGAGCCGCCGCAGGAGCCCGTGCTGGTAGTCCTGTCGGCCGAGCGCACCTGCGCCCGCGATCGCTTTCTGTTCCACAAGACGAACGAGCGCCGGATGTACGAGCGGGAGAGACAGGCGGCCCTCGAGGCAGGCTTCTTTGAGGTAGTGTTCTGCAATGAGCGCGGGAACCTGACGGAAGGTGCGATCACCAATCTGTTCCTCCGCATCGGAGGGCAGTGGTTCACGCCGCCGGTGGAGGACGGTCTGCTGCCGGGCATTTGGCGGCGACGCTTCATGCTGGAGACGGGCGCCCAAGAGCGCAGCCTTCCGGTCAGCGACCTGGGCGCGGCCGAGGAGGTCGTGATAGGCAATTCGGTGCGCGGGGCCATCCGGGTCGGCGCCGTCTATTGCGGCACGCGTTGCCTTTTCGGGCCGGATGCACGCGGGTAGTGGCGCCGCCTGGGCAGTGAAGTCTGTGCGGGCTCGGATCGAATCTGCTAGAACCTCTACGCGATCGCGTCGCTGTTCGGATCAGGCCCAGCCCTGTTGCCACCCTGAGGGGCTGCCGCGCCTGAGCGGGGAAGGACGCCGCGCATCTCGGAGGCACGACCATGGACCTCACCGCAATCGTGTGTGACAGAGCGAGGGAGCGGGGCGCCGACCTGGTCGGCATCGCGCCCGTGGAGCGTTTCAGGGGCGCGCCTCTGCGCATGAGCCCGCAGGGGCTTCTGCCTGGCGCTCGCTCGGTTGTCGTCGCTGCCATACACCACCTCGATGCCGCGGTTGAACTGGGGGGCGAACCGACACCCCACGACATGGGCCCCTACGGCAGTCAAAGCCGGGTGATGAACCCGATGCTCGACGACATCTCCTTCTGGCTCGCGCGCCTGCTCGAAGAGCGCGGCTGCCAGGCCCTGCCCATCGCCTCCAGCAACATCTGGCGCTACCACGGTTACAAGGACCTCAAGGTGGATTTCGCACCCGACCTGGCGCACCGGTACGCGGCGGTCGCGGCCGGGCTAGGAGAGATAGGATGGAGCGGCCTGGCGCTCACGCCTCAGTTCGGCCCGCGCCAGCGTTTCGTCTCCGTGATCACCGACGCGGAACTGGTCCCCTCGCCTATGTACGAAGGCGACCCGCTCTGCGACCGCTGCCTGGCGTGCGTCGAGAACTGTCCGACGGACGCCTTCCGCAAGGAGGTCGCCAAGATCAACGAGATCGAGATTGGTGGCAGGGCGTTCCAGTTCCCCGACACCAACAAGTGGCGGTGCGGCTGGGCCGAGAACTTCTGCCTGGACCTGGCCCACGTGATACCCGAGCGCGTCAATGAAGAGGTGATCCTCGAATACCTGGAGAAGTACGGCCCGCGCGGTGGTGAGGAAGGCTGCTGTCTCAAGTTCTGCATGGTGCCACAGCGCCGTTACTCAACGCCCTCGTACACTAGAGCCCCCAGGCGGAAGAAGGAACTGTCTCCGGCGACTGCCGCCCCGCAACTGACGGAGATCGAGCGCATCTTCCAGACAAGCGGCCTCGACGCCATGAGCGTCGCGCCTGCCGACGTGCTCGCGGAGGGCTCTGGCGTGCACCCCGAGTGCCACCTGCCGGATGTGCGTTCCGCGGTCTCGCTAGGCCTTGCGCCGCCGAGGGGGAGTGAAGGGAATGGGGAGGTCGCCGACGTGCTGCGGCGGCGTCTGGACTACGCTGCCTTTCAGGTGGCGCACCACCTGGACGTAGAAGGGCACGCGGCGGTAACGGGAACCAAGATCGCCGACCAGGTCGTGGCTCGGCGTCTCCGCATTTACCGGCCCGGGATGTCCTTCACCACTGTCCTGACCGGCGCGGATCTCCCCCGCGCCACCACGCACCGGCCCAAGGCCGAGGCCGCTCTGACGCCTGAGGCGCTGCGCCGTCACTGCCGCGAGGCGGGCGCGGACCTAGTAGGCTTCTTCACCAGCGAGAGATTCGACAGGTTCCGCGCCGCCTTCGAGCCTGCGGGCCTGCTGCCCCAAGTCACCGAGATCGTGCGAGACCGCAGTTTCGCGGGTTACGGTCCTTACCTCCCTGACGTCGAGCCCCGCACGATTGGGCTAAAGGGGCCCGAGGACTGGCTGCGCGCGGCGCGTTCCGTCATCGTCATCGGCCTGCACTTCCCGGACAGCGCCCTCGATACCGCCAAGGTGACGCCCGCCGAGACCGTCGGTCCCTACGCCTTCGTGCAGTACGAGACCCTCAACCTTCTCGGCGACATCGCGTTCCGCGTCGTCGCCAGGCTGAACGACGCCGGCTATCGCGCGTGCTTCACCGCGGACTTGACCGGTTTGGCCTCCCGAGTGAAGAACTCGCGCGGGCTGCTCCCGGATATGCGCGCGAATCTGTTCCCCGCGATACTCGCCGGCCTCGCCTATCCCGGCCTGCACGGCCATCCGATAACCGGTGAATACGGCGTCCGGCAGAGATTTCTTGCCATCGTGTCCGACCTCCCGTTGCCTGACGACCCGCTTTACGGCGGCGAGATCGCGTGCGCGACGTGCAATCGGCCGTGCGTCGAGGGGTGTCCTACCGGCGCCATCACGGGAGAGGAGCATCCGCTGTTCATAGAGGGCCGCGAGTTCCCTTTGCGGCGGATAGACTGCTTCGCCTGCGACTGGGCCAAACTGTACTGCCTTGCGGGCAGCGAGGGCGCCGCGTACTGCGGCGTGGGTGCGGATGCGCCCTTGCCCGAACGCCGCAACGCGGAGGAAATCGTGAATGCGCTGAGCCGAGTTCACTGGGGCGTACAGAAAAGGCACCTCAACATCGCGGAGGAGTGCCTTCGCGTGTGCCCGGCCAGGGGTAGCGCGGAAAGGGCAGGGCGCTAGGCCTATCCCGCCTTGGCGAGAAACTCGTGCGCTCGTTTGAGCGAGGCGGCAATGTCAATGTGGTACGGGCACCGCTGATTGCACTCGCCGCAATCATTGCACGCGTCCGCCTTGGCCGCGAGCGAGGCGTACACGTTGGCGGCGTCGCCTCGGCGGTAGCGAGCGCCGTATCCCTCCAGCGCCAGGATGAGCGGCACCTCCACGCCCTGCGGGCAAGGCATGCAGTACAGGCACTGGCGACAGACCTGGTTCCCCAACTCGGGCGAGTCGCGCAGCAGGGCGGTCATCTCCTCGGCGCTCATCGGCTGGAAACGCTTGGCGATCTCGATCGCCAGCCGAATCTCCGCCACCTTGCCCGCCGGAATGGTCGTAGAGACCGGCAGCGAAAGCGTGTAGCGGTAAGCCGACTCCTTGTCCGCTACGGCACTGCGGTAGGTGGACTTGATCGCGATCACGCCCACGTCCATCTCGTGGGCCAACGCCATCAGGCCATTCTCCGCGCCAAAGTAGAAGCGATCCACGAAGTCCACTGGCACCATAAGCGTGTCAAACGCGAAGCGGCGCAAAGCCCGAGCCTGCGTCGGCGCGCAGTGTCCCGTAATGCCGATGAACCGTATCTTGCCCTGCTCTCGCGCTTGCAGCACCGCCTCCAGCGCACCGCCCGCGCCCATGATCGCATCCAAGTCCGCCAGCGTATCCGCAGCGTGGAATTGGTAGAGGTCGAAATGGTCGGTGCGCAGTCGCTTGAGGCTTTCCCCAAGTTCCTTCTCGGCGCCCGCCTTGGTGCGCTCCAGGGTCTTGCACGCCAGGAAAACGCGATCCCGAATGCCCTCGAGGGCTGGGCCCAACCTGGCCTCCGACTGGCCGTAACTGGGCGCGACGTCGAAGTGGTTGACCCCTTGCTCAAACGCGTACCTCACCTCACCGCCCGCCTCGTCCACGGTGAGCGGGTCCAGTGCGATTCCGCCGAAGGCGATGATCGAAGAGTGGTGCTCGCTGCGTCCAAGGCGTCGCCGGGGCAAAGGCGCGTCGGGGCTCTGGCTCACCGTCAGGCCGCCGAGCAAACCCGGCAGCAGCCCGCCACCGGCGCCAATGCCGGCCGCGAGCCGGAAGAAGCCGCGCCTGTCCATGCCGGGCGAGGCAGATTCGTGCTGTGCGCTCACGCGAGCATCCCACCTCTCGCTACGCCTGCCATTCTGCCGCACGGGCCGACTCTCGGCAATCCGGCCCTGCGCCGCGCCCTAGGGGCGACCCGAAGCATGCCCGCCTGAGGCGGGTAGTCGCCCACTGTCGTGTAGGCGCCCGCCCGTAGGGGCGACTCGGTGAGTCGCCCTGCCGTGCGGGCACACGGCAGGCACGCGTAGGAGCCCCGCCCCTGGCCGGGCGACACCCGCTACTCCTCGGCCTCGATGAAACCGTGATACCGCCCCATCCAATACCCGGCCAGAAAATCGGCGGTCGAGTGCTCCTGCGACCCGTCCGCGTCCTCCTGCCCGTCAAGGGCGTAGGCGTCCTCCGACCAGTACCATTCCGAGGCGGGGCGTTCGTACACGGGAAGAGGATAGGTAGGATCGAAGTTAGTTCGGTGGCTGTTCTTCACGGGGCGGACGACCCGATCCACGGGAATCTCGTGCAACGACTGGATCGCCCCTTCGTCGTCGCCGCAATCGTCGAACGCGCTGTGATAGACGAAGCAGTAGAAGGCGTTGCGTTCTGTCTGCACCGCCCCGAAGTTGCGCTCGACCGACCGCCGGTAATACCTGCGCGCGGCTGGGTCCGCCTCATACTTGAGCAAGTAGTAGAGGCCCTTGAACGCCAGGTGCGTGTCGGCGTGATGCAGCCCACCGTACCCAGGACCGTGGTTGTTCTTGCGCGTGGCCCCTTCGACCGTTATCTGGTGGTATCCCTGCCTCAGGAGATCGCGGTACTTGGCCTCGAAGAGATCGGCGCCGGTGATATGGTGCGCGGCCTTCATCGCGAACAGAGCCTGCACGGCGAATTCGAGTTCCCCTGAGTGTTGGGCGTACAGCACGCGGTAGTCCCCGCTGGCGATGTCTACGATGCGCATCCCATCCTCGACCACGCGCGTGAAGCAACGCCCGACGGACTCCGCGATGAGGCGCTTCCTCGCCGCGTCATCCATCAGGTCGTAGTAAGTGCAGAACCCGAACAACTTCCCGCCGGCCGCCTGGTCCTTGGACACGTCGCCCAGCCATCGGTACGGTCCGGACTGGTGCCAGGCCGCGATGGGGAACATCTCCTCGTCAGGGCTCGGCCCCTGCGCCGGTTTGTAGCCCCGGGCGACGTAGCCGGGGTGGCCCGTGACCGTCTCTAGAAAGAGCAGCGCGTCGAGGGTCTCGTCCGCACTCCGCTTAGCGGCCGGGTCCCCGGTTAGCCTCCACCTCCACACTTGGCCGGCGAGGTACATGCCGCTCCAGGTGGCGCAGTTCTCGAAGTTGCCGCTTAGGTAGTCCTGGCGCCCCTTCGGAGGGAGAATGACCTGGGGCAGGACGAGCCCCTGGTAGCAGTGCCTGGCTTTGAGTTCCCGCTCCATGATGCAGGCCTTTTGCGTTAGGGGCATGGTGACGAAATCAGGAACCGCCAAGATGCTCTTGCCTCCTCAGGAATGCGCGCTCGCCGGGTGCGACGCGTGCAGCCGTGGTGTCGGGTTCCCACTCACTCATCTGACCTGATGAACCCGTGATACCGGCCCATCCAGTACCCGGCGAGGAAGTCGGCGGCGGAATGCTCCCAGGTCCCGTCCGCGTCCGCCCAGCCGTCCAGGCGGTACGCGTTGGAGGCCCACTCGTATTCCACCGCCGGCCGCTGGTGAACCGGCAAGGGATACGTGCGATCGAAATCCGTCCGGTCGCTGTTCCTGACGGGGCGGACGAGCCGCTCGATCGGCATCTGGTGCAGGGCCTGGACAGCCCCCTCGTCGTCCCCGCAGTCCTCGTAGACGCTGTGGTACACGAAGTTGTGAAACGCGTTTCCCTCTGTCTGAATCATCCCGAAGTTCCGTTCCAGTGACCGCAGCAGGTACGCCCTGATCTCCTCCTCCGTGTCGTACTTCAGCAAGTAGTACAGCCCCATGAACACCAAGTGCGTATCCGAGTGGTGAATGCCCGCGTAGCCCTTGCCGTGGTTGCCCTTGCGCGCCGCGCCCTCCAGGGCGATGCGAAGATATCCCTGCTGCACGAGTTCGCGGTACTTGTCCTGAAAGACTCCGTCCCCCGTGATGTGCCAGGCGCCCTTCATCGCGAAGAGCGCCATCACCGCGAACTCGATGTGCCCGCAGTGCTCCGGATAGAGTTTGCGGAAACTCCCGTCGCCGACGTCCACGAAGCGCATGCCGTCCTTAACCACCTGCGCGAACACGCGCTGCACCGACTCCTTGATCAGTCGCCTGCGCGACTCGTCCTCGACCAGGTCATAGTAGGTCCACATTCCAAACAGCCGCCCGCACGCCTGGTCCTTGGTCACCTGCCCCAACCAGCGGTACCTGCCCGCCTGGTACCATGAGGTGTTCCAAAAGAGACCCTCGTCCCAGGACGGGCCCTCGGCCTCCTTGAAGCCTCTGGCAAGATACCCCGGATGTCCGGTTATGGTCTCCAGCGCCAGCAAGCCATCGAGAGCCTCATCCGCGTTCGCCTTCGCGGCCGCATCTCCCGTGGCCTTCCAGCGCCAGACCTCACCGGCCAGGTAAAGGCCGGTCCAGATGGAGCAGTTCTCAAAGTTGCCGCTCAGATAGTCGGCTCTCCCTTTGGGCGGCAGGATGACGAGCGGCAGCACCAGGCCCTGGTACCAATGCCTCGCCTTCAGTTCCGCTTCCATTACCTGCGCCTTTTCAGCCAGCGGCATTCTCACGAAGTCAAGGTCGGACATCCTGCGTGCCACCTCTTGGTCGCGCCGTTGCGGCGCTGCGCGAGTGTCGAGCGCGGCGATAGTAACGCATTCTGTCCGCGCTGGCCAAGGCCGCGCCGCAGGCCGGCCCGTGCGTTTGCCGAGCGGACGGACACTCGCTTACACTGCGACCTACTCGCCTTCGAGACCGTGACTAGAAGACAGCGGTGATCCCAAGAGCAATGAGCGCCCGCGACACCAAGTTGATGAGAGCCCTACGGGGCGAGCCCACGGCTGGAGTTCCCTTCTGGGAGGTCTGGTTCGGCATGAGCGGCCTGGCCGAACGCCTCACCGGCCGGCCTGTCAAGGACCTGGCCACGCAGGTCGCGCTCGCGCGGAAGATGGGTTGGGAGTACCTCACCATGGGCGTGCCCAGCCGTCACCCCGGCTCCTCGTCCGCCGTCGCCTCCGACGGCACCACACACTACGTTCAGCACGGCAAAATACCTCTTGAGGAACTGTACGCGCGGCCCGACCCGGACCTCGGGCCGGCGGTGGAGAGGAGCCAGGAGGTCGTCCGGGTCGCGCGCGAAGAGGGAATGGCGGTCATCGCCTACGTCCCTTGGTGCTTCCATGCCGCGAATACCGCGCTCGGACTCGGTCATCTGGCGCTGCTCGCTTACGACGAGCCGGAATACCTCCACGCCCTCTTCGAGTGGGTCGAGGAGGGCACGCGCCGGGCCATCCGGGAGGCGCTGATACCGCTGGGGGTGGACGTCGTGCTCTTCGACGGCGACTGCGCCTACCGCAACGGCCTCATGGTCAACCCCCGCATGTTCCGCGATCTCGTCTCCGACCGCACCGCCAAGACCGTCGCTCCGCTGCGCGAAGCCGGCATCCCCTACACCTTCCACAGCGACGGCAAGGTGGACGACCTGCTGCCCCTGCTCATCGAACTCGGCTTCAGTGGCTTCCACGGCGTCGAGGCTCAGGCCAACGACCTGGCGGACGTCAAGCGGCGCTTCGGACGGGACATCACCCTCATCGGCAACATGGACGTAGTCTTTCTCAGCCGCGCGAGCGTGGAGCAGGTCCGTGCCGAGACGGAGCGGATGCTCGCCATCGGCATCGAGGGCGGCCGCTACATCGCCGCCTGCAACACCAGCCCTCTCGACTACATCCCAGACGACAACTACCTCGCCATGGTGGATGTGATCAGGAACTTCTGACTGGCCCGTCACGTCTTGACAGTTCGCTCCGTGGTGGGATTCCATGCGAGCATGGCACAACTTCAGTTGAGCAGTTACGGGCGATGCCTGGGGAGGAGCCAGCCATGATTGACCCCGGTCTGGATAGCAGGGTTGTTCTTGTGACAGGTGCCAACCATGGAATCGGTGCCGCAACGGCCAAAGCCTTTGCTGCTCAACGTGCAAGGGTGTTCATCAACTACCTTCGGCTATCGCCGGAGGACTATGGCATCAGTCCGGAGGAAGCGAGTCGGGCCACCACGCCGGGGAGGGCCTTCTATCTGGCAAGGCAGGCGATATCTGCGGACGAAGTGGTCCAAGAGATCCGAGACAAGGGTGGTCAAGTCGAGGCCTGGGAAGCGGACCTGGCCGATTCGGCCAACATCCCCCGCCTCTTTGACCGGGTCGAAGAGACGTTTGGCCCAGTTGATGTGCTGGTCAATAACGCCGCACACTGCCAACCGGAGACCTTCATCCCTGCGAGCCAACTCGAGTCGGGAGCGACGGACGCCGTCGGCGCCGCCGTGTCCACGATCACGGCGGAAGGACACGATCACCATTCCGCAGTGAACAGCCGTGCCGTAGCGCTGATGATGGCCGAATATGCGAAGCGCTACCTCGAACGCGGCGGCTGTGAGGGACGAATCGTCAACGTGAGTACCGACGCAGCGTCTTGCCATTCGCGGAACATCTCGTACGCCGCGAGCAAGCACGCGCTGGACAGCTATAGCCGGTCCGCCGCGGCGGAGTTGGGCCCCTACGGCATCACGGTCAATATCGTGTCACCGGGCCCAGTGCAGACCGGGTATATCACCGCCGAGGTCGAAGAACGGGTGTCCCGCAGCACGCCCTTGGGACGGGTGGGTCAACCGGAGGACGTCGCGGATGTGATCGTATTGCTGGCCTCGAGGCAAGCGCGCTGGGTTACCGGGCAACTGATCTATGTGGGCGGAGGCTGGAGGATGCACCTGTAGTGCACGCGTACTCCTCCTCTCGACCTCTCGACTCGCGCGCACAAGAGCCCTCGTAGCCGTGGGACCACCCGGGAGGCCGTAGGAGGCGTAGGGCTTGAACCAGGGGCGGCTGCCAGGCTATACTTCACTGAGGCATTCCGCGGTAGCTCAATTGGCAGAGTCCGCCTGAGGCGGATTAACCACTAGGTTCCCCACGTTAGGCGGTCCCACGTCTGCTTGCCTGGGATTGGCCCATAGGCTTGAACGACATCTGGGCCCCAGGCTATACTGAGGTTAGGCATTCCGCGGTAGCTCAATCGGCAGAGCGGGTGGCTGTTAACCACTAGGTTCCAGGTTCGAGTCCTGGCCGCGGAGCCAGTCCCCCATGTGCTGCGTGTACGTCCTCTATTCGCCCTCACGCGACCGCCTCTACGTGGGTCACACGGACAACCTGCAACTCCGTCTCGCGAGGCATAATGAGGGGTTGGTGCGTAGCACCGCACCCTACAGGCCATGGGTCTTGATCTACCATGAGTCTTTCCCTTCGCGTGCCGCTGCAATGAAGCGCGAAGGGGCACTCAAATCCGGGCGCGGGCGCCAGTGGCTTCGGGATGTTGTTCTCGGTAACGGCGTCAATCGGCAGAGTCCGCCTGAGGCGGATTAACCACTAGGTTCGCCGCCTGAGGCGGGGCCGCAGAGCCACTTTCGCCCAGGCGGGCGCATCGGTGCCTCACTACGTCTACGTTCTGGCCAACCTCGAAGGCGAGACTTACGTCGGCCAGACCAGCGACCTCGACCGTCGTCTCCAGCAGCACAACCACCCAGCGCCAAACGGCACGCTACACACCAAGCGCCGTCCAGGCCCGTGGCGCCTCGTCTACTCTGAGCAATGCCCCTCGCGGGCGGCGGCTATGAAGCGGGAGAAACAACTCAAGAGCAGTGGAGGCCGCCGCTTCATACGCTCGCTGCTCAAGCAAGGTGGCTGTTAATTCGCCGTACGGCGAATTCCAGGTTCGAGTCCTGGCCGCGGAGCCAATGCCCTCAACTCAATCGGCCGCCTGAGGCGGCCCTAGGCGCATCAACCACTAGGTTCCCCGCCTGAGACGGGGCCGGGAAGTTCCGGCCCCCAATTGGGTTGCCAAGCGCGCAGCACAGCCGCTTCGCTCCCTGGGTGCAGGCCTCTCTCGGCCGGAACCACTGTTCTCGATTGTGGTGAGATGCGCGGGAGTTCGCGCCTCCATCCTATGAAGGTTAAGCCAGACAATATTGACATGCGTGTGGGTTCTTGATGCAATCCGACTGGAGTTCGAAGGTATCGCTGGCGCTCATCGTATCAACGAGCAAGAATCACTGACAGGCGGCAACAGAGATGCGTCAGCAGGACAGTAGAGCGACAACAAGCGCTGTTGCAGCAGGCGCCCGATAGCACGAAAGTGAGAGGGAATGCTCGATGAGACCGATCGTCATCTGCCTCATGCTGACTGTAATCCTGGTCCCTGGATTCGGATGCCGACGGACAACTGCGGGCCAACCGCAGGCCAAGCAGTTGTCTCTGGGCAACGGCATTCGCATTGTCGTGTTGCATGTTCCTGCGAGCAAGAGTGTCTCGATCTTCACCTACACGCCGATGGGTCTGGCCAGCGACGGACCCGGGCAAGCCCAGTGGTCTCACTTGGTGGAGCACCTGGTGGTGCGCGCGACAGTCCCTTTCGGGTCGCAACAAGCGAACGCTGAAACGCTGCCCGACCACATGCGTCTGGACTTCTACGGAACCACGGACAACTGGGAGGAGGGCCTCTCGCATCACGCCCGATGGCTGCAGGGAACTGAGTTCACGGAGGAGAATCTCATCGCGGAAAAGGCGCGTGTCAACGCTGAGTGCGACCAGTTGGCGCACAACCTGGCGACCTACAAGTTCGCCATTGCAGCGTGGGCTCAGGGGTATCGCTTCGGACGCGCGCATGCCGGCATCAAGGCCGATGTTGATCGGGCCGCGCTCAGTGATATCCAGCGATATCGCGACGAGCGCCTGGCTGTCCTGGACAGGACCGTGGTGTGCGTCGTAGGCGGTCTTGACCCGAGAGCGGTTCTGTCCGTGGTCACCCGGCAGCTCGGAAGCATCACCGCCGAGGCTCAGGCTCCCGCTCCGGTTCAGGCCCCAGGCGGCAGCCGCGAGATGACCTGGGACCTGGACGCCCGTCATCTTGTGCTCACCTGGCCAATACCAGACATCAGCGCGAACGACTATCCGCCTCTCATGGTGGCTGGCCAGTGGCTGACGGCCCAGCTCTTTGCGGATCAGGGACTCAAGAGTCTGGCAGGCACGGCGCTGGCCGGCGCCGACCTGGCTGTGCCCGAGGGAGACTTCTTCTATGTGTCCGCTCCCCTTCGCCCCATGGCATCATCTGATGCTGTGCGCCGCAGATTTGACGAGCACCTGCGGTCGTTGCGATCTGACGACATGAGCCTGTCGGGAACCCCTCAGATCGGGCGGCAGCTTGCTGATTCCCTGACCAGAATGCCGGATCCGGCGGAACTGAAGGCCTTGGCTCCTCCGGGCATTTCGCCCGCCATGATCGAAGCCAATCTTGGGCTGCAGTACGCCATGCAGGAGTACCGATACGGCTCCCACCGGGCCGCTCTCGCCCAGAAACTGGCGACGATTACCGCGGCCCAAGTTCGACAAGCGGCGCAGAAGTGGCTGACCCCGGATAAGGCTGCGGTATGCGTCCTGCGGCCTAGCCAAGACGTCCGGTCGGTCGCTGAGTGATCAGGCCGACTTCTCGTGGCGCCGAGGACCTCATGTTCCCTGGGCGCCTCCTTCTGCCCTCTCGCTCGCTCAAGGGCGTGGCGGCGGAGCCAACGCCCTCAACTCAATCGTCCGCCTGAGGCGGGGCCGCGGAGCCATCCCGCTCCATGCCTTGGACAAGCCCCGTCTCCCTCCTACGGCAGCCGGGCTAGGACACGAGCCCGCGTCCCGCCTCTTGACAGACAAACGCGCGTTTGCTATACTAGTTGGCGCTTCACTCCCGCGAAAGGTGACGCCACCGTGAACGAGACACCGCAGTGGGGAAGCAAAGCGTACGAGAGCAGCCTCTCCAGCCGCTGCTGGTGGTACACGCCCTGGGACGGCGGGGAGTGGAACGAGACGGTCGCCGCCGACAACGAGGTCCGCGAGATCGTCGCGATGGAACTTGCCCTGGGCGAGATACCTCATTGGGCGCGACGCACCGTGGAAGTCACCATCCGCATGACGCAGCCGTGCGGCCACTACCTCTTCCCTCGTGGCTTCCTGGAGGCGGTCAGCGCTATCGGAGCCGAACTCATCCCATCGTTCGTACACGGCTGCTATGCCGTCGAGGCGACGCGCAAGCGCCAGATGATGGACTACATCTTCTGCCTCGATGCCTGGCTCGCCGGGGCGTCACCTGAGGCGGCGGCCCGTGAACTGATGGCGCTCGGCGCGCGCCGCATTGACTGGCCGGCCGTGTGCGCTGACCTCTGGTCGGTGCTGGGCGACCATACGGAAATGAAGGACCTGTTGATCGAGCGTCTGGTGCACGCGCAGCGCGCGAAGGTCAAGTTCTCGCCTTGGGATGACGATCGCGCCACGAAGTTCGGCTGCGACGAATACCTCGGCGACATCACTGACGTGAGTGAGGCCCAGGAGAACGGCTACATAGAAGGCTGCATTCCCGGCTGCAACGAACTCGCGTCGCCGCGCGTGCAGCGCATGGAGGCTCGCCTCTCCGAGATCTGCCCGGCCTGGGAGGAGTACCAGTTCCGCATCACTTACGGCTGGCTGTGCGCGCCCAAGGCGTTTCGCTACTTGGAGCGGCTGCTGTGGGCCATCGGCCACGAGCGCACCGAGAAGCCCCTGATGCCGAGCGACGAGGATGTGCCCGACTTCCTCCGCATCGCCGACACCGTGCCCAATCAGGACGAGGCCGCCCTGTGGTGGCGGCTCTTCTGCGCCGCCCTCGACGGTTGGTGGCGCGGCCAGCCTGTAACTGGGAACCCGGTCGCCGACGACGTCCTGCGCACGCTGGCCGACCGGGGTGTCGGCCTG
>CAZGSV010000061.1:0-19377 GCA_964528605.1 uncultured Armatimonadia bacterium
TCAGCCCGGCCAGGTGATAGACGAAGTCGACACCGGCTGCCGCTGCCCGCAAGCGATCGGCGATGTGCTGCGCGTTGAGGTGGCGACTCGAGCGCGCGAGTTCGGCCACGCGCTCCTCGGCGAACTCCTCGCCCTGCGCGTTGCGGGCGGAGGTGACCCCGTCGGTGTAGATCACGAGCACGTCGCCTGGCCCCAGGTCCAGACACTGCTCGGTGAACTCGGCGGAGGGCAGCGCGCCGAGAGCCGGGCCGGTGGGCTCAAGCGGGATGGCGTCGCCGCCGGCCGCGCGCACCAGCAGGGGGGGGACGCTGCCGGCGTTGACGTAGGTGAGCAGACGTAGGTCGGACTCCAAGTGCGCGTAGAACACCGAGGCGAAGGAGGCGGGCTTGTAGAACTGATAGAGGAGTTCATTGGAGCGGCGCATGGTGTGCTCGCAGGAGTCAGGCTCCAGGCAGATTTCCAGGGTGCGGATGAGCACGGGTACGTTGACCACGGCCATGAAGGTCTTGCCGGCCACGTCGGCGACGAAGACCTCATAGCGGAAGGACCGCTGCCCGGCAGGTTCGCTCTCGAGGCGGCGCACGCTGTAGACGTCCCCACCGTAGAGCCCGGCGGTGCGACCGGCGATGCGCGAGGCGTCACCGATCTGAAACCCCGGGACCCGGGGAAGCGCCGCGGGCAGTGACTGCTGATGGATGCGGGTGGCCGCGTCAATCTCCTGACGGAACTGCTGCATCACCAGGCGCTGTTCCTCGAGACGCTGCCGGCCCAGCATCTCCATATGCGCAAGCAGGCCGGCGAGCAGAGCCGTCAGGTAGGCGTACGGCACCAGGTGCGTGAGCATCACGTAGTGCAGCCGGAGCATCGGGTTGGAGACGGGTACCACGATAAGCAGGAAAAGACAGACCGCAGCGGTCGCGGCCACTAGGCCGCCTACAAGACCGAACCACACCGCCGCGACCAGCACCTCCAGGTAGTAGAGCGGCATCAACTGCGCGGAGGCTTCGCCGCGCCCCGTGGCGATCCAGAGGGTGACAAGAATCAGGTCGGCGGCCACCGCGAAGGGGCGCCGGTAGGCGGGCAGCAGGTCGTGCGCGTACATGTAGAAGAGGCCGCAGGCGTAAACGAATGCGACGGCGACCAGCAGATAGACGTGCACGGCAAAGGACCCGAATCCATAGGGAGTCGTGAGGGAGCCGGCAACGGGGACGAAGGCGAGGGCCAATACCAAGGCGAAGCGGACAAAAAAGACGACGCCTTCGGAGCCGCGCAGGCTGGCGGCGGGTCGCAGCGCCGCCCGTGCCCGCTCCACCAAGAGATCAATCTTGGCGCGCAGCCAGCGGGGCTCGCCGCGCCCCGTAACCTCTTTGCGTTGACGACGCCTTAGCACTGAACCCGTCCTCAACCCTTGCCCAGCACGTATTCCGCCAGGCTCATGAGGTCTCCCCCTCTGCCGATGAAGATCAGTTCGTCACCGGGGCGCAGGCTTACGCCCTCGCTGCGCGCGTGTAGCGAGCCGTCGGTTCCCACCACGCCTATCAGCACCGCGAACTCGGGGAGACGCTTCTGTAGGTCTTCGGGGGTGGACGGGCGGCGCACCCAGCGGCTGCCCTCGGTGAGCGTCACGCTGACCAAGTCGGCCTTGCCGTCCGCCAGTTCGCAGATGTGGCGTAGCGGCGGGCGCTCCAGAGCAGGCATCAGGTGGTGCATGTAGAGGTTGACGACGCTGAGCACGTAGGTCGCGCCCGCGAGCCGGAACGCTTGCTCGTAGCGAGGGTCGCGCATGCGGACGACCCGATGGGGCACTTCGTAGGAGCGGGCGATAAGCGTGAACGCGAGGTTGTCCGCGTCCTCGCGCATCACTCCCACGGCGACCTGGGCGCGCTCGATGCCCGCTTCTTCAAGGACGCCGACGTTGGTGGCGTTGCCGTGGATGGAGACCGCGCCCACCTCGGAGTAGATCTCCTCGCAGCGCTCGCGGCTGGCGTCCACCACGACGACGTCGTGGCCGCGGTCCACCAAGCGAGCGGCGAGGGTTCCGCCCACCATTCCCGCGCCGGCAATGACGACGTACATAGGCTTTCCTCCTAACGCCAGGTGCGCCGCGAGAGCAGCGCGATAACGGGGAACACTTCCAGCCTACCGACGAACATGGCCACGGCCAGCAGCAACTTGAGGGGGGCGGGGAAGCCCATTACACGGGCCGGGTGCACCAAGGTAGGTCCGATGTTGCTGACGGCGGAGACCGAGACGGAGAAGGCGTCCGCGGGCGAGAGGCCGGCGAGGGCGGCGGCTGCGAGCGCTCCCACTCCGATCACCATCAGCAGCGCAAGCCCCAACGCCGCGACCCGGGAGACCTGGCCCTCCTCGACTATCTTGCCGTCCACGATGAGGGGGGTGACCGCTTGGCCGGGCATGGTGGCGCGGCGCATCTCACGCAGGCCGACGCGGGCGAGCAGCATGGCGCGCATCATCTTGAGCCCTCCGCCCGTGGAGCCGACGCAGGCGCCCACCAGCATCAGGAGCAGGAACGTCTGGCGCGCCACGCCGCCGAAGATGGGGTCGTAGGGCTGACGCGTGAGCAGGCCGGTGGTGCTGGTGAGGGCGGCGACCTGGAAACCGGCGGCGCGCAGGTTGGCGCCCACCGCCCCTTCGCCCCCCCCGGAAGGAAAGAGCACGTCCGCGCTCACGGCCAGTCCCGCCAGCACCAGGAACCCCCAGTACCACCTTATCTCCCCGCCATCCCACAGGGCGCTCAACTGGCCGCGCCCCACGCGGTAGAGCACCAGGAAGTTCATGCCGGAGAGTATCATGAAGAGCGCGAATAGGCCTTCGATGAGACCCGCGTGGGGGTAGCCGGCTTGGGCGTAATAGGCGACGCTCTGGTCGTGGTTGCTGAAGCCGGCAGTGGCGATGGTGGTCATGGCGTGAGTCAGGCTATCGAACCAGTCCACCCCGGCGAGCCTCAACGCGACCGTCTGGGTCGCGGTGAGCGTCAGGTAGATGACCACGAAGAAGATGACCGTTCGGCCCACGCTAGGCGTGGGGCGCCCGGCGTGCAGGTGCCGCCCCTCGGCGCTGAACAGGCGGTGGGCGAGCGTGCCCTTGCGGAAGCCCACGAACAGGAAGAAGGTCAGGATGCCGATGCCGCCGAGGTACTGAGTGAAGCAGCGCCAGAAGAGCAGGCTGCGGGGCAGGCGATCGAGCCCCGAGAGCACGGTCATGCCGGTGGTGGTGAAGCCGCTGACGGACTCGAAGACGGCGTCCACCGGGGTAACGCGCAGGCAGGCATAGAAGGGCCAGGCGCCCGCCAAGGACACCAAGAGCCAGGAGGCGGCGCAGGTAGCCATGGCCTCGCGTTCGTCCAGCGGCCCCCACTTGCCCAAGCGACGCAGGACCAGAGCCAGAGCGGCGCTGGCGGCCGCCAGCGAGAGAAAGGGCAGCGCGGTGTGCTCGCCGTACAGGACCGCCACGCCCGCAGGCAGGACAACCGCGGCGGCGTAGATAAGGAGGAACTCGCCCACCACCGCCGCCACCCGCGCTGCCGCCGGGGGATGGCCTGTCAATGGGCTGACCCGCATTTACTTGCCTCGCTGCCAGGCTGCCTGCGCCTGGCTGGCCGCTTGCGCCCCCTCCACCTGATGCTCGCGCAGGAACGTCCGCATGCGTTCCAGCGCTTCCTTCAACTCGGGTATCGGACTCGCATACGCGCAGCGGATGTAGCCCTCGCCGCACGCGCCGAAGGCGGTCCCGGGCACAGTGGCCACGCGCTGCTCCACCAGCAGGCGTTCGCAGAAATCGCTGCTGCTCATGCCCGTCGCTTGCACGGAGGGGAAGGCGTAGAAGGCTCCCTTAGGCTCGAAGCACGGCAGGCCGATCCGGTTCAGCCCGGCCACGAACACTCTCCGCCGCTGGTCGTACTCCCTGCACATCTCCGCCACCGCCTGCCCTCCGTTGCGCAGCGCCTCGGCCGCGCCGATCTGCGCCGACACCGGCGCGCACATGGCCACGTAGGAGTGCACCTTGGTCATCGCCTCGATGATCTCCGGCGACCCCGCCGCGTAACCGATGCGCAGCCCGGTCATGGCGTGGCTCTTGGAGAAGCCGTTGAGCAGCACCGTGCGCTCCCGCATCCCCGGCAGAGAGGCGAAGCAGCGGTGCTCACCTTCGTAGGTCAAGGCGGAGTAGATCTCGTCCGATAGCACGTAGAGGTCGTGACGCTCGACCACCTCCGCGACCGCCGCCAGTTCCTCTCCGCTCATCACCGCACCGGTGGGGTTGTTAGGGTAGTTCAGCATTAGCACCTTGGAGCGCTCGGTCGCCGCCTCCTCCACTGCCTCGGGCCGCAGTTTGAAGTCGTCGGCCTCGTGGGTGAGCACGATGACCGGCGTGCCACCGGCCAAGGTGACGCAGGAGGGGTAGGAGACGAAGCAGGGCTGGTGCACGATGGCTTCGTCGCCGAGGTCGAGCAGGCAGCGGAGAGCGACGTCGAGGGCCTCACTGACCCCGACGGTGATGAGTATCTCTGTAGCCGGGTCGTACTGGACGCCGTAGGTGGCCGCCAGGTAGTCGCCGACCCCGCAGCGCAACTCCCACAGGCCGGCGTTGGAGGTGTAGCAGGTGCGCCCGCGGCTGAGGGAGTCAATCATGGCCTCGCGCACGTGCCAGGGGGGGGCGAAGTCAGGCTCGCCCACGCCCAGTTTGATGACGCCCTCCATCCGTTCGGCGATGTCGAAGAACTTGCGGATGCCCGAGGGCGGGAGGCTGGCCACTCGCTCCGAGATCGCGCGCCTCTTCTTGCTCATGGCAGGATGGGAAGCCTCCTGTCCTCCTCTTGGGTGTCAATGAGGAGATGGCCGTCCACCTTGAAGTTCTGCAGCACGAAGCGAGTGACGGTGCGCTCGACGCCCTCCAGGGGCGAGAGTTTCTGGGCCACGAAATCCGCGATGTCTTGAATCGAGCGCCCGTTGACCACCGCCAGCAGGTCGTACTCACCGGCCACCAGGTAGAGCGAATGCACTTCCGGGAAGCGCGCGATGCGCATGGCGGTGCCGCCGAAACCGGTGTCGCGCTCCGGCCGTACGCTCACCTCGATGAAGGCAAAGAGCATGCGCTCCTCGGCCTTGGACCAGTCAATGCGGGCGGTGTACTTGACGATGACGCCTTCCTGCTCCAGTTCGTTGACCAGGCGCCGCACTCGCTGCCGGCTGATGCCGAGGCGCTCCGCAATCTCGGCTTGCGGGGTGCGCGCGTCGTTCTGCAGGATGTTGGCAATCTCTGATTTCAGGGAAGAAGGTTTCACCACGCCTCGCCACACCCTTCCTCGTGGGCCTCGGGAATCCCAGTGGCAGGATTATAGGGCTGCCGCAAAAGCACGGTCAAACAGCCTCGTTCGCGTGCGCTCGGCGGGGACTTTGCGGAGCGGACCCCCTATCTCGGCTGCTTCTTGAGCCAGCGGTTGAGGAACGGCCAACCCTTGCGGCCGCTGAACTCGTGTCCGGCGTCCAAGATCTCGTAGCCGAACCGATCTACGTGGCCCAGTGAACGGTACAGTTGACGGAGTCCGCGGATTGCCGCGCGCGTCGCGGCGATGGGGAAGATGCCGTCTTTGGTCCCGCTCTCCACGAAGAGCGGACGTGGCGCTATCAGTGCGGCGATATCGGGCATCTCCGCCCACTTGAGGATGGCGGGTATGTAGTTGTCTTCGCAATGGGTCATCGCCATGATGCTGGTGCGGAAGGTGTTGAGGTAGCCGCTCACGAGTGCCGCCGCGATCCGCTCGTCCAGAGCAGCCGCGAAGAGCGTGGTCGTGCCCCCCCCGGATATCCCCATGCAGCCGATGCGCTTGGGGTCTACGTCCTTGCGACTGCGCAGGTAGTCCAAGACCCGCATGGCGTCCCAGACGCGCATGCCAATGGTCGTGCGACCGAGCATGAGGCCGTTCATCGAGATCGGCCGGCAGGAACTCTTGCCCGCGCCTTCCTTGATGTCGGCGGCGTTGCGCCGTTCGCCGAAGCCGAACTGGTCCGGCGCTATGGCTAGGTAGCCCTGCTGCACGGCCTGCACGGCGAAGTCGCGTTGGTACTCCGCGGGCTCAGTGCGCTGGGCGCCGTCCTCGCCGATGCCGATGATGGAATCCTTGCCGCGGCCGTGGCCGTGCAAGCATATCATGGTGGGGTAGGGGGGGGCGCCTTTATCCGGGATCAGCACCCAGGCGGGCACGCTGGTATCGGGCCGGCTCTGGAAGACGACCTTCTCGCGCACGTAGCCCTTCATCTTGTTGCGCTCGAGCACCTCGGCCCGCACCGGGCAAACCGGGTCGTCGAAGCCTCCCAGCAGTTCGCGCAGTTTGCGCGTGAGCGCCGCGCGCCAGCGGCGCCACTGCGCCTCGCCTTCCCACTGGAGGGCCAATCGCCTCTCCGCCTCCTTGTAGGCGCGCTCAAGGAACACGTGTGGTTCGTAGGTGCGCTTCATCCGGCTGCCTCCTGTTTCATCGGTTGTGTGGTGCTCAGATATTCGGCCTCTCGAGCACGGGCTCGCGCAGGCTACATGATCTTGGGGCACAGGTCACTCACCGGGCACCGGTCACACAGAGGCTTGCGCGCGGTGCAGATGGCGCGGCCGTGCAGGATCAGGCTGTGCCCGAGAACGACCCAATCCTTCTTGGGGAAGAGCGCCATTAGGTCGTTCTCGATCTTCTCGGCGGCTTTCTGCATCGTCAGGCCCAGGCGGTGCGAGAGCCGCGCCACGTGCGTATCCACGACCACGCCCGATGAGATGGCGAAGGCAGTGCCGAGCACGACGTTGGCGGTCTTGCGCGCGACGCCCGGGAGAGACGTGAGCACCTCCATGTCGGCGGGCACCTCGCCGCTGTGCTCGGCGGCTATCTTCTGCGCTAAGCCGATGATGCTTCTGGCCTTGTTGCGGAAGAAGCCGGTGCTGCGGATCTCCTGCTCGAAGGTCGCTTGCGAGGCGCGGGCGTAGTCTTGGGCGGTCCTGTACTTCCAGAAGAGCGTGGTCGTGACCTGATTGACCTTCTCATCGGTGCATTGGGCCGAGAGCACGGTGGCAACGAGCAATTCAAGCGGGTTGGACCAGTTGAGCGCGGTGGTGGCGTTGGGGTAGGCGCGTTTGAGGCGTTTGAGGATTGCGGCCGCGCGCTTCTTCCTTTCCTCCGGCGTCTCGGATTTCATCGCCATCACCTCGGTGCCCGGTCGTCGCCTGCGTGAAGCATAGGGCGAAACGCGGCGCGAATGAAGCAGCACCGTGGGCGCCGTAGAGGCGTATCGCCATACGCCCCGCGGCGGCTCACCCCCTCTCCGCGATCTCGCGGAGGAGTTCCCAATAGTAGCAGTAGTTCTCGAAAGGCACGTCCGGCGGCACCGCGTGGTCAATGGAGGGAATCCACCCGCCCTGCTCGATGAGCCAGGGCGCCTTGCTCCTGACCTCCTGCTCGATGGCCTTCTTGTCCCGCGCCAGCACGCGCTTGTCTATCCCGCCGCACAGGAGGAGGTCGCGCCCGTACTTCTTGCGTAGCGCCACGGGGTCCTCGCCCGCGGCCACCTCCAGCGGATAGACCCCGTTCACGCCGCCTTCCAGCCAGAGGGGGATCAACTCGTCGTGATTGCCGTCGCAATCCACCATGATGTGCTTGACGCCGTGGCTGCGCAGGTAGCCGGTGATCCTCCGATAGCAGGGCACCATCATCCTCTTGAAATGTCCGGGCGAGATGAGGCTGCCGGAGCGGTAGCACATGTCCTCCCACATGATGCAGTAATCAATGTCGCCGATCTCCTCCACCGCGCGCGACACCAGCCGCATCATGTACTCGGCGAGGTGGTCCATCATCTCCTGCACCCAGGCCGGGTCGTCGTAGAGCGCGAGCGAGATGCCCTGCAAGCCCATCCAGTTGCGCAGCCAGCCGAAGATGCTGCCGCCGTGGACGCCTAAGGGATAGTCGCGGCCGGCGACGCAGCGCTTGTAGTCCTCCCAATACAGGGGGTAGCGCGCCGGCGAGTCGGGGTTGAGCCGGCGCTTGAAGTCGTTCCAGTCGTCACGCGTGGCCAACGGGAAGCGGATGTACTGGGGAATCGTGCGCCCTTTGCGCACGCGGCGGTAGAGAATGCCGAACTCGTCGCGGTAGACCTCGGTGGTCTCGTCCTGCTCCAGGATCTCCGCCTTGAAGGCCGGCATCAGGCCGATGTGAATCGGCGCCAGTTCGTAGCGATCCAGGTTGAAGTACTGCCTAAGGTGAACGTCGGCCGGCAGCCCCTCTTCCTGCCAGCGCTCGACGGCCTCCGCCCAGTGGCCGATTACCTCCCAATAGGGCACGCGGTCGGGGCTACCGAAACCGAGCGTCTCGTGCAGTCGCTGTCTGGCGGTCACTGTTCCTGCCTCCCGATGGTCATGTGTCTAAAGATGCAAAGGCCGCCGAGCCTGCTCCGGGGAGTTCCGGCCGTCTCGGCGGCCCGTCCGACGCGAGCGCGGATGAGGCCGAACTCACTGCTCTTCTTGGTACGAAGGCGGCGGAGGCTGACCAATGCCCGCCCCAAGCCCGCCCAGCGCCATGGGGGGAGGCACGCCGTCCACCATCTCAACACCTGCGGGCACGTTGAGCACGAATACCTCGGGCGGCACGGGCACGTTTGCCTCATTCGTGGTGAACTGAAGCATGAAGTCGGTGGAGAAGCCGAGCGTCGGCATGCCGACCTGGCCCTGGAGGTAGCACACCATATACGTCGAGGCGTCGAGCACCACGTCCCAGTTCATCTGCATCCCGCCCAGAATCTGCGACAAGACCTGCATTATGTCCGCGCCGCCCTCCGCCCCGCTCCCTCCAGGCATCCCAGGGACTCCCATGCCCATCGCCGACGTGATCTGCATCAGTTGCTCGCCGGTTAGGGTGAAGGTTACGTGGATATCGTTGCCCGCCTGGTAGGCAGTGGCGCTCTGGGTCAGCCATTGCATGATCTCGGGCGTGTAGGAGGCCGACGGCGCGCCCCCTAGCGCCATCTGCGAAGACCACTGCTGCCAACCTGCCGGCAGGCCGGCGGCGGGATAGCGATAAGCGAGCGGGCTGCCCTCAGCGTAGAAGTAGCCGTAGGTGCCGTCGTAGATCGTCTGGAGGTTTCCCCACTTGGTCGCCAGCCTGTTGGGCTTCTCATACCAGGTCTCGAGAGTGAAGACGGGAAGGCCCTGGCCCAGTTGGCCCATGCTTAGGGTGCTGGACATCTGGCCGACCTGATGGAAGGAGTCGAGCGCCATCATCCGGGCGCTCATCTCTTGCAGCACGGTCTGCGCGTCCAGCGGCGTGGCGGCTTGTGCGGTGGCCGGGCCTCCGCTGACCAGAATCAGACACAACCCGACGATGCAAGCCCTCATTGTCCTCTCCCCTTTCCTCATTCCTCGAATCCAGTGTAGCCGCGGAGAATAGGGACAGCAACCCATTCTCGCGCGTCAGAATGGATGATCACCCCAGGTTACCCGAGAACGGGAGGCCGTTCCCGTTTCCTCGCGTGGGGGCGGCGCCGACGCCGCCCCGGGGGCAATCCCGAGCCCCTAGGTCGGCCCTCAGGCACCCATCCGCTTGTCGCCGCCCGCCTAAGGCGGGCTCCTACAAAACAGGAGGCGGCCAGGGTCGCCTGCCCTTACGGCGCCGCGCGGGCTTGCGTGAGCACTTCCTCCAGCGTCGCGCGCGTCTGCGCTCCGACGAGCGTGCGCAGGTGCTTCTGACCGCGGTCAAACACGATGGTTGTGGGGTAGAACTTAACGCTGTAGAGGTCCCGCACCTTGCCTTGCTCGTCCGCGAGCACCGGGAAGGTTATCCCCTGCTGCGCGACGAAGGAGTGCAGGTCCGTGCCTGTCTCGTCCTCGGAAATGGCCAGCAGCACGACGTCGCCGTCATTCCTGTGCGCTTGCCAGAAGGCCTCCAACTCGGGGATCTCCTGCCGGCAGGGGGCGCACCAGGTGGCCCAGAAGTTGAGGAGGATGACCTTGCCGGAGTACTCCCTGAGGCTGAGCGGCAGGCCGTGGACGTCTTCCAGCGTGAAGTCGGTGTAAGAGACGGCCGGAGGCTTCTCGGGCTCGGGAAACGGCCCGAAGGTCGGGGACGGACGCGGTCCCTCCCTCACCTCTACCCCTTCCGGAGGCCGGAACTTGAACTTGTAGGCGGGCACGCGCCTGTTGCAGGCGACGGTGGAGAAGCGCAGCTCGGTACCGACGACCATTGGGAAGTTGGTCATCCGGAGCCCCGCGCGCAGGTAGCGGGGCAGGTAGTCCGTGGCGTTCAAGCCAACCTCCCACTTGAGGTTTATTCCACCAAAAACCTGCGCGACCTCAGGCGGCATGCCCCCGGCCCAGGGCAAGCCCCCGGCTCGCCCCATCGCATTGAGAAGCTCGCTCCACCGCTGGTACGGCATCTCGGCCCGCAAGAGGATGGCGTCGTCGCTCTGGACTGCGGTTGCGCTGGCTGCGAGTAGACCCAGGACTTTCTGCTCGTCGAAGGCTGCCGGCGCGTCTGTCGGCCCTGCCATCGGTACCAGGAACCAGAACATCCAGTCGGAGGGGAGGCTCGGCGCGGGCGAGCGGTAGGCAACCGGCTCACCCCCCTCGTACGGGTAAACACTACTCCCGTCGAAGACCACTCGCCCGCTTCCCCATTTCCAGAGCAGGCGGTTGGGCTTCTGGTACCAGATGACTACGAGGGACTCATTGGTGGCGCTGAACGTCCCCGCCAGGCCGAAGGTCTCCGACTGCCGTCCCACGGCGTGGAACGAGTCCGCCACCTGCATGCGCGCGCTCCATTCCTGGAGCACGCTCGCGGGGTCGAGCGTCGTCTCTGGCTGGGACGCGGCCACGCCCACGGCCAGGATTAGGCCGAAGAGGACGGTCAGGATTCCCCTCGTCTTCGTTTCCCCCTTCCGCGCCCCGGGCCGGTCACCCCAACGGGGCGCGGAAAGAGT
Source organism: uncultured Armatimonadia bacterium (assembly GCA_964528605.1). Taxonomy (GTDB): domain Bacteria; phylum Armatimonadota; class Zipacnadia; order CAZGSV01; family CAZGSV01; genus CAZGSV01. The sequence goes on from CAZGSV010000061.1 coordinate 10,962, forward strand.
CTAGCACAGAAGGCGAGGTCCCGTCAGTGGAGGCCGCGCGACCACGACCTGTTGGGTGTCAAGAGACGGTGTGCCGAGTGTATCAAGACATCGTTCACACCTAGGGGCTGCTGGGTGGGCGCCATGGAAACGGTGGTGGCGACGGGGCTGCCAGGGGCTGAGCGCCGCACGGCCCATCTCGGGGAAACCGCCTGTTGGGGGTCACCCTACGGAACGTGTCCCCTTCTTGCCGCCGGGTCGTGGTGTGAACAACACCATTTCCGCCGTTTGCCACAGTTCGATCTTCCGCACCAGAAGCCTGACAAGCCAGCGCTTGACCGCAGTCGCCTCGCCCAGCCGACGAGCCACATCCGCAGCCACCTTGCCTTCCACGGCTTCTCCCCGCGACCAACTTCGCAGCGCGGCGAGGAATGATTGCGACCAACGGGAGGCCTGCTCTCGATCCGGGTAGGTATCCTCACACCGCAGGAAGCCGGGCACTTCATCTGCGTTCTCCAGGGGATAGGAGGGCAGGCTGACCGCTGGTCGTTCCTTGCCAATCGACCACAGCAGGCCCTCCAGGAAGCGAAATGCTTTCGGTGCGCACAGCCACGACCAGTCAATCACATCCTTGAACCATTCCCAGTCCTGGCAAATCTCCGCGAGTCTCGCTTCAACCCGCTGGATCCGGTGCGATTTGCTCTCGGCGAAGTAGGGGTCGCGGAACGCCGGATTACCGTAGTGATCGCCGCTGCAGCGAACCTCGCCCAGGTATTGATCCCTGCAGAAGACATCCCTGGCATCGTCGTCCCACACGGTTGACTTGAGCCACCAACGCTGCCGGTGAAGTGTCCGTTCCACGAGCAGTTCTTTCGTCTCGGTCCGCTCACCCAAGGCATTCCAGAGGTCGGCGCAAATGGTCTGCCAAGCAACCTCGCTGCGCCCGCGCGCCGCCAATTCCCGCACCGGCGCCTCCGGGCTCGTCCCCGCCAACCAGGCGTCCAGACACAGCAGGTAGTCCGCCAAGCGTTCCTTCCGCTGGCGCTGGACGGTGAAGCATCCATGCACGAAAGCGGGCGGCGTTTCCTCACCGATCGCGCTGACGGCGTCGAGATACGCAAGAGGGAAGAGGTAGTGCCCGCACGGCGGAAGGAAGTTTATCGCCCTCTCGACGATCTCCTGCGCCCAGCCCGGAACCTCGCCAACTTCCCCCTCCATGGCGACGATCTGCTCCAGTTCATTGTCGGCGCGCATATCTGGACCGTGCCGATGGCTCTCGTCCCATCCGGCATCGTAGGGTGTGTAGCACCAGCAGCGGCTGCTAACGCTCGTTTCATACACATCCTTGGTCCATTCCATGGTCGAGCCTCCGTTTGCCGCTGGTCGTCCTTGTCCTCGCGCGCCTCGCTGCCCTGGCGCCCAGGCAGCGCCACGCGCGTCGGCTGGTGAGCGGAGCCTAAGGCCGCCGGTGCCGGGAGGGCTCGGGGCCCGCGTTCCTTCAGGAACTCTTCGACTACTGGGCTCGCCCAGCGCAGTGCGGGATGCGAGGCCATGAACCAGTATTATAGCACACTGGTGTTTTCCTGTCAAGAGGTGAAATGGCCAATGCCAGCGGCGGAGATCGCTCCGGGCGCCAATCTCACAGGCACTGGCCTCTCGGACGAGCGGTCCTGGCCGTCGAGAGCCAGCGCCGCCGCCTGGGAGGGGCGTAGTCGGGCGCCGCCCTAGCACGCGAACCCGCTGGAGGCGGGGTCGTTTCGGGGTGTGCCTGAGGCGGACCTGTACCGCGCTACGGATACTTGACCGGGATGGTCTTGCCCGCCTTGGAGGACATCTCCGCGAACTCGATGACCTCAATCACCCGGCGCGCGGATTCCGCGGTGACCGCCAGCGGCTTGCCGCGCAGCAGGTGGTCGGCGATGGTCGGATAATACGCGTCCCACTTGCTCTCCTGATACTTCACGTTCAGTTCCGCCGGCAGGCCCGTGACCTCGGTGGTCACTCGGAACGAGCCGCCCTGGTCAACGATCGCGCCCTTGGTGCCGAGGAGGTGCCAGCGCGGTTTGCCTGCGCGCGCAATGTTGGAGAGTTGCAGATTGGCGATCTCGCCGCCCGCGAAGCGGATGATGGCCTCGACGTGGTCCTCGTTGGTCGCGTCCATCCACACGCGCTTGTGGAAGAAGCCGGTAATGCTGACCATCTTCTTGGGAACAACCTGGAGAATCCAGTCCACGAAGTGTGCGCCCCAATCGTAGAGCGCGCCGCCGGAGATCTTCTTGTTCGCGCGCCACCACTTGCCGGGATGGCCGTAGCCGCCGCCCCAGGCCTCAAGGTGGAAGACGTCGCCGATGAGGCCGCGCTTGATGAGGTCGAGAATGGTCATGAAGTCGCCGTCCCAGCGGCGGTTGTGGAACACGCTCAGCATCACGCGCGACTTCTTGGCCGCGCTGATCATCGCGTCCGCCTCTTTGACGGTTATGCACATGGGCTTCTCCAGCACCACGTGCTTCTTGGCCTTGAGCAACTCGAGCGCCACCGGCGCGTGCATGTTGTGCGGGAGAATGATGACGCCCAGGTCGAAGTCCGCCTTGTTGATCAACTGGGTGACGCTGGGGTAGGTCTTGACGCCGGGCAGTTCCTCCTTGGCGACCTTGAGGCGGGCCCGGTCCACGTCGCACACCGCGACCGTCTCCATTCCCGGCGTCTTGTTGATCCAGTTGCCGTGGGCGCGGCCCATGTTGAAGGCCCCCCCGTAACCAACGAGCGCACAACGAATCTTCCCTTTCGACTTCTTTGCCGGCATCCTTACCGTCCTTTCATCGACATAGTTGTCATTGCTCCGTGGCGCCCGGTTTCACCCCGGGACACCCACCGCTCGCGTAACTCGGCCTTTCAGGCTTGACTTGTCCGCACCTTGCGCCGGCATCCGCCAACACCTCGGACGTTTCAGGCCGCAACCCTCTACGGGTACTGCACCGGTATGGGCTTCCCGGCCTTGGCGGACCGCCCGGCGAACTCCATGATCTGAATGGCGCGCCGCGCCGATTCCGGCGTCACTGCCAGCGGCTTGCCGCGCACCAGGTGGTCCGCAACCGTCTGGTAGTACGCCTCCCATCGGCTCTTCTGATACGGCACCTCCAACTGCGCCGGCAGCCCGGCCACCTCCGTGTACACCCGGAACGAGCCGCCCTGGTCCACGATTGCCCCTTTGGTACCCAGGATGTGCCAGCGCGGCTTGCCGGCGCGCGCGATGTTAGAGAGTTGCAGGTTGGCGACCTCGCCCCCCTCGAAGCGCACTATCGCCTCCACATGGTCTTCATTGGTGGCGTCCATCCAGACGCGCTTGTGGAAGAAGCCGGTGATGCTGACCATCTTCTTCGGCACCACGTGCAGTATCCAGTCCACATAGTGCGCGCCCCAGTCGTAGAGCGCGCCGCCGGAGATCTTCTTGTCCGCCCGCCACGTCTTTCCCGGATGACCGTAGCCGCCGCCCCAGGCTTCGACGTGGAAGACTTCGCCGATGAGGCCGCGCTTGATGATATCGAGTAGCGTCATGAAGTCCCCGTCCCAGCGGCGGTTGTGGAAGACGCTGAGCATCACGCGCGACTTCTTGGCCGCACTGATCATCGCGTCCGCTTCTTTCACCGTCAGGCACATTGGCTTGTCGAGCACCACGTGCTTCTTCGCCTTGAGCAACTGGAGCGCTATGGGCGCGTGCGTGCTGTGAGGCGTGACTACCGACGCCAGGTCGAAGTCACCCTTACTCAGCAACTGGGCCACGCTCGAGTAGGTCTTGATCCCGGGGTGCTCCTCTCTGGCCAACTGCCGGCGCCCCGCGTCGAGGTCGCACACCGCCACCAGTTCCAAGCCCTCGGTCTGGCGGATGTAGTTGGCGTGCGTCTGCCCCATGCTGTAGCCGATCACCGCACAACGAACCTTGCTCCCGCGTTTCGCCTTTCGCATCAGTGATGTTCCTTTCTTCTCTTGCTCTCCATCGGTAGCGTCCGGCTTTACGCCGGACGCCGGGCAACTCCGTTCGGCGGAAACCCTGGCGCCGGAGGTCGCGCGCTTATCGCTGGAGTTCGAGCCACAGCGCCCGATAGTACTTGAGCACTCGCTCGGGGTCGGCGCTCGCCTGTATCTCGGCCAGGCAGAAACCGGTGTAGCCCGAGTTCTTCAGCAGCGAAAGCAACTGTTGCCAGGGATAGTTCTCTATGTAAAGGTCGCGCATGTGCACCAGGCCGATGCGCCCGGCGACCAGGTTGAAGTTGGCCTCGAGGCCGTCGCCGGAGAGGTCGGAGTCGTTAGAGTTCCAGCACACCCAGAGATTCGGATGGTTGGCGTAGTCAAGAATCTTGCGCACGTTAGGCACCAGCGAGGTCCCGCCGCCGTGCACCTCGAGCCGAATCTGCACCCCGTACGGCTGCGCGAACTCCGCGCATTCACGTAGGGCCAAGCCAATCTGTTCCAAGGTCTTCTCCTGCGGCACACCTTCGGGGAGGCCGTTGGGACGCACCTTGACGCCGGGGCAGCCGAGGTCGGCGGCCAACTTCACCCATTCCTTGGTCTCCTCAATGTTGCGGCGCACCTCGGCGGCGTCCGGCTTCTGATACTCGCACGCGGTCCCTAGCCCGGCGATCGCCACTCCGGCCTCCTCGAACTGCTCGCGGACGGCGGCGCGCTGCCCGGCGGTGAGGCTCAGTTCGACCCCGTGGGCGTGCGTGGTGCGCAGTTCGACTCCTTCAAAGCCGCTCGCCTTGCACATCTGGATTATGGTCGGGACGTCCCAGTCCTTGGCGATGTTGTAGGTGACGAATCCGAGTCTCATGCGCTTCACTCCCTGCTCGGGCTCATCGGCTACCGCCTCGGCGTGCCCCGGCAAGAGCCACACGGCGAACGGAGACAGAGCGGCGGCGAGCGGGGGCCGTGGCGCCGATGCTGTTGGGGCGCAACATAGCGAACTGTTCGCAGGCTGGCAAGGCGGACCGCCTCGGTGGTTGCCGGCGAGCGTCAGCGCAGCGAGGGCGCAGAAGGCCATCAGGACTCGGCGCGCCGGCCGTCCGAGGCGAGAAAGCGAGGTGCGCAAGTTGCTCCCTCCCCACAATCAGAGTGCAGGTATTGTGGCGCTCGCGGCCCACGCGAGCAAGCGCCCCCCGTTCGTTGACTTGCCTTAGACGCCGGCCTAGTCTGATCCGCTACTCCAGCATCCTGGGGGTGGTAGTGTGACTCGCGCCGCAGCGGTGGCTTGCCTGATTGCCTTTGCGCTGGTCGGCGTCGCCGGACCGGCCCGGGCGTTCGGCCCGCTGCCCAAGAAGGTCATCGAGTTCGGCTGGGACACGCCAGACACCAAATACGCGCGCGAGAACGTCGCCGTCATGGAGACGGTGCCCTTCGACGGCACCGTGATCGCGCCGCGCTACACCACGCCGGACGGGCAGGGCGGGAGCCTCGATTGGCAGACGTTCGGCAGCCAGGCGGTGGATCCCGGGGTCATTGAGCCGCTCATCGAGGACCTGCGGGCGACCAAGTTCACCCGCTTCACCGACAACTTCCTGCGCATGAATACCACGCCGGGCGACGTGGACTGGTTCGACGACTTCTCTCCCGTGTTGCACAACTGCCGCCTGTGCGCCCGCCTGGCCCAGCAGGGGGGGCTGAAGGGCATTCTCTTCGACGTCGAGCAGTACCAGAAGCAACTCTTCACCTACGGGCAGATGAAGTACCAGGACAAGTCGTTCACGGAGTATGCGGAGCAAGCGCGCTTGCGCGGGCGTGAAGTCATCCAGGCCATCAACAGCGAGTTCCCCGACGTCACCATCTTCCTCACCTTCGGCTACGAACTGCCGTGGCGCGAGATGGGCACCGGCTTCGCGCTGGAGAAGGCGAGCAACGGGCTGCTGGCGCCGTTCCTCGACGGGGTCATTGAAGCCGCCTCCGAGCAGACGAAGATCGTGGACGGATGGGAACTGTCGTACGGCTACAAGACGCGCGACCGGTTCCTCGACGCCTACGGTTTCATGCATAACACGGCCCGCGAGATGTGTGCGGTGCCGCTCGCCTATCAGAGGAAGGTGCAGGCCGGCTTCGGCACCTGGATGGACTATGACTCCGGCGGTCGGGGGGGCTTCTTCCCTGACGAGTTTGACAAGAACCACTTCACACCGTGGGAGTTCCATCGCGCGCTGGTCAGCGCCCTGCGCGTGTCGGACGAGTACGTGTGGGTCTATACCGAGCGGCTCAACTGGTGGACGCGAGATAACGTCTCTGACGCTTACTTTCAGGCTCTGCATGTGGCGCCGGAGGAGCGGCGCGACCTCGGCCGCGCCGAGGTAGTCGAACTACAGCAATGGCCCGAGAGCGCTGACTTCCGCAAGCGCAACGCCCTGATCTGCGCGCTGCCGGACCAGTGGGACTTCAAGTACGATCCCGACGGCCGCGGCGAGAGGGAGAAGTGGTATCTGCCCGAGACCAAAGGCTGGGGCGAGGTCTCGACCCGCGACCAGTGGTGGCGCCAACTCGGCAAGGGTGAGTTGAGCGGCCACGGCTGGGCGCGCACCACCTTCACCGTCCCCGAGCGGTTCCGCGGCAAGAGGATCATCCTGCGCTTCAGCGCCGTGGACGAGGTGGCCTGGGTCTACCTCAACGGCCAGTTGCTCTACCACCACTACGACGATTCGCCCGAAGGGTGGCAGATGCCCTTCGAGATTGACATCACGAGCAAGGTGCTCCCGGACAAGCCCAACCTGCTGGTGGTCCATGCCTATGCCGAGGGCAGCCTCGGCGGCCTCTTCCGGCCCGTCTACCTCTACTCCCCAAGGCGCTGAGCGTGAAGGGGCTGGGTTGGTGGGTGCCGATGGTTTCTCGGTATAATGCCCTGTGGTGCACTGTTTGATGGTTGTGGGCGATAGGGACGACGAGTTGCTCGGGCGGTGCTTGGAGGCCTACGGGTACCTCTTCCGCATCGAGAACGTACTTCGCGAGCTCATTGCGGAGGTCATGCGGCAGACCCACGGCGCGCGGTGGCTTCGGCAAGTGCCGGGGGGCGCCGACAGCCCAAGGGACCACATACAGGCGAACACGCCCAAGGAACGCGAGGGGGGATGGCGAGGAATAATGGTACGGTCACCTTTATACTACGCGGATCTGGGCGACCTCTCCCAGATAATCGCGGCCCGCCACAACTGGGATGACGGTTTCAGCCGATTTGCCTTCTCCAAGGAGGCGGTGCACGCTCTGATCGCACGGCTGGCGCCCGTACGGAACAGAGTCGCGCATTTCCGCGGCGTCGCTCCCGAGGATTGCGACGTTGTCAAGGGGGCGTGGGCGGAGGTTCGTGGATGGATCGGAAGCAAGGCCGAGGAACTGCTGGAGCGCTGTTGTCACGGGGTCAGCATCGGGGACAAGTTGCAAGGCCTCGCAGACGAATTGAGGGCCGCGGAGTTGTTGCTGTCGAAGGTACCGGACGTGGTGCAGGTAACGGTCTGGGAGCAGGTACGGGCCGCCGACTGGTTCGACGACGAGTTCCTGGGACTGGACTCACAGCCAGTGCGGCAGGCGTACGCCCTGCTCCATGAGTATCACGGGCTCCCGAGAGGCATCGGCACGGGTCTGGATAGAAAGCGGTGGCTCGAACGTCGGGGCTGCATCGCGGCACTCGCAAATGCGCGCAGGGCGATCGAGCACCTTCTTGAGGGGGGCGGTCAAGTTGGCAGCAAACCCGTTTGACTTCCTCAGTCCCGTGCAGCGCGCGGATCTGCTCGCGGGTCGGCAGCGCGAGCTCGAAGAGATCGGGTACTACCTTGCAACTGCCGTGGAAGGCCAAGCCACGCACCTGGCCCTGGTTGGCGAACCGGGTTGTGGCAAGACCAGTCTAATGAACGTACTCGCTCTACGAGCCCACGACCTTGACCTCCTGCCCGTCGTGGTCACGCTGACGGGGTCGGTGGTTGAGAGCGAACTTGAATTCTGGCGTTCGGTGTTCGAGTCCCTAATGGCTTGCGCAACGGAGGCCGGGTTGTACGAGGGCCTCGAAGGGGACGTGTTCCGAACATTTCGGACGATCATGGCGACCCTGGAGGTGCCGCCCGAGCTCAAGTACGTGATACCCGACTTCGCCGCTTTCTACGCGGGGGCGCGGAAGTCCGCTGATGCCTTGCGTCCCGTGCCTGTGCCAACGATTCGGCGGGACCTGGCGGATGCCCGCAAGGAGGCACGAGAGCAGGGGCTCTGCGGCCTGGTCTGGCTGTTCGATGAGGCGGACCTCTTGGCCGGGACTCCCAGCGTCCTCCAGGGGCTGATAGGCGCTTTCGTGGGGCTTGAGGGCCACCTGATCACCCTGGCGGGACGTCCAGGCCTCTTGGAGCGTCTTGGCGGCGCTTACGAGCCAATGCGACGTCGGTTCAACCAAGTCTCGGTCGCTCGCTTCGGGGCAGCGTGG
>CAZGSV010000062.1:0-19372 GCA_964528605.1 uncultured Armatimonadia bacterium
TAGGGGTGAGCGGGAGCGCGTGGCGGTGGCGTCCGTGTTGGCTGCGAGGCCGAAGGTAGTGATTCTGGACGAGCCGACTACCGGGCTGGACTGGGTTGAGCAGGAGCGGGTAATGGGCGTGCTGCAAGAGGTGAACGGGAGGGGGACGGCGGTGGTGATAGTGACGCACAGCATTCCGCTGGCCGCCCGGTATGCGAGGCGGTGCGTGGTGCTGTCGCGGGGCGAGTTAGTGGCGGACGCCCCGCCGCGGGAGGTATTGACCGACACGGGGCTACTGGCGAGGGCGGCGCTGCGCGCGCCCGACATCACCCAACTCGGGAGCCTGTTGGGTGTGCAAGCGCTTACCGCGCGGGAACTCGCTTCGGTCCTGCGGCGGCAGACTTAGGCGGAGAGAATCCGCCCGCGACCGCTCGGTTTAGCGTTTGACGGCGATTTCGATGTAGGGGCTTCCGACCTTGTCGAGGCGGACGAGGCCGGAGACCATGAGGGGGACGTCCATCTGTGTCTCGGGTGAGAGTTCGGCGGCGGGAGCGCCGGTGAAGAAGATGGCGCCGGTGTCGTCCTTAATCATGCCGGCCGGGGCGTTGCCCCAGGGTGGCGGCGCCAGGGTCCCGTACGGGGCTTGGGAGGTGGCTTCGCGCCCTCCGTAGCGGCCGGCTACGGAGACGAGGCGTCCGGCCCAGGCCTTGGGGTTGGTCAGGAGGTCGTGAATGGTGGCGGGCTCGAACTCCTGCTTGGGGGCGGCTATGGTCACGGTCTTGGTGGCGCCGTCCCAAAGGGCGCGGCCGTCAAAGGCGGCGGCCAGGATGCGGGCTGGAACCAGCAGGACGTTCTCGACGATCTGGGGCGCGGCGGGCAGCGTGACGACCGAGCCGTCAAAGGCCGCTTGCGTCTCTGCGAGGATGAACTGCAGCGAGTGGCGGGCCGTGCGAAGGAGGGCGGCCTTGCGTTCCGGGATCCACTGGAGGCCGGCGCTGAAGGCCTCGGCGGCGCGGCGGAGGGAGACGAGCGCCGAGCCGTCAACGAGGGTTGCAGGAAGAGTGACGGCTTGCTCGCTGGGCAAGGGGGTTGCGGCCGAGGGCGCTGGAACTGATGGCGGGGGGGGCTCTGTGGGTTCTGGAGCGGCGACTGGCGCGGGCGTGGCCACGGCCTGCGGAGCGGGGGCGGGTGTTGGCGCTGAAGTCGGCGCCGGCGCTGGGGCAGGCTCCTCACCGGCAGGGGTCGGAGCAGGGGCGGGCGCCGGTTCAACGGTCACTTCGGGGCCCACAGGCTGTTCGGGCGTGGCCGCGGGGGCGGTCGTGCTGGGCTTGGTGAAGATGTGAAAGACGCGGGCGTTGCCGTCGTACATGCTCTGGAATTGGAAGGCTTTGACGATCAGGCGGAGAGGGATGCACAGGTGACCGTCAATGAACTGGGCGGGGGGGTCAACGTCAACCTGATAGCCGTCCGCCAGGCCGGCCTTTTGCCCGAGAACGACGTACATGGCGTGTTCGGCATTGTAGGCGCTGATGGCGTGGGATTCCTCCACCCAGGAGGCGGTAACGCCGCAAGCGGCCAGGGCGGGCTTGAAGGGCACCATGGCGGCGCCATTGATGGTGTGGACTTCAGTCTCGACGCGCTTGCCGTCGGCGACCAGAGTCATGGGAGCGACCGCGCTTGCGGGGGGGGTGAGGAGGGCACAGAGGCAGAAAGCGATGAGTAAGACACGCGGCATGTTATTCCTCTCCTTTGGGGCCGAGCCGGAAGAAGTGTTGGGCATTGGCGGTGGTGAGAGCGGCGACCTCCTGGACGGGTCGTTGGAGGCCGGCGGCAAGGCGTTCGAGGGTGAGCAGAACGTTGGCGGGCTCGTTGCGATCCTTGCGGAAGGGGTCCGGGCTGAGGTAGGGGGAGTCGCTTTCCAGGAGCATGCGGTCGAGGGGGACTTGGGAGAGCGTGCGGCGGAGGCGTTCGCGGTCCCAATAGGTGACGTTGCCGGCGAAGCCGAGGTAACAGCCCTGGTCAACGAAGCGGCGGGCGTACTCGGGCAGGCTGGAGAAGCAGTGGAAGACGACGCAGCCCCCTAGGCCGGCGCGGAACTCATGGAGAATCCCCAGCACTTCGAGTTCGGCGTCGCGGCAATGGACGATGAGTGGGAGGTTGTAGTGGGCGGCGAGACGGATACACTTGCGGAAGCAATCCTCTTGAGACCAACGGGGCGAGAGCATGCGGTAGTAGTCCAGGCCGCACTCACCGATGGCGACCACGCCGGGGCTGGCGGCGAGGGAACGGAGTTCCCTGAGGGTTCTCTCGTTCATCTTGACGGCTTCGTGCGGGTGCATGCCCACGGTGGCGGGGACATGCGGGTTCTGCTCGGCCCTTTCTATGGCGGCGCGAGAGCTCTCGGGGTCCACGGCGACGTTGATGACGAGGTCAACGCCCTTTTCCTGGGCGCGAGCGAGGACGTCCTGGAAGTCGTCGCGGAAGGCCTTATGGCAGAGGTGGGCATGAGAGTCAACGCAGGATGCCACGTGAGTCACCTGCTCTTCCTCCAAGCCAGGCAGGCGGCACTAGCGGCAACCGCGAGCGCGGAAAGGAAGAGGCCGAGGGCGACGGAGACGGGCCAGTAGACGAACTCGACGCGACTGTCGTGCTCGATGCTGACGGCGCGCAGGGTGTGGTAGGCGCGCTCGACCGGCCGTCTGGTGCCGTCCACATAAGCCTGCCAGCCTGGGAAGTAGGAATCGGTGAGCACGAGCCAGCCCGGGGCGGGGGTCGAGACATCGAGGGAGACGCGCTCAGGTTGATACCCGAGGAAGCGCACGACGGAGTCCGGCAGCAGGTCGCGCGAGGCGGGCATTAGGCGAAGTCTGGCCAGGGTAGCCTGGTCGGTGGGGGCGTTTCTGGGGTCGTTGGCGAGCGCGGCGACCTGCGCTTCGCTAGGCTGCGAGAGCGCGGCGGCGACGAAGGCCCTAGGAAGCACTTCGGGCCGTTGGCGGAGGGCGAGTGCGCCGGGGAGTGCGGGGTTGGTAACCAGTTGGTGACGCACCCCCCACAGGGACCAAATGGCCGAGCGGAAATCTTCAGCCTTCAAACGATTCCCCCACACCGGTTTGCGATTGGCGATCTCCCAAACCTGTACGTGACCGCGCAGGTTAAGGCTATCGTAACCGTCGGCAAAAGGCAACCCTGCGAGCATGCCGAGGTCGGGCGGGAGGGTTTGTGCGTCGCCGGCGGCCCGGAAGTTGTCCTTGGGCACCTGAGAGGCGGCCGCGAGGGTGGTGTAGAACTCCTTGGCGATGGCGGGCGAGGCGTAGGAGTTGTAGCGTGCGCCGAAGGAGAGCAGGTCGGTGGCGAGCACGGCGAGGCAGAGCCAGGCGGGCCACGTTCTCCGGCGCGGGCCGAGGGCAGTGAAGAGAGCGAGGAGCGCGCATGCGCCGAGGGCGAGGGCAGGCCAGAGGATGTGTTCCGGGGCGAAGATGCCGGCCTGATGCGTGACGCGGGTGGCCCACAGTGCGGCCGCCGCAGCCAACGCTAGGCCGGCGCCTGCGACAGGCAGATGGAGGGCGAGGCGCGGCTGCGTGCGACTGACCAGCGCTTCCATCCCGTAGGCGCCCAGGACGCAGAGCGCGAAGGCAGTGACGGCGAGCAGGCGGCAGATGTAGAGGCTGCGCAGCCAGGGCGCGGTGGCGATTAGCGCTCTGGCTGGGGCGCCGCCATAGGCGGCCCCAGCGCTAAGTGCGGCAAGGACGGCGAAGAACCAGGCGGCGCGTCCGCCGAAGCGCAGCCCCCAGAGGGCGAGCGCCAGGACGAGCAGGCCGAGGTAGGCGGTGAACTCGTTGTAGTTGATGCCCGCGAGGGGTGTCTGCTCACCGAGGGCGTGGAAGTTGCGGTCAACGGGGTTGCCGAAGAGGTCGGGGGAGACGAAGGAGAGCAGGTAGGGGGCGGGCATATGATTGAGGATTCCGCTGGGAGGCGGTGGGTGGCGGTAGGCGTAGCGCGACAACTCCAGGGAGGGCAGGAGTTGGGTGCCGGCGAAGGCCGCTGCGAGGGCGAGCATGGCCAGCAGGGCTGGGAGCCGGGCAGGCCTTACGAGAGAGCGCGCAAACCCGTAAGCGGCGACCACACCGGCTACGTAGGCGGCGTACTGAAGGTGACCGAGATACGCGTCTGCCCCGAGGAGCAGCGCCCCGATCGGCAGAGCCCAGCGCCTGCCGGCGAAGAGGTGGTCCACGGCCCAGAGGACCCAGGGCAGCAGACTGAAGGTGAAGAGAATGGTGCCCCATTCCAGCCAGACGACGGCAAAGCCGCCGACGGCGAAGGGGAGAGCGCCGGCCGCGGCTGCCACGGGGGACAGCCCTCGGCCCCGCAGGAAGGCCCACATGCCCAGGAAAGCGATGGGCACTTGGGCGACGACGGCCAGGGTTTGGATGGACGCGGGAGGCAGGTGTTTGAGGAAGTTGAGCGGCTGAAGCACGGCGGACTGGCCGTTGGCGAGGAAGGGGGCGCCGCACGAGATAAGGGGGTTCCAGAGCGGGAGGCGCCCGGCGCGGAGGGCTTCGAGGGCGAACGCGCGGTACGGAAGTATGGCTAGGACGGCATCGGCGATCTGGGGGTTATGCGGGAGTAGCCGGTTCTGCCAGAGGCTGCGCCAGGGCTGCCACTCCGCGGCCAGCGAATCGAAAGGGATGGGCAGATGGCCGTGGGCAAACAGGCGCCAGAAGAACGCGAGGGTTAGGGCGGCGCAGAGACTAGGGGCAATAAGTCTGTCCGCTCGGCGAGGCGTGCCGCTCAAGCGGGCTCACCTGGGTGTCGAGGGGGGCGCCGCCGAGGGGGCCCCCCGGAGGTGTTGCTGGACGGAGAGGGCGATGCCCTGGGGATGAAGGCCGAGCAGGGCGCGGATCTCGTTGGCGCTGCCCACAGGTAGGTAGGAATCGGGGAGGCCGAGGTTGAGGATGCGGCACGCGGCGCCTGCGGTTTGGTTGACCGACTGCGTGACTGCCTCGCCGAAGCCGCCGTTGACAGCGCCCTCTTCGACGGTGACCAGGAGGGGCACCTGCCCGGCCAGGCGGAGGTAGAGCGATTTGTCTATGGGCTTGGCGAAGCGGGCGTTGACGACTCCGGCTGAGACCCCCTGCTCCGCAAGTAGGCGGGCAGCGGCCAGGGCGTTCTGCACCATGTTGCCGAGGGCGATGAGGTATAGGTGAGTCCCGTCTTGGAGCACCTCAGCGGCGCCGAGCGGGAGTAGGTGGAAGTCATCGCGCAGGGGAACGCCGACGGCCGGGCCCTTGGGGTAGCGCACGGAGGCGGGGGTACCGAGTTGCAGGGCGGTGTAGAGCATGTCGCGCAACTCCTGCTCGTCTTTGGGCGCCATCACGGCCATGTTGGGGATAAGGCGGAGGTAGGCGATGTCGAAGGCGCCCTGATGGCCGGCGCCGTCGCCGCCCACGATGCCGGCGCGGTCAATGGCGAAGACCACGGGCAGGTTCTGCAGACAGACGTCGTGGACGATCTGGTCGAAGGAGCGCTGGAGGAAGGTGGAGTAGATGGCGGCGATGGGCTTCATACCGGCGGCGGCCAGGCCGGAGGCGAAGGTAACGGCGTGCGCTTCGGCCATGCCGACGTCGAAGAAGCGCTTGGGGAACTGCTGCTCGAAGTCGCTGAGGCCGGTGCCGTCGCACATGGCGGCGGTGATGGCCACGAGGCGCGGGTCTTCCTTGGCGAGTTGGGTAGCGGCCTGGCCGAAGGCGTCGGTCCAGGTGAGGCCGGTATCCTTTTCGTGCGCGGGGGGGGAGACGCCGTGGAATTGGGAGGGCTCGCGTTCGGCGGGCGCATAGCCCTTGCCCTTGGTGGTGGTGATGTGCAGTAGGACCGGGCCGTTGACCTCCGTGGCGAGGCGGAGCACGCGGATGAGTTCGCGGAGGTCATGGCCGTCAGCAGGGCCCAGGTAGCGGAAGCCGAGTTCGCGGAAAACGGTACCGGGAGTGAGGACATCCTTGACCGCTTCCTTGAAGAGCTCGACGCCTTCGATGAGGCGGTCGCCGAGAGGAAGGTGGCTGGCGAGTTGCTCGAAGTCGCGCTTGAGGCGGAGGTAGGGGAGCCCGGTGGTGACGCGGTGGAGGTAGCGGGCCATGGCGCCGACGTTGGGGGATATGGCCATGGTGTTGTCGTTGAGGATGACGATGAGGCGGGTGCCGAGATGGCCGGCGTGATTGAGGCCCTCGTAGGCGAGGCCACCGGTAAGAGCGCCGTCACCGACGACGGCGACGACGTGCTCATGGCTGCCGCTTAGGTCGCGCGCCTTGGCGAAGCCGAGGGCGGCGGAGATGGCAGTGGAGCCGTGGGCGGTGGCGAAGTGATCATGGGGGCTTTCCTCGGGAAGGGGGAAGCCGTGAAGGCCGCCGAGTTGCCGCAGGGTGTTGAACTTGGCCGCGCGCCCGGTGAGCAGTTTGTGGCTGTAGCACTGGTGCCCGACGTCCCAGAGGATTTTGTCTTTGGGGCTGTCCAAGACATGGTGAAGAGCGATGGTCAACTCGACGGTGCCCAGGTTGGAGGCGAGGTGGCCGCCGGTGATGAGGACGGTGTGCAGGAGCAGGCTGCGGATTTCGTGGGCGAGGCGTTCGAGTTGGGGGAGGTCGAGACCTCTGAGATCAGCGGGCGAGGATATCCCACGCAGGATGGGGTAGTCGTTGAGGAACGAGTCCGCGCCGTCAACAGCGGCGTGGGCGCATTGAGGATTGGGGTCTTGCATCACGCGCACGGCCTCCACTCTGAGAACGATGCAGTATATGATTGCGTGTTGGGCGGGGTCAAAGGGCACTTTGGGGGGCAAGGCGAGCGCTGGGTGTGGGGTTGGGCGTATTGCCGCCGGTGGGGCCGGGTGATAGGATGCTGGGCGCGAGGAGCCCTGAAGAGCCGCAGGGCGCGTGCGGAGGGAGAGGTTGCGCAGTGGTAGGTGGCGAGTTGCGCGTGGCTGGGGTGATGGTGGATTCCCGCCGCGGCGACCCTGACTACAATCTGGAGCGAGTGGAGCACCTACTGCGGGAGGCGGCAGGGCAAGGAGCGAGCGTCGCCTGCACGCAGGAGGGCTGCCTGGAGGGGTACGTAGTTCAACAGGGGGGGCTTGCGCCGGGCGACTATCTGCGGCTGGCCGAGCGCATCCCGGACGGGGCTAGGCTCGGGCGGGTGCGCAAGTTGTGCGCCTCACTGGGGTTGATGGCAATCGTAGGGCTCGCCGAGCGGAGTGGCGAGGAGGTGTACAACAGCGCGGCGGTGATAGAGAAGGACGGGCGTGTTGTTGGGGTTTACCGCAAGATCCACGACCTGGGGCGGGAGCGCCTGAACAGGCAAGGGGACGCGCTGCCGGTGTTCGGTACGAGTTGGGGACGCTTCGGGGTGCTGATCTGCTCGGATCGACACTATCCGGAGGCGGCGCGGGTGCTGGCTTTGCAGGGGGCACAGGTGCTCTTCATTCCTGCGTGGGGCTTTCGGGGCAGCCTGAACACAGCCATTCTCCGCACACGGGCGCACGAGAATCGGTTCTACGTGGTGTTCGTGCACCCGGAGGAGTGCTGCGTGGCGAGCCCCAAGGGTGAGGTGATGGTGCAGGAGGAGGGGGAGGGGCGAGTAGTGGTCTTCGACCTCGACCTGGAGCAGGTTGGGCCGAGCGAGCACGAGTTCCTGGCCTTGCGGCGTCCTGAGCTGTACGGCCCCCTTGCGGCGGCTGACGGAGGGCGGGGCTGAATGCAGCGGCGGGTGCGCCAGGGGCTCGAACTGGTGCTGGCGGGGGGTTCGGAAGTTAGCGGGGAGAGGACGTACATCATTGAAAGGCACCTAGGGAGTGGGGCGTTCAGCGGAGTCTATCTAGCGACCAGCGGCAGATTGCGGCTGGCGGTAAAGGAATACAACCTGCACGGGCCGGTGCCGCCGGAGCAAGTGGAGGACGTGATTGCCCGGGAATTGACTGCGCTGCGAGCAGTGGGGGACCACGAGATGATACCGGGCCTGGTGGAGCATTTCCGTGAGGGCCACTACGTCTACGTGGTGCGGCGGTACGTGGAGGGGGACACGCTCGCGGACCTGCTCTTCCTGCAGGGAGTGTTGACGGGCTACCAGATAACGCAGTTTGGGATTGGGATGGGGATGGCGCTGGACCATCTGCACCGCCAGGGGTACTTGCTGGTGGACCTGAAGCCGGACAACGTGATCGTGGACCACAGCCAGGTGCCGCACATAGTGGACCTAGGGTCGGTGCTGGCGCTGGAGGCGGGGATGGAGGAGATAGAGAACTTCTTGGTGACGGAGGGGTACTACGCGCCGGAGTTGGCGGCAGCGAAGGGGAGGCTGGCGGAGGTTCACCCGGTGCTGGACGTGTTCGCGCTTGGCGCGGTGCTGTACGAACTGGCGACGGGGCGCAGGCTGGAGTTACGGGCGGTGAACGAGCTGGGGCGGAGGCACTTGGAGCCGCTGTTTGCGCGCCAGGAGTTGCCGCACACGATCGTGGGCGTGATCGGGCGGGCGCTGTCGCGGGACCCGGGCCGACGCTACGGTAGCCTGGCGGAGATGGTGGAGGAGTTGCGGGAGGGGGTGGCGCCGTGCATGGAGATATACCCCAGTGCCATCGAGGCCGGGCCGGTGGCGGCGGGCGAGATGGTGACCGGGCGGCTGGTGGCGTACAACTTGGGGGGCGAGGTGCTCATGGGCGAGGTGACGCCCTCGGCGCCTTGGATGGACGTGCGCATAAGCAGTCGGGCGGAGTTGCACACGAATCGGTTTCGAGGCAACCGGGAGGAGGTAATGGTGCGGTGCAAGCCGCCGATGCTGGCGCGGGGGTCAGGGCGAGTGGAGGCCTACGTGCAAGTGGAGAGTCAAACCGCGGCCGCGCGGGTACCTGTGCGGCTGGAGGTGGAGGCCGAACCTGGGGCGGTGGAACCGGAGGAGGAGAGGATCGTGCTGCGGGCAACGGAGGGAGAGGGGGCGCGGAAGGACGTTTGGGTGCGGAATATGGGCGAGGGAGAGGTGGAGTGTCGCCTGCTGCTGCCGGAGGGGCTGCCGCTGGAGGTACGGCCGCCGATGCTGCGGCTTGGAGGCGGGCGGGAGGGCTGTTTCCACTTGGATTTGCGCGCGGGGCGGCTGCCCGTGGGGGGGCACGTCGGCACGGCATTTCTTCAATTTGGGGCTCTGCGGGTATCATTAGAGATGGAAGTGACGGTAGAGGCGGCGCGGCAGGCACTGGGGATGCGGTTGTGGAGGCGACTGCGCCGCAGGCAACCGAGGGATAGGGATGAGCACTGAACTGAAGATAGCGTTGGTGCCGCAGCGGGAATGCGTAAGCGCTGGGGAGGGGAAACTGCCCCCTTATCGTCTGCTGGTGGAGATGACACCTTCGACTCCGCCGGGAGAGGCTAGGGGCAAGCTGAACCTCTGCGTGCTGTTGGACTGCAGCGGCTCGATGTACCAGTTCCAACTGTCGCCGCGGGACCTGGAGCGCTGGCGTGCGGTAGCGGAGAAGCGGGGCGAGATGCTGCAGGCGATGTCGGACGCCAGGAGGGTGTTCATCTGGCGCGGGCGCACGCTGGCGGAGATGCAGGCGGTGTTGTCGAAGCCGATGGACTCGGGGGTGGGGGCGCTCTCCGCGATTGTGCGTACGCTGCCGGAGGAGGTGCACATGGGGCTGGTGGCGTTCGCCGACCGGGGGCAGGTGATCGTGCCGTCGGAGGCGCGGCTGAACCCGGCGCAGTACATCGCGGCGCTGGGGCGCCTGCGCGAGGAGGTGGGCAAGTTCCGCCTGGGGCACGGCACCTTCATGAGCAGCGGGCTGACGCTGGCGATGGGCGAGGTGATGCACCATCACTCGCTGGCGGACATTAACCGGATAGTGCTGGTGAGCGATGGGCGGGTGCACGACGCGAGCAAGAGCCTGCAGATGCTTGACCGGCTGCGGGACCAGGGGATTACGGTGAGCACGGTGGGAGTGGGGGACGAGTTTGACGAGGAGTTCCTGGCGCGGGTGGCGGACCTGACCGGAGGGTTCTACTACTATGCGGCGGACCCGAACGAGATAGGGCAGCGTCTGTGGGAGGAGTTCGTGACGCTGCGTTCGTCGGTGGCGTATGAGGTGGAGTTGAAGTTGACCGGCCTGGGCGGGGCGGAGGTTACGGACCTGGCGCAGCTGCGGCCGGTGATGAGTCTGTTCGAGGAGATATGGACGGGTCCGAACTGGATGGGGGTGCGGCTGCCGCAGATCTTCGCCGGCAAGGGGGCGGTTATTGCGGCGGAGATGGAATTGCCGGCGGGCGAGGTGGGGACGCGGAAGCTGGGAGAGGTGAGGGCCAAGTACCGCTCCCCCGGTACTCCGGGAACGGCGGAGGCGCACCAGGAACTGTACGTGGAGTACACCCTGTCCGAACGGCGGGCAGGGGTGACGAACCGTCGAGTGGACGAGGTGTTTCAGCGGTTGGAGGTTTACCGGCGGGAGCGGGAGGCGCAGTATGCGGCGGCGGAGGGGGATGTCAGTTCGGCGACGCGCAAGTTGACGGAGGCGGCGGCGATACTGACCCAGTTGGGGGACCGGCAACTGGCGGAGGACTTCCGGCGGGAGGCTGAGGAGATCGCTGCTGGGGAGAGGCGGGACAAGCGGCGCACGAAGCGGATCAAGGCGCGCTCGCGCCATCTGGCTGGGCCGGTTTCGGAGGAGGAGGCCGCGCCCTCTTCCGCTGCGTGAGGGCCGGTTCTGCTGATTGACCCTCGGGCGGGGCGGCCCGTATACTTGCTGCCCCATGAAGCCGCTTGCTAGGGAGCAACTGCTCGTGAGTGTTCTGGCCTTATTGGCTACTGCCGCTGCACTGCTGTTGGGCGTGCGGCTGGGGCCGGCCACAGTATCTGCCTCGCCTGATCCCGATGTGCTGCTGCTCAACGGGCTGGAGAGCGTGACGGACGTGGCCAGGTTCGCCTACCAGTCCTACAACGTGGATTTCTCGTTGCTGGAGGGGGAAAGCACGCAGGGGCAAGCCTCATGTCTGACGCAGTTCTTGCGCGGTTATGACCCTATCAAGGAGCCCATAGGCTTCGAGTGCGCGTACGAGTTTGGCGGCTACGTGACCAGCGACTGGTCCAATTACCGGCGCTTCAAGATAGACGTGTTCAACCGCGAGGCGCGGCCGATAAGGCTCACGGTCAGATTGGCGAGTGGCAAGGAGGGCGTGAGCACCGAGTTCCAGTTGGACTCGCGGCGGTGGATGACGTTGGAGTTGCTGCTCGAGACACTGGCGCCGAAGGGGCTGAATCTGAAGCAGGTCACGTCGGTGGTGTTCCTGGAGCCTGGGAACTCGGTCGAAGCCACCAATGAGGTGCTCTTTGACAACATGCGGCTGGAGGGACGGATCAACCCGCAGGTGACACCGGCGCTGCGGGACCTGGCATTGGTAGGACCGCCGCCGCCGCGACAGGAGGGGAAGCAGGTAACGCCGGAGTTGCGGGTGCTGGCGGAGGTGCAGGAGCAGAACCGGGGGAGGCTGCCGGTGGCGGCACAGGCGGACGTGGTGGTGGTGGGCGGAGGCCTGGCGGGGGTGAGCGCGGCGATCGCGGCGGCACGGGCGGGAGCGTCGGTCATTCTCATCGAGCGCTACGGCTATCTGGGCGGGACGGCGACGGCGGCGATGGTGGCGCATTTTGGCCCGTACGTCAGCGGCGGCAAGCAGGTCGTCTACGGGGTCTTCTACGAGATGGTGCGGCGCCTGCAGGCACGGGGGGCGTGTCCAGACGGGCGGCAGTTCGACCCCGAGCAGTTGAAGATTGTGCTGTCGGATATGGTTTCGGAGGCGGGAGTGAAGATGCTGCTGCACTCCTTCGCGATGGGAGCGGTGGTCGAGAAAGGGAAGATCGCGGGAGTGATCGTGGCGACCAAGTCCTCGGCGTTCGTGGTGCGGGGGCGGGTGGTCATTGACTGCACCGGGGACGGGGACATTGCGGCTGCGGCGGGGGCGGCTTACGAGAAGGGGCAG
This sequence comes from uncultured Armatimonadia bacterium, assembly GCA_964528605.1. GTDB lineage: Bacteria > Armatimonadota > Zipacnadia > CAZGSV01 > CAZGSV01 > CAZGSV01. The sequence goes on from CAZGSV010000062.1 coordinate 11,979, forward strand.
GGAGTGGATGATTACGCGCAGTCGGGCACGCTCATGTTCTTCATGGGCAACGTGAACGTGGACAAGGCGATGGCGTACCGGCAGTCGCAAGACCGGGTCAGATGGTCGAGTGCCTCAGGATACGTGGACCCCTTGGTCACGAGGGCGATTGCGGCGGGCGACCTGCCGAAGGACATCGGGATCACCTATCTGTATCCACAGCCGTCGGTGCAGCCGCGCACGGTGATGCTCAACCTGATCAACGTGCTCCACGTGGACGCGACGGACGTGCGCAGCCTGACGAACGCCGAGGTGGAGGGGCGGCGGCGGGTGGATATTGTGAGTCGCTTTCTGAAGAAGTACTACCCGGGCTTTGAGTACTCGTACCTGGAGCGGGTGGGGGACGTGCTCGGGGTGCGGGAGACGAGGCGAATCGTCGGGGAGTACACCATGACGGCGAAGGATGTGCTGTCGGGGAGACGCTTCCCGGACGGCATCGGCAGCGGGTGCGCGCCCATTGACCTGCACAGCAGCGATGGGCGGCACGGAGTGTCTTCGCTGCGGCTAAAGCCGGGGGACTTCTACGACATACCCTATCGTTGTCTGGTGCCGAAGAAGGTGGACAACCTGCTGGTGGCTGGGCGGTGCGTGTCGGCGACGCACGCGGCCATGGGGAGCGTGCGGTGGATGCCGACGGCGTCGGTAACGGGGCAGGCGGCTGGGGCGGCGGCGGCGCTGGCGGTGCGGCAGGACGTGACGCCGCGGGAATTGGACGTTCAACTACTACGCAAGACACTGGCGCAGCAAGGCGCGTACATAGAGGGAGTCAAGTAAACGACGATGAGACGGAGCGGCACTTCTAAGACAACGAGGAGAGCGGCGCAAGCGATACGTGGGACGGGCAGGGCGAGGGCGAGCAAGCCCGCGGTGAACGCGGCGATCGTGCTCGCGGCGGGCGAGGGCAGCAGGATATGGCCCTACAACGAAGTGCGGAACAAGTGCGCCGTTCCGGTGGCAAACAAGGCGGCGGTGCGGCACACGGTGGAGGCGCTCATTGCAGTAGGGGTAAAGCAGATCATCGCCGTGGTGGGCGAGAGGAAGGAGAGCATTCACCACGCGCTGGGGGACTTGGCCGAGGTGCGCTTTGTGGACCAGGGGGGAGGCAAAGGCACGGCGAACGCGACGCTTGCCGGCCTGCAAAAGGTGGAAGGCGAGGGCGCGGTGCTGGTGGTGTACGGGGACGTGCTCTGCGTCGAGGAGAACTTCCGCGCGCTGCTGGGAGAGTACGCGGCGAAGCAGCCGATTGCGGCGTGCCTGACGGCGGACCTCGAGGGGGAAGACGGGCAGGACTGGATCTGCGTCTCGGTGCACGAGGGGAAGGTGGCAGGGGTGGTGGGGCATGCGCGTTCGGGGCGGGGATTGCGCATGGCGGGTGTGTACGTGCTCTCGCCGCAGGCGATCCCGTACGTGCGGCGCAATCCGGGGATAGTGACGAGCGTGCCGGTGGGCGGGATGCCGCCGTACGAGGCGGAGTTGGCCCAATCCATACAGATGATGGTGAGCGAGGGGCGGGAAGTGCTGGCGGTGGAGGCCACGCACGTCTGCGTGGACCTGGACAAGCCGTGGCACATAACGCGGGCTAACCATGAGATGGTACCGTACCTGTTCGAGCGGCTGGTGGCTTCGGGGAAGACGATGGGCAAGGGGGCGCAGATTGACGAGAGCGCGGAGATCCGCGGGCAGGTGGTATTGGCGGAGGGCGCCGTGATAGGCAAGCGGGTGGTGGTGGACGGCCACTTGTACGTGGGACGGAACTCGCGGGTCGTAAACGGGGCCATGGTGCGCTCGGCGTGGGTGGGTGAGGGATCACGGGTCATGGACTACTGCCAGTTGGGCGGCGTCGTGGGCGACGGCTGCATGGTGGGGCACGCGACAGAACTGGGAGGGGTCATCTTCGACGGCGTCTGCATCTACCACTACGGCGAGTTGTCGGGCGTCTACGGTTCCAAGGTTGACATTGGGGCGGCGACGGTGTGCGGCACGCTGCGCTTTGACGACGGGTCGTCGGTGATAGAGGTGAAGGGGCGCAAGGAGGTGCCGCGCCGGGGCGCCAACTGCTGCTTCATGGGCGACTACTCGCGCACGGGCGTGAACGCGATACTCATGCCCGGCGTGCGGGTGGGTTGCTACTCCTGCGTGGGGCCGGGCGTGCTGGTCTATAAGGACGTGCCGAGCCGCACGCTGGTGCTGGCGCAACAGGAGTTGGTGACTAAACCCTGGGGCCCGGAACAGTACGGCTGGTAGGGGGGCGCGCCGCGGTCGGAGGGGGCTTAGGGGCAAGGAAGTAGAGGGCCAGCGTGCCGCCGCCGCCTAGGATGAGGAGGGGGATGCCGACGGCGAGTTGGTAGGCTAGGAAGCCGCCGATCCAGGCGCGACCGACCAGGATGGCCTCCTGCGGGGACGACTGTTCCACCTGGCCGACGGCGGCGACGGCGGCCAGATAAACGAGCAGGCACATTGCACCGTTGGCCAGGAAAGCGCCGGTGAGGTGTTCGCCGAAGGAGAACCAGCCACCCACGAGAGCGGCGCCGACGAGGCCCACGAGGGCGGCGATGAGGCCTATCCAGGCGACGGAGTCAAGGGCGGCGCGGATGGAGGCGGCGGCGCCGGTGAGGCGCTGGACTATCGTCTTCCACCCGGAGGTGAAGGCGCGCGCGGCCTCTTGGCCGAAGTTGGGCAGGCCGATGCCGTAGTACTGCTCCAGCGACTGCCACTCGCGCATTTCCTGGACGGGGATGAGGCCGTTGAAGAAGGCGGTGACCTGCGGTTCGACCCGGCCCCGAATGCTCTCCAGAGCCTGAGTTACGGCGCCCTCCTGGAAAAGCTGACTGGCCGCCTTCGTCTCGATGGCCAGGCTGAGGCCGGACACGCTGAGGAAGGCAAAGACCCACAGCAAGGCGTCCTTCCATGCCGGGCGCTCGGTTCTCATATGCGGCTATTCTACCAGTTGGGCGTGAGAGGCGCCTGCACCTGCGGGCGGCCGTCATTGGGCTGGGCTGTGGCGCCCCTGGAAACGGGCGAGGCGCAGGGCGTTAGTGACGACGGAGACGGAACTGGCAGCCATGGCGGCGGCCGCGAACATGGGGTTGAGGACCAGGCCCCAGTGGTAGAGGACACCGGCGGCCAGGGGGATCATGAGCACGTTATAGATGAAGGCCAGGAAAAGGTTCTGATAGATGACCTTGAGCGTGCGGCGCCCGAGGGCGATGGCGAGGGGGACGGCGCGCACGTCGCCGGAGATAAGGGCAATGTCGGCGGCCTCCACCGCGACGTCGGTGCCGGTGCCGAGGGCGACGCCGAGGTCGGCCTCGGCCAGCGCGGGCGCGTCGTTGATGCCGTCGCCGACCATGGCGACGGTACGCTGAGGCCTGAGGCTGCGAATGGTCTCAGCCTTGGCCTCTGGGGTCACTTGGGCGAGCACTTCTTGGATGCCGACCTCGCGGGCCACGGCGTGGGCGGCCGATTCGACGTCACCGCTCAGAAGGACCACGCGCAGCCCCATAACCTTCAGGTCCGCGACGGCCTCGGAGACACCGTCCTTGAGTTCATCGGAGAAAGCGGCCAGGCCGAGCGGGCGGCCGTCGAGGGCGACGAAGATCGCGGTCTGACCTCTGTCTTGGAGGGCGCTTGCGCTCTGCGACAGTGTGTCCACGGCGATGCCGTTATCGGCGAACAGCCTCTCATTGCCGGCGAGGACGGTGTGGCCGTTGACGGTCGCGCGCAGGCCGAAGCCGGGCAGAGCCTCGAAGGACTCGGGGTCGGTGGTTTGGATGCTGCTCTCACGCGCATGGCGTAGGACGGCCTGAGCGAGGGGATGCTCGGAGCGGCCCTCGGCGCTGGCCAGGGAGGACAGCAATTCGGTTTCGCTTACGCCGGGCGCGGGAACCAGGGCCTGCAACTTCAACTGAGCGCGGGTGAGCGTGCCGGTCTTGTCAAAGACGACGGTGTCAATGCGGCCGACGGTCTCTAGGCTCTGTGCGGTCTTGAACAGGACGCCGAGTTGGGCGCCGCGGCCGGTGCCGACCATTACCGCTGTCGGGGTGGCCAGGCCGAGCGCACAGGGGCAGGCGACGATGAGCACGGCCACGCAGCGCAGCATGGCGAAGGTGAAGCCCTTTTCAGGGAAGGCGAGTATCCAGACGGCCAAAGTGAGCAGGGCGATAACGATGACGGAGGGGACGAAGACCGAGGCCACGCGGTCGGCGATACGCTGCACGGCGGCCTTGGAGCCCTGAGCCTCGCGGACCAGGCGAACGATGCGCGCGAGGACGGTGTCGGCGCCGACGCGTTCGGCGCGGAAGACGAAGGCGCCGAAGCGGTTGATGGTGCCGGCAACCACGGTGTCACCGGGGGCCTTGTCCACCGGCAGGGACTCGCCCGTGACCATTGACTCGTCGATGCTGGACATGCCCTCGAGAACCGTGCCGTCAACGGGGATGCTCTCTCCCGGGCGGACGACGAGTACGTCGCCGGGCCGAACCTGCTCCACCGGCACCTCAACCTCTTTGCCATCGCGCCGGAGGCGCGCCGTGGGCGGCCGCAGGCGGAGCAGCGCTTCGACGGCGCGCGAGGCTCTGCCCTTGGCGCGGGCCTCTAGGTAGCGGCCGACGAGAATGAGGGTGATGATGGCGGCGGAGGTATCGAAGTAGACGCCTTCTTTGGCTAGGGGGGGCGAGATGGTGGCGGCGAGGCTGTAGAGGTAGGCAACGGAGGAGCCGAGGGCGATGAGGGTGTTCATGTCGGTGGTGCGGCGGCGAGCCATGGCCCAGGCGCCCCGATAGAAGTCGGCGCCGCACCAAAACTGGACGGGCGTGGCGAGGGCGAGCATGATCCAATTGAGGAGGTTGTGGTTGATGCGGGCGAGGCCGGGGATATGGGGGGCCATGGCGAGCGGCATGATGAGGGCGGTTAGGATCAGCCCGAGGACCATGCGCGAGCGCGTGTCGCGCACTTCCTGCTCGCGATAGTCGGGGGCGCGTTCCTCCCCGGCGATGGAGGCTTGGTAGCCGGCAGCGGCGACGGCGGCAGTGAGTTGCTCGGGAGTAGTCCACCAGCGGAAGTAGTCAACGGAGGCTTCTTCGGTGGCCAGGTTGACGCGGGCATCCGCGACACCCGCAACGGCCTTGAGGGTGGATTCGACGGTGTTGACGCAGGAGGCGCAGTGCATCCCGCGCACCGCGAGGCGGATGGTCTGGCTGGGGATGTGATAGCCTGCGCGGTCAACGGCGGCGGCGAGATCGGCCGGGGCGGGGAGTTGGGGATCAAGGGCAAGAGAGGCGGTTTCGGTGGCTAGGTTGACGTTCGCGCTCTCCACTCCCGGCACCGACTTGAGCGCCTGCTCCACGCGCAGCGCGCAGGAGGCGCAGTGCATGCCTTTGACGGGGATCTCAAGTTTCTTAGTGGCCATGGCCCCTCACCGCCTTGTTCGGCGGTTCTTGGTCCTCTTCTGTACCGTAAAGCGCTGGGCGACGGGCGACGGTTCCCCTCTGCCACCCGTGTCAGGTGATGGGCAGCAAGGGCACCGGCTGGCCCATCTGGCGGACTGACTGCTCGAAGGCGAGGGCGATGACCACGGCGCGGCTGCCCGCGATGCCGTCAACGCGGGGGCGGCGTCCTTCGCGGACACAGGAGATGAAGTCCACCATTTCCTCGTAGGTGCCCCAGTGGCCGTGCTCGGCGGCGCTGACGCCCTGCGGGATGCTGGTGACCTGCGGATCGGAATCGTCACGGCGATGCAGCACGATGGTGCGCGTGTCCACGCTCATATCGAGGCGGCCTTCGGTGCCGATGGCGGTCGCGGCGATGTCCATATGGCCGGAGCCGAACATGCAGGAGCAGACGCTGCCGACGATGTGGTTGTCGTAGCGGATGAGGCACCAACCGTAGTCCACGTCGTCGAGCAGCCGGCCGCCGCCGAAGCCCTCAACGGCGAGGGGGGTGGCGTCGGCGAGTGCGTCGGCCAGGTTGATGTAGTGGGAGGCCATCTCGAGCAGGACGCCGCCGCTTTGCTCCTTGTCGCCGCGCCAGCCGCGGGTGACGACGAAGTCACGGATGACGTTGCAGATGACGATGCTGGGGACGCCGATGGCGCCTTGGCGGATCATCTCGAGGCCGCGGGCGAAGGGGGGCGCGTAGGGGAGTTCGTAGCCCACTTGGAGCACGAGGCCCTTGCGCTTCGCGAGGGAGCGGAGGCGGGCGCACCCTTCGGCGGCGAAGGCCATCGGTTTCTCGACGAAGACGTGCTTGCCGGCCTGGAGCGCGGCGGCGCTGACGGGTTCGTGAACATTGTTGGGCGTGGAGACGACGACGGCGTCCACTTGGTCGGACCCGACTAGGGCCTGATAGTCCTGGAACTTGGCGACCGGCCCCTCGAGCAGCGCCGCCGCCTCGTCGAGGCTTTCTTGCCGGCGGGCGCAGAGGGCGGTGACGCGAGCCTGCGGGATGAGAGCCAGGGTGGGGATGTGAACGTTCTTGGTCCAGCGTCCGAGACCGACGATGCCGATGCGTACCGAGTCAGTGTGCGCTGCCACGGACCTCACCTTTCCGATGTTCCCATGCGGGCATATAATGGCCGGGAGCGAGCATAGCAGCCCGCGAAGCGTGCGACAACACGAGCGGCGCTGCGCTTTCCCATGGTGCGAACCGGCATTCTCTTTATTGTTGCGGGTGACCCGGAGGAGAAGTGTGAGTGGGTATGGGTGGGGGAGGATGGCGTGTCGACGGCGGGGGCGGAGAGGGGACCCAGTAAGAGCGCGGCGCTCGAGGCGGAGCGGGGCGGAAGCATAGTAGTGACGTTGGGCGCTGTGATGGAGAAGGGTTTCCCGGCAGCCGTGGTGCGGGCGGAGGACTTGCTGTGGGTTCTCGCGCCCGAGACAGCGCGGCAAGGAGCCGCTTGGGTCAGGGCTGGGCTTGAACAGGGGGAGGGGATTGCTGCGCGTGCGTGGTCGAGGCTGGTGGCGCTGACGCGCAGGGCGAGGGGTGCGGAGTGGTGGAAGGATGCGATGAAGTGCGTGGAGGCGGCGACGGAGCGCGGGCCGGCGTCGGACGACGAGGCAGCGGGGTGGGCCTTCTGCGCGGCGCTCGAGGTTCTGTCGAGGGCGGCGGCGAAGCCGGAGGTCGCGTGCGAGGCGGAGTGGGTTGAGGGTCGCGGGCAGGCGCTGCCCGTTCTGGAGAGGAGTGACCTTGAGCGCGATGAGGGAGCACTGCTGGAGGAGGCGTTCGAGGAGCGGCTTCCGCGGTTGCTGGGCGAGGCGTACGAGGCCCGTGAGGCGCAGCACGAACTTGCGCGGGCCGTGCTGGAGGTGTTGCAGAATGGTGGGCGCTTGCTGGCGGAGGCGGGAACGGGGATAGGCAAG
>CAZGSV010000063.1:0-18919 GCA_964528605.1 uncultured Armatimonadia bacterium
GGCGACCGAGCCGGGCTCGTAGCGGAGGCCAACGGCGAGGTTGCGGCGGTCGGGGGCAGTTGCGCGGCGGCGGGCGGCCCGGTCGTTGGCATTGAAGGAGGGGACGCTCGCGAGGGCGAGTATGTCGCCGGTTTTCGGGTGGAGGACGACCACGGTGCCTCCCTTGGCGCCGGATTCGGTGAGGCCGCGGGCCAGTTCTTCCTCGACGATGGTCTGGATGCGAGCGTCAATGGTGAGGTAGATACTCTTGCCGTCTCTGGGCTGGCGTAGGATCCGGTAGTCTTGGCCGAGCACGGGGAGGCGGATGCGGATGTGCCGGCTACTCGCGGGGTCGGGGACGCTCGGCCCCGGGGTGAGGCGGACCTCTGCCTGACCGTCGCGGCCTGCCAGTTCGGTGTCCCAGTCTTTCTCGATGCCTTGCTGGCCCTCGCCATCGGCGCTGACGCAGCCGGTCATCTGCCCGCCGCGATAGCCGAGGGAGTAGGTGCGGTCGCGCTGTTCGGTGACGACGATGCCTCGCACGCCTGTCAGGGCGCGCCTGGCTTCCTCGTTCCAGGGGAGGTCGCGCACTAGGATGAGGGAGCGCTCGGGGCTGCGCTGGGCGAAGGCAAGGATGCGCGCGCGCAACTGCTCCGTGTCGCCACCGGCAACGTGTGCCACGGCGCGGGCGACGGCCTCTGCGTCCTGCATCTCAGGGATGTGCGCTTCGACATCGTAGGTGGGCTGTTCCGCGGCTATGACGTCGCCGTTGCGGTCGAGGATGGCGCCGCGGTGGGCGTGCAGGAGGATGTGCTGTGTTTGCTGTTTGGCTAAGCGGTCGGCCAGCGCGGAGTGCTGTCTGACCTGGATGTCAAAGAGTTTGGCGGCCAGAGCCACGAAGGCGATGAGAAGGATGACCTTCGCATGCCCCATGCGCGTTGCGGGGAGGTGGGTCACGGCTCGAACCCGCTCGGGCGTGGGCAGGGCGGGGCGGAGGCGGTGCTGAGTGCCTGCAGGCACCCGATCTGCGTGGCAGCCCATGCGTGGCAAGGCGGGGCCGTGGGATCGGCGTGCGGCCGGCTGGCCACCGGGATTGTGACTGTGAGGGAGCGGTCAGGGACCGGCGCGAGCCCGGACTGAGGCACGACCCGGAGGACTTCCTGCTCCGCTTGCGCCACCCTAGCCGATAGGGTAGCGACCGCTCGGGACTGGCGAGCGAGGGACTGACGGAAGGCCTGCTCGGTGGCGAGACACCGGTAGGCAGTGAAGACGGCGCCGAGGTGGAGGAAGGCGAGGGCAATGGCCATACCGGCCGGTCGGACCCAGACCTCCCAGGCGGCTAGCGGCATCAAGCCTGACCGCGCCCGGGGGGCGGGTTCGGGAGCGGCTGGACGCGGGAGACTGACCGCGGCCCTCACTGGTCCACCCTTCTCTCGGCGGCCCGGAGGCGAACGGAGCGCGCGCGGGGGTTGGCTGCCACTTCGACCGTCGAGGGGCGCGCGGCTTTGGGAGTCAGAACGCGGAGCAGGCGTCCCGCGCCGCAGGTGCAGACCGGGGTTCTGGGCGGGCAGATGCAGTAGCCGCTGAAGCGGCGGAAGGCGCGCTTGACCTCCTGATCCTCGAGGGACTCATAGCAGAGGATCACGAGGCGTCCCCCGGGCGCAAGGAGGAACGGCACCCGTTCGAGCGCGCGGCGCAAGTGTCCTACCTCGTCGTTGGCGGCCACGCGAAGGGCGAGGAAGGCACGGGTCGCGGGATGTAAGCGGGCGTGACGCTCGCGCGCAGGCACGGCGTTGGCGATGGTCTCGGCAAGGTCGGTGGTAGTCTTGAAGGGCCGATGGCGCCGGCGCGCGACGATGGCGTGGGCTATGGCGCGGGCGTGCTTCTCTTGGGCGAGGTCGTGGAAGAGCGCCGCCAGTTCCGCCTCGGAGCGGTGGTTTGCCAAGTCTGCGGCCGGGACGCCTCGCTCGGGGTCGTAGAGCATCTGCAAGGGCCCTTCGAGGCGGAAGGAGAAGCCGTGGCCGGGGTCATCCAGTTGTGCTGAGCAAACGCCGAGGTCAAGAAGTATGCCGTCCACGGAGGGCAGGGATTCCTCCAGGAGCACTTCGGGCAGGTCGGCGAAGGAGGCGTGACGGACGAGCACGCGGCAGCGCGCGTCCTGAAGCCGCTGCCGGGTGTATTCCACCATCTGGAGGTCGAGGTCGAGGCAGAGGAGTGTTCCGGCCGGCGAGAGGCGCTCGGCGATGGCCAGTGAATGGCCACCGCAGCCGCAGGTGCCGTCCACATAGCAGCCATCGGGGCGGATGTTGAGGTAGCGCAGACATTCGCGCACCATGGCCGGCTTGTGGTTGGCGGGCGCGGAGCGCGCCTGGGCCGAGGCGGAGAGGTAGCCCGCCTCAAAGAACGACGTTCTTCTCGCGCATATAGTCATCAATGTCGGGGTCCTCGAATATGCGAGCCCGGGCCTCTGCCCAGCGCTCAGGATTCCAGAGAGTGAGTTTGTCAATGGCGCCGGCGAGAACTACTTCCTTCTGGATTCCGGCGAGGCGCCGGAGTTCTTCGGGGATGAGGACTCTGCCTTGCGCGTCAACGTGGCACTCCTCGGTCATGGCGCCGACCCGGAGTTTGACTGCGGTGGCGACATCGTCGGTGGCAGGGAGTTCGCTGGCGCGCTTGGCGACGATGTCCCAGAGCTCCTCGTTGTAGAGGTAGAGACACTTGCCGTCCCGGGAGGGGGTTACGAAGGCTTCCTTACTGAACCACCTGCGCGCCTTGGCGGGTATAGTGAGGCGGCCGCTGTCGTCCAGCACTTGTCTCGTGACGCTCGTGAACCGCATCCGCAACCCCCGGGCGCTCCGCCGCGCCCCATTTCGCCCCATATCATACCGTGGACTTCCTCTGGTGTCAACAAAGAATCCAGATTATCCCCGTTGCCTTAGCGGCAAACACATGGTTTCCTATTGTTCCTGTGTGCGGCCGCGTTCCACGCGGGGGGGCTAGGGCTTTGAGGCAACGGGGGGGGCACTGAGCGGTAGCGCCTGTGGTTGACGGCGTGTCCAGGCCTTGCCTATACTCGGGTCGGAGGTGGCGCCAAGTGCCGGAAATGCGAGACGAAGAGGAACCCGGAGGGCCGCAGGAAGTATTGCCGACCGAACTCGACTGTAACCTGGGCGCCATCGGGCATCTGCTGGACGTGATTCCGGTAGTGGGGATACTCGTGACGCTAGTCGTCTGGCAGTGGCGTGGGCGGGAGTCGAAGTTCCTGGAGTATCAGGCGAGGCAGGCGGCGACGTACCAAGCCGCGGTTCTTGGCGCCATGGTGGTGGTCGCGATTGTGTTGTGGATTTTCGGCAAGGTGCCGGTAGTGGGAGGGCTGTTCAGGGCGGTTGACACCTTGACGGTGGTGCTGATCTGGCTGGGTGGGCTGGCGCTGGCGGTCAATGCCGCGATCAAGGTGCGGCAGGGGGTCAACTACAAGTACCCGGTAGTATCAAACTTCCTGTCGGAATAGGCCGCGGAGGGGGGCGGCCGTTGCTGCCCTACAGCGCTTCGCCGGAGTTGCCGCCGTGCTTCTCGACAATGTAGCGGCAGACGTCGCGCATTTCGGTGGCGGTAATGCTGCCGCCGCGCAGGCCTGACTGAAGGATCCGGTTGAGTTCCGCGAACATCTGCCCACGCGAACGCCCCTGGCTAAGCCAGTGGTCGGCCTGCTCCCTCAGGGTGGCCATGCGCTTCTGGGGGATGGCGGCGATGTCGGCGTCTACGACCTGGAGCACGCGGTCGGGGTCGTCGAGGGTTACCTCTTCGTCTTCGGTGATGAGGTGGAAGGAACCTTTGGTGTTGTCGTAGACGATGTTGATCTGGTCGGTGGAGCCGCCGGGGGTTTCGTAGACGATGGCGATGTTGCTGGTACCGTCAACTGCTTCGTGGCCGTCAGCGATGTCACGGCGGAGATTGCCGTAGGCGATCTTTCCGAGATGAGGTTGGAGGGAGACGTCGAGGCGCTCCAAGAAGCGCTGGAATTTGGCGCGATGGCCTTCCACGCCGCCGGGGGAAGTGCCTTCAGCACGCAGCACGTTATCCAACCCCGGACTCCGCCCCCACTGTGCCGGGTCTCCTCCTATCCGTTCTCCAGGGCTTGCTCTTCCACTGGGCCGGTGCTCCTAGTGCGGCGGCGGGCTTTCGGCCACAGCCACCGCGATGGGTGTGCGAGCGCATCTACGACTCACCGCTATTATGATGCCACCAGCAGGCACCCTCTTAACAATCCACGCTTGCTGAAAGGTCATTCGCGTACTGGTTCGCCGAGCGGGATCGCGTTTCGCGAGCCCAAGGACAGCGCGGCCTGCCTCTTGTCTACCACACAGGAGCGTGGCGGCCTGTGTCGAATCGTTGACGAGGTTAGCAGTAGGCTTGGCGGAATGCAAGCGCCCTGGTGGCGAGACTAGGGCAGGCTGAGAGGAGAGTGGAGGCGGGGCGTGGGTTGGGAGGGGGCGCCGGGGTGTGGGCAGCGGCGCGGAGGGCGGAGGGGAAGGGCTTTGACCGGGTGGGGTGGGCGGGCTATACTGCAGGCGCCAAATCTTGTGTCATGGTAGGTGAGCGAGTTGACCTTTCGGGCACGCTCTCCGGTTAGGGTTGATTTTGCGGGCGCATGGTCTGACTGCGCGCCTTTTGCCAACGCCTTTGGCGGGGCGACGCTGAACGCCGCCATCACCATGTACGTGGAGGGGGCGTTGCAGGCGCACGAGGGGGAGGAGTTCCCCATCGGAGAGGGGGCGGAGGGGCGCAGCGGGCTGGCGGTGACGTATTCTTCGCAGATTCCGACGGGCACGGGGCTGGGGACTTCAGCAGCACTGAATGTGGTCTGGCTGGCGCTGGCGCGGCGGGAGTCGGTGACGAGTCAAGCCGACCGAGAGCGGATCGCGGCGCTGGCTTACGACATCGAGAAGGTGCTGGGGATCATCGGCGGCAAGCAGGACCAGTACGCCTCCGCGATCGGCGGCATCAATCTGTTCGAGTTCACGGAGGAGGGGGTGCGGTGCGAGCCGGTACGGCCGGGGGCGCCTACGATTCAGGCGCTGCGGGAGCGCCTGGTGCTCTGCTACACGGGGACGGCGCGGTTGTCGTCGAACATTCACCGCAACGTGTGGGGGGCTTTTCGGCAGGGGCGCAAGCAGACGGTGGACGCGCTCTTTGGCCTGCGCAGGGGGGCCTACGAGGCGCGTGACGCGCTGCTCATGGGGGACCTGCCTGCCCTGGGCGCGATACTGACGCAGCAGTTCGAGCACTCGAAGCGGTTGGACGCTTCCACCACCAACGAGCGGCTGGAGGCGCTGTTCGAGGCTGCGCTGCCGTTTTGCCACGGGGGCAAGCCGTGCGGGGCCGGCGGGGGTGGATGTGTGCTCTTCCTGGCGCGGGAGCCCGATGCCGGCCGTGGGCTGCGCCGGCTGATTGAGGAGTGCGGGATGACCACGATTGACTTCGACTTCGACTTCGAGGGGCTGCAGTTGTGGAAGCAGGACTAGGCTAGCCGGGGCTGCTCGGCTCTTGCTTGGCCTTCTCGCGGCGGAGAGCCACCCCGTACTCGAGGCTGTCCACCAGGGCTTCCCAACTGGCGAGAATGATGTTCTCCGAGGCGCCCACGGTGCCCCAAGTGTCCTCGTGGTCGGTGGTCTCAATGAGAACGCGCACCTTGCTGGAGGTGCCGTGCTCCTCCTCCAGGACGCGGACCTTGTAGTCGGTTAGTTCGATGTCGTTGAGTTCGGGGTAGAAGCCGACGAGCGCTTTGCGCAGGGCGTTGTCGAGGGCGTTGACCGGGCCATTGCCTTCAGCGGCGAAGAGCAGTGACTCCTCGTTCACTCTGACGCGCACCAGGGCCTCGGCGAAGGGGGGGGCGTCGCCGTGCTTGCCCACCATGATGCGGAAGCGCTCCAGTTCGAACAACGGCGTGTGGGCGCCGAGAACCTTGCGGGCGAGCAGGCGGAAGGAGCCTTCGGCGGCCTCGAACTGGTAGCCCTGGTTCTCCAATTCCTTGACCCTCTCCAGGATCTGGCGGGTGCGTGGGTCAGTCTTCTCCAGTTCGGGGAACTCGTCGTGTAGGCGCTCGACGATGGCGCGGGTGCCGGCCTGGTCGGAGAGCAGCAGGTGGCGGATATTGCCGACCGCGGCGGGGTCCACGTGCTCGAAGGAGCGGCGCTCCTTGACGATGCCGTCAATGTGGGTGCCGCCCTTATGCGAGAAGGCGGCCGGCCCGACGTAGGGTCTGCGCTCGTCGTGGGCGATGTTGGCCAGTTCGTCCACGTAGCGGGAAAGGGAGGTGAGTTTCGCCAGGCGCTCGGGGCCGACGCAGTGGTAGCCCAGGTGGAGTTCCAGGTTGGCAATGACCTGGCACAGGTCCGCGTTGCCGGTGCGTTCGCCGTAGCCGTTGATGGTGCCTTGCACTTGGGAGGCGCCCGCGAGCACGGCCGTCAGGGTATTGGCCACGCCGAGGCCGGCGTCGTTGTGGCAGTGGATGCCCCAGGGCACGCGGAGATGAGGCAAGGTGTCCGCGATGGTCTGCTGGAGTTGATGGGTCATGGTGCCGCCATTGGTATCGCAGAGGACAATCCAGTCCGCGCCCGCCTCCTGTGCTACTTGGATGGTGCGCAGGGCGTACTGAGGCTTGGCGCGGTGGCCGTCGAAGTAGTGCTCGGCGTCGAAGACGACCTCGCGTCCGTGCGACTTGAGGTGGCGCACGCTCTGTTCGATCATGCGGAGGTTGTCGTCGAGGGAGACGCGGAGCACCTTGTCCACATGGAGGTCCCAGGACTTGCCGAAGATGGCGACGACCTCGGTCTCCGCCTCGAGGAGGGCGCGCAGGAGGTGGTCTTCGGCGGCGCTCAGGCCGAGGCGCATCGTGCTGCCAAAGGCGACCAGGCGGGCGTTCTTGAGGGTGAGTTCGCGGGCGCGCTGGAAGAACTCGAGGTCCTTGGGGTTGGTGGGGTTGGGCCAGCCGCCTTCGATGAAGGCAACGCCGAAGTCGTCGAGGCGCTCGGCAATGGCCAACTTGTCACCGAGGGCCCAGGCGATGGAGCGGGCCTGCCCGCCGTCGCGGAGGGTGGTGTCATAGACTGCTACACGTTGGCCTTCTGGGGTCATAGTGTTCACCTGCCGCGCGCGCGGGGATAGCGGCCCCGAGCGCCTCAGGCCTTCAAGCCGCTGAGCAGAATACCCCGGATGAAGAACCTTTGATTGTACAAGAATAGCACGACGACGGGGAGGGTGAAAATGAGCGAGGCGGCCATGAGTTTGGACCAGTCGGTGGCGGCGTAGAGGCCGTCGAAGGCGCGCAGCCCAAGCGGCACGGTCTTCATGTGTTCGGAGTTGACCATCAGCAGGGGCCAGAGGAAGTCGTTCCAGGAGTGGAGGAAGGTGAAGGTGGTGAGGGTGGCTAGGGCGGGCTTGGAGAGGGGCAGGATGATGCGCCAGTAGAGGCCGAAGTGGCCGCAGCCGTCTATGCGGCCGGCATCCTCGAGTTCCGTGGGTATGGAGAGAAAGAACTGGCGCAGCATGAAGGTGCCGTAGGCGGAGAAAATGCCCGGCAGTATGAGGGCGTAGTAGGTGTCCACTAGGCGGAGTTGGTTGAAGAGGATGAAGACGGGGATGACCATGACCATGAAGGGCACCATCATGGTGGCCAGGTAGGCGAGGAAGAGCGCGTCGCGGCCCGGGAAGCGGACCCGGGCGAAGGCGTAGCCGGCGAGGGAACTGGTGGCGACCTGGCCGAGGGTAACCATGAGAGCGACGAAGAGGCTGTTGAGGAAGTACATCAGGAAGGCGTCGGTGATAGTGATCCAGCCGAAGAGACGGAAGTCGCTCAGCCGGACCGCGTGCCAGGCGTCAACGTAGTTCTCCCAATGGAGGCGGAGGCGGCGGATGGGGGTGATTGCGCTGGAGTCAACGAGGATCTCGGGGCCCGGGGGGCGGCCGGCACTGACCGGGACCACGACCGTGCCCTTAGGGGTCTCGCGGAGCACGGCGAAGCGAGCGGCGCCCTTGCCTTGGACATAGACCAGAGGGCGGAGCCGGTCCCCAATCTCGGCTCTGACGTTCTCGCGAGGCAGGAGCGCGGAGAGGAAGGTGGCCGTGTGCGCGATCAGGCTGCCGGCCCAGCCTCGTTGCACGTGCGGGGCGGCGATGTCGGTGACCTGGAGGGCGGTGCCTTCCTGCCGAAGGGAGGCGCTGAGCACCCAGAGAAGAGGCAGGATCATGCCGATGCCGCCGATGGCGAGCGCCAGATGGGTGGCGCCGAAGGCGAGTAGGTTGCCTTGGCGTCTCCGGAGGGCGAGGGTGAAGGCGGACACGGCTAAGTCACCACCGTGCGCGCCTCGCGCCAGGAGCGCCAGTTGATGAGCGTAGCGCCGAAAACGAGCAGGAAGAGGACCCAGGCGATGGCGGCGGCGCGGCCCATGCGGAAGACCTCGAAGGCGTTATGGAAGACGTAGTAGGTGATGGTGGTGGTGGAGCCGATGGGACCGCCGTGGGTCATCAGGTAGGCTTGGGTGAAGCCGCCCTGGAAGCCGGCGATGAGGCTCATGGTGAGGATGAAGAAAGTGGTGGGAGCGAGTTGGGGCCAGGTGACGTGGCGGAGGCGCTGCCACCAGTTGGCGCCGTCGAGTTGGGCGGCCTCGTAGAACTCTTCGGGGATGTTCTGCAGCCCGGCAAGGTAAAGGATGCAATTGTAGCCTCCGATGGCGATCCAGAGGGACATGAGCATGAGGCCGGGCTTGGCCCATTCGACGCTTTCGAGCCAGCGGGGGCCGTTGATGTGGCACATGGCCAGAGCGGTGTTGATGAGGCCGTAGTCGGGGTTGAGGATCCACTTCCAGAGGAGACAGACCGCGACCAGGGGGCAGACCACGGGGAGGAAGTAGATGGCCCGGTAGGCGGTGATGCCCCGGAGGGAGCGGTTCATCAAGAGCGCGAGGAGCAGGGAGCCTGCCATGGAGACGGGAATGATGCCCATCAGGTAGACGGTGTTGTAGAGGCTCTGCCAGAACTGGGGGTCGTTGGCGAGGAGGCGGCCCTGCTGGTGGCCCCAGCCTAGGATGGCCGTGTAGTTCTGAAGGCCCGCGGCGTGCGCCTCGGAGAGCGGCCTGATGCCGTCCCACTCGGCGAAACTGAGGCACAGGGAGGCGAGCAGGGGCAGGAAGGTGAAGACGGCGAAGCCGAGGAAGTTGGGAAGGATGAAGAGGTAGGCGGACAGTTTTTCGGGGTTGTGAGGTTTCATCCGCGGTCTATGGCATGGTTGTGGTCGTGGGCAGGGATCGTGGGCACAGGATAGCGCGAGGGCGCCGTTTGGGGCTAGAGGACAGTGCGCGGGGCCTGAGGGCGAGGTGGGACCCGAGGGCAAGTAAGCTCGCGTCCCTACGCCGGGGGTGGGGCGGCCGGCGCCGTCGGGCGCCCCCCTAGAGGCGGGGCTCCTGCAGAACAGGGGGCTCGGGGGCGACCCTATGCGAGGCCCGCGTATCGTTTGACGAAACGGGGAATGTGTTTTACGATCTACGAATATCGCTTACGCGGGGGCACAGACCATGCTAGTGCGCTTGTCATCGAAGTTCCAGGTAGTGATCCCGAAAGAGGTGCGCCGGAAACTGGGGCTGCGTCCCAAGCAGTCGCTGTTCGTGTTGGAGAAGGACGGAGTGGTCCATCTGCTGCCCAACATACCGCTGGCCGCGATGAAGGGAAGACTGGGGAGCCTGTCGCACGAAGGTCTGCGCGACGAGGGCGACCGGACATGACGCTGGTGGACTCGTCCGGTTGGATAGAGTACCTGGGGGGCGGCCCGCTGGCAGACGAGTACGGGCGGTACGTGACGGGTCGAGGGGGCGTCCTGACGCCCACCGTGGTCGTGTGCGAGGTGTACAAGAAGGTTCGCAACGAGCGGGGAGAGGAGGCCGCCCTGCTGGCGCTGTCGGCGTTGAGGCGCACGCGGGTCGCCGACCTGACCCAGGAGGTGGCGCTCGCGGCAGCGGATGCGAGCCTGAAGTGGTCGTTGCCCTTGGCAGATGCGGTCATCTACGCGACGGCCAGACTGCATGGGGTCGCGTTGGTCACGAGCGACCGGCACCTAAGGGGCTTAGAGGAGGTTACCTTTCTGCCCCTGCCGGGCAGGAAGCAGTAGGGATCGAGGCGCGCCGCCGCACGCCTGGGCAGGCACAGGGGCCTGCCCCTACGCGGGGATGGGGCCACCCGTTCTCTTTAGGGGGGTCGCCTGAGACGACCTCAGCCGGGCAAGGTCGGTGCCTGTCCCTATGGGGGAGGGCGGCCACCCGCCTCGCGGGCCCGTACTCGACGTCTGGCGGTCTCGCGCAGGGCAGGGCGTATGCCTATGCCCCCGGGTCGCGGCCCGCCTGAGGCGGGCTCCTACAGGCCAACGGGCGACTCGGCGAGTCGCCCCTACGCCTTGGCGTGACGGGTCAGCGCAGAGGGAACAGGGCCACTGACAGGGGGGGAAGATCTTCAGTGAGGTGGTGTTCGCTGCGCTGGGCGTCGGCGGGGATGGTGATGCGCGCGTGTTCGGGCGCATCGGACAGGTTGGTCAGGATGAGGCCGCGCTTGCCCTCGGAGGACTCCCAGACGGCCCCCTGAACGTGGGGGATGTGGATGCTGTAGGGTTCCCCGAAGTTGCTGACGGATTCGAGGTCCGAGGCGGCGCCCTCGATGTGAGGAGGGGCGCACATCCGGCCATAGACCAAATACTGGTGCTGCTGAGTTCGGAATTGGGCTAGGGTGCGCAGGTACTCCGCTTGCTGTGCCTGCTCGGGCGCAAGGAGGTTGGCGCCGATCCAGCCGAGTTGCGAGCCCCAGAGCAGCGAGCGGGCGAACTTGTTGCGCATGATGAGCGGCTGAGCCCAGTCCTGGCTGGAGACGTACTGGAAGCCGAACTGGAGAACGTGGCCCGAGTACGCGGCGGAGTAGGTGGGGACCAACTCTCCGGCGGCGTGCGGCGTGCCGACGGCGAGCATGAAGTCGAAGAGGTCGTTGACGAAGTCGGCCGCGTCTTCGGTGGTGATGCCGGCCCTGGGAGGCAGGCGGCGCCTGACCTCTTGCAGCAGCGACCGGTAGCCGTCGGCCCAGAAGTGGCCGCCACCTGTGGGGTGGCCGTGGGTTCGGTCGAAGCAGCGCACGGGACCAGCGGAGCAGATCTGGTCAAGATAGACGCCGTCCACGCCGCACTCCTCAACCAGGCGCTGGACGATGCCGGCGATCTTGTCTTGCCAATGACGCGTGTAGGGGCACATTACCGTTAGGGGGGGGCTGGAGGCGTAAGTTTCCACGTAGGTGGTGCCGTCGGGCTTCTTGGCGGCGGAGAGGATGGCCTGCTCTTCGCGGAAGGAGTCGGTCTTGGCGTCCCAGAGGCGGCCGTTGATGTAGGGCACCACGCGGATACCGGCTTGTCGGAGACGGGCGACGCCTTCGGCGAAGCCGGGCTTGGTGGGGAAGTACTCGGGGTAGGAGTCGTCGAAGGGGATTTGGTGCCAGTTGTACCAATGGACGCCGCAGGGGACGCCGAAGTACTCAGCCCACTCGAGCGCCTGCGGGACGACCTCCTCGGGGCTGCCGCCGGCGAGGAGCCAGAGATCAACTTCGGGGACCCAGGGGGCGAGGTTCGGGCGCAGGTGGAGTGGCTGAGGAGCGTGGGGGCAGAGCAGGGCCCAGGAGCGATAGAGGCGGGCTGCTTCGTACCAGCCTCCGCGGAAGCCGGCGAGGACCAGGGGGAATTCCTGACGGAAGGAACTCGCCTCCTGGTGGGTGGGGAAGACGGCGCACTCCAACGAGAAACTGTCGGGGCCGACGGGGCTGGCGATGAACTGATGGTGGGAGCGCGCCGGGTCGTGGGCGCCCAGGTAGAGGCCCACATCGCCCAGGCGAGTGGCCGCGAAGGAGCAACTGAGGCGCATGGAGGGGTAGGTGAGGCGAAGTGGGCGGTCCGTGGGAATCGGGCTCTCGAGGCCCCAGCCGCTGGGCACGATGAGACGCGCCCTTTCACCGCCGGGCAGGCCACTGAGGCGCAGGAGGGTGATTCGGTCGAGCGCCCAGTGGGTGTTTTCGGTCTCGACGGCGAGGCGAGTCTCGAGGCCTTGCTCGCCAGGGTGGAGGTGGAGCACGGCGCTCAGGCTGCCGCCGTCAGGCAGCGGAAGCGGGTGCCAATGGAGCCAGCACTCGTTGCCTTTGCCCTCGACGGCGCCGCCGAAGGGACATTCGACTTCGCGTTCGTTGCCCTCGGGGTCGCGGAGAGTGACGGACCAGGAGAGCGTAGCGCCGGGCGCGACCAGTTCGGATTGGGTGAGGGCCTCCCGCAGAGACAAAAGGGGGCGCCCACCGCTGCCGAAAACCAGATGGGCGCGGAGCGTTGGGGTGACGAAGGTGATCGCTTGCGCACTGGACACAGCCGGCCTCCCTTAGCCCGTGGCGAGACCGTAATCTACCAGGAGGTGGGCGGTTGCTCCAACTTCAGGGAGCGTGGTTGTTAGCGTGCGGGGGGCCGGCTATAATGCGGCGCTAATCAACTCATTTTCTTGGAGGCGCAGCGATGGCCGTAGCCCATAGAGAGAAGCTGGCGATCAAGGGCGGGCCCAAGGCGGTAACGCTGCCGGGCGATGACGGCTGGCAGCAGATTACGCAGCGGGAGATTGACGCCGTGATGGGGTTGGTGCGGGCGGGGCAGATTTCCATTGGCGGCGGCGGCGGAGTGATCGGGGAGTTGGAGCGCAAGTTCGGGGATTGGATAGGGGTCAAGTATTGCCTAGCGCAGAACAACGGAACCTCGACGCTGCACTCGGCGTGCTTTGCGGTGGGGGTCGGGTTTGGAGATGAGGTAATCGTGCCGTCCTACACTTGGCACGCAACGGTGACGCCGATTCTCCACTGCGGCGGAACACCGATATTCTGCGAGATTGATCCGAACACGCTAACGGCGGACCCCAAGGACATCGAGAAGAAGATCACCAAGCGGACCAAGGCCATCTGCGTGGTGCACATCTGGGGCAACCCGGCCGATATGGAAGCCGTGATGGACATCAGCAACCGCCATGGGATCCCAGTGATCGAGGACGCGTCGCATGCACACGGGGCGGAATTCGACGGCAAGAAGATCGGCTCCATCGGGCACATCGGATGCTTCAGCCTGCAAGGGAGCAAGCCGCTCACGGGCGGCGAGGCGGGCATGATCACCACGAACGACGTGGACCTCTTCGAGCGGATGGTGATTCTGGGCCACTACGGCAGGATTCAGAACACGCTGGTGACGGACAAGTATCGCGCATTCGGGGACAGCGGCCTGGGGATCAAGTATCGGGCGCATCCGTTGGCTGCGGGGATGGCTCTGGTGCAGTTGGAGCGCATAGAGGAGTTGAACGAGAAGCGGGCTGCCTGGGTGGAGGAGTTGGACAGGCGGCTGGGAGAGATCCCGGCGATCGAGCCGATAAGGGCGTATCCGAAGGCGAAGCGCGCAGGCTTTTACAGTTACCGCGCGCGCTACATGGTAGCGCGGAGCACGGGAGTCTCGCTGGACCGGTTCGTGGAGGCGCTGCGCGCGGAGGGAGTGCCCGCGGGCGCAGACCGTTACTACACGCTGCACGATAAGGCGGTATTCCAGGACTTGAGTTTCGACGGCCTCGGCGGGCCGTGGGGCTCCCCGGGCGGAGACAACCGGCGGGTGTTCAAGCGCGGGTCGCTGCCGCAGACGGAGGCGGTGAGCGAAATGCTGTTTGGGATGCCGGTGATCGCGGAGCCTGCGGCGGGGCTGATGGATCAGTTGTGCCACGGCGTGGCCAAGGTCATCGCGCAGATAGACTCGCTGCGGCAGTAGGCTAGCAGCGGGGGAGCCGCATTGCGCGCAGCCAGGTGGCTATGCCTCGGCGCGGCCTGGCTCTGCATGTGGGCCGGGCGAGCGGGGGGGGCCGTGGCGGTATCGCCGGCGGGGGAGAATAGGGTGGAGGTGCGCTGCGGCGCCTACCGCTACCTCTACGACGGCAACGGCAGCCACCAGACCTATGCCATGGCGGGCTTGACTGACGAGAGTCAGGCCGGCGGGTTTGTGGTCGGGTATGCGCATCCGCTCTACCGAGGCCCCCACTTGCGCTGGGTGGGTTGGCTCGAGGGACGGCTGCTGCACGCGGGTTACGTCTGGCGGACGGAGGTGCTGGCCACGGGCGGGCGCGTGGGCGCGTTCCGGGCCACCCTGGACACGAGCGGCGAGGCGTGGCGGCACTTCTACGACGCGCAGGTGACTTACGTCTTCTTTGAGGGTCTACCGGGCGTCGTGTTGATGGACATCTGCTCCATCCAGAATCGGCCGGAGACGGGCGTGCCTCCGGGCGCGGCGGATCTGTGCGTGGCCTCATTCGAGAAGGGCCAGCAGCGCTACAACGGTATCCGTTTCTATCCGGCCTCCGCGGGCGGCGAGGGCATGTTCACAAGCAATGGGGTGACGGGTGAGGCCGGTTGGTACTACTCGCCGAGAAAGGTGCCTCCCGGTAGCCTGCCTCCCGATACCAAGGACACGGTGCTTCCCGGAGCGCTGAGGCGAGGCCTCTTCGTGAGCCAACTGGACGGGGGCAATGACTGGGCGGTGGCACCGCCACACGGCTGGATTGTGCGAAAGCATCAGTTCTTCGGGGTGTACTCCAACTCGAATGCGGACTACACTGCGAACTGCGTGGCGCTTGCCCTGCCGCGAACGACAAAGGGCCGAGGCGAGCGGGTGCACAACCAGGTTCTGTGGTTCGAGGGGCAGTGCTTGGGTTCTTGGGAGCGCATCTTTGCGTTGGATGCCGCGTTCAACGGGCGGTACCTGGTGGAGGAAGTTGACGAGGAAGACGGGCGGGAGGTCAGGGTGATGGAGGCGGCGGGGATTGAGCGACGGCCGCAGATTGTGGTGCTGGACGAGAAGTATCGGGGAATGGAGTCGTCGCGGCCGATATTCCGGGGCGAGCCGACGGCAGTGCTGGTTCCGGAAGTGGGCGCGCGCCAGACTGTGACACTGGGGACACTGCAATGATTGACCTAAGAGCGAAGGCGAAGGAGTTGAATCTGTTCGACGCGAACTGCTTCTTCGGGCCGGTGAGCAGGCCGCAGCCGGAATCGTTCGAGACGCCGGCGGACCTGCTTGCGGAGATGGACCGGCTGGGGATTGCGGAGGCGCTGGCCTATCACGCGGATGCCCGGTGGCACTCGCCCGCCCAGGGGAATGAGTTGCTGCTGCGCGAGACCGCAGGCCAGCCTCGCTTGCACGCCTGCTGGGTGTTGCTGCCGCCGGAGGCGAGGGCGCTGGCGGAGCCGGGGCGGCTGGTGGAGGAAATGATCGGCCGCGGCGTGCGGGCGGCGCGCATGTTCGCGCGCGAGCACAGGTTCGTCATCTCGGAGTGGTGCGTGGGGGCGCTAGCGCGGGCGTTGGAGGAGGCGCGGATGCCGCTATTCCTGGATTTCGACCGGCGGCACTGGGCGGAGGATGTGGTGCCGTGGGATCAGGTGGCGGCGCTGTGCGAGGCGCATCCGCGCCTGCCGGTGGTGCTGGTGCACGAGTCGTTCGGCTCGCTGAACTACCTCTGCGCGTTGATGGCTCGGCACCAGAACCTGATGATCGAGACCTCGTACTTCGTGGCGCACGACGGGATTCAGGAGATATGCACGCGCTACGGGCCGGAACGGTTGCTGTTCGGCACGGCGATGCCCACATATGAGGGAGGCGGGCCGATAGGGAACTTGACCCTGAGCGGCGTGAGCGAGGAGACGAGGCGGTGCGTAGCGGGAGACAATCTGCGCAGGCTGTTGGAGGGGGTGGGACGATGAAGCAGCCATCGGTGGTGCTGGACGCGCACGGTCATCTGGGTGAATGGCCGCGGAGTATGATCATCCGGGGCGACGCGGAGGGCATGGTCGCCTCCATGGACGCGATGGGGGTAGCGGCGACGGCGGTGTCGGCGTTTCGCGCGCTGGAGCCTGACGTGAGGGCAGGGAACGATGAGGTGGCCCAGGCGATGAAGCGGTATCCTGGCCGTTTCATCGGCTACGCAGTGGTCAACCCGAACTACCCGGAACTGGTGCTGCCGGAGTTGGAGCGATGCTTGGGGGAACTAGGGATGCGGGGCCTGAAGTTCCACACCGACGTGCATCGGTATCCCTTCGACGGGCCGAACTACGTGCCCGCGCTCGAGTTCGCGCACGAGCGCGGCTTGCCGATACTCGTGCATGGTGTAGGCAGTGCGAACGCGCTGACGGCGATAAGCGAGCGCTACGAGAACGCCAACTTCATCGTCGCGCACCTGGGCTGCTGGGACGGGCTGACGGATGACGCGGTGCTCAAGGTGGTGGCGAGCCGGCCCAACGTGTACGGGGACATTGCCAGTTCGTATGGGTACTACCGGAGCCTGGAGCGGCTGGTGGAGCGAGCGGGCGCGGAGAAGATCATCTGGGGTTCGGACGGCCCGCTGCACGAGCCGCGGGCGGAGTTGGGGCGGATGTTGCTCTCGCTTTGCAGCGCGGAGGAGTTGCGCCTGATGCTGGGCGGCAACTTCCTGCGCCTCCTGAAGTTGGAGTCTTGGCCGCCGTAGGGCAGGCGCAGCGGGCGGCATAAGATGCCGCCCCTACGACCCGATTGGGCCCGCCGTGCGGCTGGGCGGTGCGGGCGGGATGAGATCCCGTCCCTACGACTTGGATAGTAGGGACGCGGTCTCATCGCGTCCGCCTTCCGCGGTCGCGTGGGGGACTGCCGTGGATCGCTTCTCGCTCAGCAACCGGTCTCGGCGAACTCGCGTAGCGATTCCTCGGAGTCGAGGCGGACGATGGGGATGTCCGCCTGCCTACAGGCGTGCGCGATCTCGGTCGTCAGGTCGCCCGCAGCCGCGCACAGGTGATTGGAGCCCACGCCGGCCATGAGGGCCTCGCCGCTTACGCCCAAGGAGATCGCGATGTGAGGCCAGGTCTGGCCCCACACGATGCGCGAGCGCACGGAGCGGTCCACGGGGACGGCGCGACCAAGGCCGAGTTGCATCACGTACTCGCGGTCGAAGCGGACCAGGCGGGCGACGGTGAGTTCTCCGGGCATGCCCTCGTAGCCGACGGCGGCGCCGCCGGCGCCCTGGCACTGAGCGGCGAGTCGGATGGCGGGGAGGGTCTTGGCGGGGTCGTTGCTGCGGCTGGCGTACCAGATGGAGGAGCCGCCGCAGTTGGAGATGATGACCAGGTCATCGGTGACGTACTTCAGGTCACCGAAGAGGGGCGGTGTTGAGGGGGCTATGAGGTGCAGCAGGACCGCGGTTATGAGGCCCTTGATGTCGCCCTCGCAGACGGTGGGCACGACGGGCTGGGGGCCCTCGCCGTCAACGGGGAAGGGCAGGAAGGCTGGGAGGAGGCAACCAGTGCAGGCCCACACTTCCGAGAGTTCGGGCTGGCAGCGCACGGAGACGCCGCCGATGGAGTGGCCTTCCTGGGCGAGTTCGCGCAGGCGGTCGCGGGCGGCGAGATAGAGCGCGACCTGGCGGCGCACGGCCTCCGAGGTGGCCATCTTCTTGTCGTACTCGACTTGGCCGCCGTTCTCGGTAAACCATTTCAGGAAGGCGTCAATGCGCTTGGGCGCGGAGGCAAGGATGGCCTCGGCGGCGCGGATGAGGATGTACTCGCCCTCGGTGAGCATGTCGCCGATGAGTAGGCGCTTGAGTTCGGGGATATCGTCCTGCAAGTGCTCCATGCGGAGGCAGTAGGAGCCGCCCCAGAGGACGAGGGTGGAGTGGCGGAGGGCATGGAGGCCGCAGACTCCGTGGGCCCAGCGTGCTAGGCCGTCGGGGTCGGAGCGGAAGCGGGTGTGAGTGAGAGCATAGGGCGAGATGCCCGCTTCCCAAAGGGAGGCGCCGACTGCGCCCAGGCAGACGCTGCCGGCCCAGGCGGGGTCGTCCTCGGCGTAGAGGGCGATGGGGGAGCGGAGGTCGCGCGCCAGGGAGAGCGGGAGCATGGGCTCGGTCCAATGCCAGCAGCCCATGACTACGGCTTGAGCGCCGCCGGCTTGGAGCATGGTGAGGCACTGCTGCAGTTCGTCGGGGCGGCGGATGCCGAAGGTCTGCTTCCAGCCCTTGCGCAGTTTGGCTTGGGGGTCGAGGACCCGGATGCCGCGCTGCTGGAGCGCGCGCTTGAGGCCTTCATGGCAACTGTGTATGTAGCGCTCCCGACGCAGGGCGAAAGCGGTCGCCCTGGGATCGGTAAAGGAGACCAGGCCTAGTACTGGACCTCGTGCGGGCACTCACTACACCTCCCCGATTCGAGGGCGAGCGACGCCCACCTGCTGGCAGTGCTGCTCTATGGGGCAGATGGAGCAGCGTGGCACGCGCGAGAGACAGATCTCTCTCCCGTGGCGTACCAGATTCACGTGCAGCGAGTACTTTACGAGATTGTGAACGAGGGTGTCGAGGGCGCGGCCGGTTTGCTCTGCGGTGGCCGAGAGCGGAAGCCATCCGAGGCGGCGGGCAATGCGGTGAATGTGAGTGTCGACGGGGAACACGGGCTTCCCGAGGTCGAAGAGGAGGACGCAGGCCGCAGTCTTGAGTCCGACTCCCGGCAACGCTTGTAGGGCTTCGAGAGCGGCCACGGCACGCATCCGCGAGAGGGAGGCGAGCCATTGCCTGCCCGCGGGCGTGGTCAGGTTGCGGGCGAGTTGCCTTATCCACTTGCTCTTCGTGCGGGAAAGGCCGCCAATGCCGATGGCGCGGGCGATGGCGGCTTCGGAGGCGCGAGCGATGTCGCTCCAGCGTGGGAAAGCGCGGCGGAGGTTCTCGTAGGCGCGAGAGGAGTTGGCGGCGGAGGTGTGCTGCGAAAGGATGGTGCCGACTAGGCCGCCGAGCGCGTCGCGGCTCGGGCGACCCTCGCGGGGGCCTATCCCGTCTTGCCAGTGGTAATCGTCCGCGAA
>CAZGSV010000064.1:0-18835 GCA_964528605.1 uncultured Armatimonadia bacterium
CAAAGATGAGCAGGTAGTCCACCGCCGACACCCCGGCCAGCACCATCGCCCTCTGCTCCTGCGGCACCAAAGGCCGCTCGGGCCCCTTGAGCGCGCGCGCGGAGGCATCGCTGTTGAGCCCCACGATGAGCACGTCACCCAGCCGCCGCGCCTGCTCCAGGTAGAGCACGTGCCCGGCGTGAAGGAGATCGAAGCAGCCGTTGGTCCAGACTATCCGCCGCTTGCGCCGCCGCAAGCCGGCGACTATCTCCCGCAGCCGCTCCAGCGAGCAGATCTTGTCGTGCACCGGAACCGGCGGATAGGAGGGCGTGATCCGCGTGAACGCGTAGATGGCCAGCCCGAGGAACCCGGCCAGGAGGCCGAACAGGACGGCAAAGATGAGGGTCACGTTCTCTGTCGGCATCTTTGTCAGAGCGCGGCGGAATCGCGTCTCACCCCCGCCGCCAAGGTGAAAGTAGCCGCTCCCGCGGCCGCCGTCAACGCGGCGCAGAACTGTCCTCGCTCCCACACCTCCGCCGCGCGGCTCAGGCGACCGAAGCGGGCCTCCCTGCTCGGCGTTGCCCGTCAGGGCGTAGGGACGGCATCTCATGCCGTCCGCTGTTCGCGGTGCGAACGGGTGGCCTCTCCCCGCCGTTGGCGGGGCGGGCCGAGGCAAGCCTGCGGCCCCTACGTTGCGACGCGGGCAATCGCTTGAAAACTGTAGCGTCGGGCCCCGCCTTTGGCGGGGTCTGCCTCAGGCACGACTTCACGCCGACGTTCCGCGCTTGACGCGCTACGCGGCGCAGGTTACCCAGACGGTACGCTCGGGGTGGTTGGCCAGCTTAACGGCCACGAGCGCCGCAACGCAGGGAGGCTGAAGCACATGAGCCAGGGGTTGGAGGTCATCTCGCTGGGAGAGTTGATCGTCGAGGTCATGAGGGTCGAGGTTGACCAGCCTCTGGACAAGCCCGCGCACTTCACCGGGCCCTTCCCCAGCGGCGCCCCCGCGATCTTTGCCGACCAGGTGGCGCGCCTGGGCCATCCCACCGGCTTCATCGGCGCCGTCGGCCGCGACGACTTAGGCAAGTGCATCCTCGACCGCTTCGCCGCCGACGGCGTTGACGCACGCCAAGTCGCCCAGCCCGAGGGTTACGCCACCGGCGTCGCCTTCGTCACCTACTTTTCCGACGGCTCGCGCAAGTTCCTCTATCACATTGCCAACGCGGCCGCGGGGCAGATGCCCGAGATTGACGCGGAGTACGTAGGCCAGGCTCGGTTTCTGCACATCTGCGGCTCCTCGCTCTCCGTGAGCGAGCGCATGCGGCGCTGCTGCTATGAGGCGGTGCAGGCGGTCAAGGCGCGGGGGGGGAGAATCAGTTTCGACCCCAACCTGCGCCCCGAGTTGCTGGGCGGCGAGGAGGCCCTGCGCCGTATCTGCGGCCCCGTTGTCGAGGCGGCCTACGTCGTGCTCCCCAGCGGCGCAGAGGCGGAGATACTTAGCGGCGTCTCGGGCCACGAAGCCGCATGCCGGCGCTTGCTCGAGATGGGGCCGGGCGTGGTCGCGCTCAAGCGCGGGGCGAAGGGCTGCGAGGTCTTCACCCGCGAGCAGCGGCTCGAAGTGCCGTCCTTCCCGGTCGAGGCCGTGGATCCCACCGGCGCGGGCGATTGCTTTGACGCGGGGTTTGTCGTTGGCCTGCTCGAAGGGCTGCCGCTGGAAGAGGTCGGCGCGCTCGCCAACGCCTGCGGCGCCCTGGGCGCAACCAAGAAAGGCCCCATGGAAGGCGCCTTCTTCCGGGACGAGGTCGAGGCCTTTATCGCCCAGCGCAAATGAGGGGACACGCGCTGCGTCGTCTCGGGTAGGAGCACCCTTGGGTGCGACAGTGTCTTGGGGGCTCCGCCCGCGGGCAAAATGGGGACGGTAACCTGCTTCCCCGCTCGCGTCGGCCACGCGCTGCCCCCAGGGAGAACGGTTGCTGTCCCCATTTTGCCGTCGCGCAAGGGCGTATGGCGATACGCCCCCACCGGGTGCGCACGCTCGTGGGAACAGCCTTCACCGCGGCCGGTCGCCGCGCTCTACCGCCCTTCGTCGCCGCAGACCACGCCACACTCTCTTCACTTGCCGCTGAACATCCGCCACCGATAAGCCGTAACAGTTTTAGGGGTGTTCGCCCGGCCAATGCGCTACAATACCGCCGACATGCTGCTCCACCAGCCTCGAGCGGCACGTTCCTGTGGCGGGCCGCGCATGCGGGGCCAGGCCCTCTGTTGCGCGCTGGGCCTGGCGTTGCTCATGCTTGCGCCCGCCCTGGTCTTCGACGGCGGCTGGGCAGGCGAGGAACCCAGCGCGCCTCCGGAACCTCCGCCCATCGCGTTCCAGTTGCTGCTCGCCCCCGCCTTCGTCGGTCAGACCATCGGCCGCTCCACCCTCGAGGATCCCGCCGGTGGCGTCGCGCTCACCTTCGACGATGGCCCCTCTCCCGGGATGACCGAGCGCATCCTGGACATCCTCAAGGCCAAGCAGGCCCCAGCCACCTTCTTCGTCGTCGGCAAAATGGCGCACGCGTACCCCGGGCTGCTCCGCCGCGAAGCCCTCGAAGGCCACTTGCTTGGCAACCACACCTGGGGCCACGCCATCAGGCGCCTCAGCTACGACGCCTACCTCAACGAACTCGACTCCACCGCCGGCGCCGTGCAGCAGCAAACCGGCGTCGTCACCGTCCTCCTCCGCCCCCCCGGCGGCCTCCAGTGCGAAGCGCTGCGTGCCGCGGCCGCGGCACGCGGCTATGCCCTCATCCGCTGGTCCGTGGACCCTCACGACTACGCCCGCGTCTCCCCCAGTGCCGTCGTCGGCCGCGTCCTCTGCTCCGCCCGGCCAGGCTCTATCATCCTGCTGCACGACGGCGCGCGCCCTCGCACCAACACCATCGAAGCCTTACCCCGCATCATAGACGGGCTGCGCGCCCAGGGCTTACGCATCGTCAGCCTCGCCGAACTGCTCGGCCTCCCGCCCGTCCCCGTCACCATGCCCGCCGAAGAGCCCACGCAAGGATGAGCGGCCCAGGCCGCGAACAACCCCTGCCGCTCGTCGTCGTCATCCTCGGCCCCACCGCTACCGGCAAGTCCGATCTGGCCCTGGCCCTCGCGCAGCGCTTCTCCGGCGAGATCGTCTCCGCCGATTCCCGGGAGATCTACCGGGGCTTGGACGTTGGCACCGCCAAGTCGCCCCCGGAAACCAGGGCCTCCATCCCTCACCATCTGCTCGACCTCATAGACCCGCGCGAGACCTACGACGTCGCCCGCTACGCCGAGGCCGCCCGCGCCGCCTTCAGAGACATAGCCGCGCGCGGCCGTGTACCCCTTCTGGTGGGCGGGACCGGCTTCTACATCCGCGCCGCCACCGGCGAACTCTCCCTGCCCATGGTCGCCGCTGACCCCGCGGTGCGCGCCCGGCTCAGAGGGCTGGCCGCCGACCTGGGCCGCCACGCCCTTCATCAGCGCCTCGCCGCCGTTGACCCCGAGAGCGCCCGCCGGATACATCCCAACGACCTCAATCGCGTCATCCGTGCTCTGGAGGTCTACGAACTGACCGGCCGGCCCCGCACTGCGTTCACCACGGCAGAGGCGGGCCCTGACGGCGAGTTCCGCTTCCTCAAGATCGGCCTGCGCCTCGCCCGCGACGCCCTCTACGCCCGCATCAACCGGCGCGTCGAGAACATGATCGCCCGCGGGTGGGGTGAGGAAGTGGGCCGCCTACTCCAACAGGGCTACCCGCCGGACTGCCCGGGCTTGAATACATTGGGCTATCCTGAGATTATTGCGTGCGTGCAAGGGAGATGCGGGCTGGATGAGGCGGCAGCGAGCATTCAACAGCAGACCCGTCGCTATGCCAAACGACAGACCACTTGGTTCAGCCGCGACCGCGACGTCCACTGGTTGGCAGCGGACGCCCCGGACGTGCTCGAGCGCGCCGCCGCGCTGGTGCGAAAGGCAATCACGGGTGCGCAGCCCTAGCCGCCGCTTTTGCTCCCCCCCCATCGGCGCCCGCAGCGCCTGCAGCCGCTGCCCGCCGGCGTGGGCTGCCGGGGGGGGCGCCCGGTGACCATCGCCTCCTTCCTCTGGCTCATACCCAGCGCCCCGCTGCTGGCCTGGCTCGCCGGCGAGATCTTCCGCGCGCGATTGGGCCGCCGCGCGACACTCGGCCTCTCCATCGGGGGCGCTGTTCTCTCCGGCCTGATCCTGTGCGTAGCCGGTCGGGCCTTGCTCCGCGTGCCGCCGCCGCAGCGCGTGCTGGAGCAGGTGGCGTTCCCCTGGATTTCGGTCGGCGAGTTCATCGTGCAGCCGCAGTTCCGCCTCGACTCCCTCTCGCTGTGCGTCGCCGGGGTGCTCGTCCTGGTGGCGCTGGCGACCCACGTGTTCGCCGTCGGCCACCGCGGCCAGGGGCCCTGGGTCGAGGACAGCGCCATCAGCAGCGGCATCCTCGGCACCGCCCTGGTTGCCGTCACCGTGGACGATCTCGCCGTTGTCGCCGGGGCCTGGATCGTGCTCTCGCTCTGCGTGTTCGTCGGCAACGTGCTCCGCGAGGCGCCCAGGAGGGCCCTGGGCGCCAGGTTGGGTCAGTTCCTGCTTGCCTGGGGCGACGCCGCGCTCGTGATCGCCGCCGTGATCGCCTTCGTCAACTACGGCAGCACCGAACTCAAGGCCGCCTTCCGCGACGCAGAGGCCTCGGTCACCTGGAAGCCCACTGCGCTC
Source organism: uncultured Armatimonadia bacterium (assembly GCA_964528605.1). GTDB lineage: Bacteria > Armatimonadota > Zipacnadia > CAZGSV01 > CAZGSV01 > CAZGSV01. The sequence goes on from CAZGSV010000064.1 coordinate 4,729, forward strand.
GTCCTTCTCGCTGGCTTCGTAGTGGCCGCGGTGTGGATACGGGCCGGGCTGGTCCCCTTTCACTTCTGGCTCAAGGCCACGGCTCGCGCGCCCATCGGCGTCAACGCCCTGGTTCAGTCCGCAGCGCTCATCGGTACCGCCACTTACATGCTGGTACGCTGCCGCCCGCTTCTCGACTACTGTCCCCTGCTCACCAGCGTGCTCCTGGGAGCGGCCTGTCTCAGCGCCCTGTGGAGCGCATGCGCCGCCGTCCGGCGCAGGAGCATTCGCCTTCTGCTTAGCGACTCCTCGGCTAGCCAGAACGCCTACATACTTTTGGCCACCGTCGCGGCCGGCGGCCCCGTTGGAGTCCCTCTGCTTGCCCTCCACGGCATCAGCAAGGCGCTTATGTGGTTCAGCGTCGGCGGCCTGGAGAGAGACTGGGGGCAGGCTGCCCTGCCTGCGGAGCGGCGACTGATGAGCGCCGCCCCGCTCCGTACCGTCGCCTTCTCCGTGGGGGCGGCAGGTGTTCTGGCAGTGCCTGTGGCCGCCACCTATCTCGGCATTACCCGCGGAGCCGCGGGCCTCTCCGCCGGCGTTTTCTTCCACTCCTTCTGGTGGCTCCTCGCTTTCCTTGGGGTCGGGGCCAGCGCCTACTACGCCCTGTTCGCGCCTCTAGCCCTCTTCTTCGCCCGCCGCAGCCCGGACGAAAAAGGCGGTCCAGGGCTACCCGCCGCCACCACCGGAGCCTTGGCGCTCGTGCTTATCGCCGGCGGCGCCGGCGCGCTGCTGGCAATGCCTCGCTTCCTGGAAAGCGAGGCCTTCTCGCCTATTAGGCTGCCGATGTTCGCCGCCCACCCCACGGCCTACTTGTTCGGCCTTGCGCTCTCCGCCCGGTTGCTCGCAGCTCTGCTCGCGCTCGTGGTGGCGATTGGGGCTTTCGCGGTCCTGCTCGTCTGGCGCTTGCGAGGCCCTCGCCCAGCCATTCCCGAAGAGCCCCCCACCGTCACCACCGTAACCAGCCCCCTGGCCGCGCTCCTGCGCGCCCTCCCTGCGCATTTTGGCGACCGCGCTGCCACCTTTCTCAGCGACGTCACCCTCGGCCTCGGCGAGTCCGGAGGGAGATTCTTTGGGCTCGCCGACAACTCCCTCCTCGGCCTGCTGCTGGGCCTAGCCCTGGGCCTGGTGTTGGCGCTGGTGTTGCTCAGGTGAAGACGGCTGCTCGGTCGCCGCATCCCGGAGCGTCCCGGCCGGCCCGCCGCCGCAAGGTGAGGAACTGAGCATGCGCTTCCCCGTGCTCTCCACGGTCGTCTTCCTACCGGCAGTGGCCGCGGCGCTCGTGCTCCTCACCCGCAGGCGCGGTGGGCAGACCTCCCGCGGCATCGCCCTCACCGCGGTCTGCTTGGATCTTCTCCTCGCCCTCCTCCTTCACCTCTTCTACCCGACCACGGGCGGCGCCCCGGCCTGGCAAGAGCATCGGGCCTGGATACCTTACTTCGGCGCCTTCTACGACCTCGCCGCCGATGGCGTAAGCCTCCCCTTCGTCGGGCTCACCTGCTTGCTCGCCGCCCTTGCCATCGCCGTCATGCGCTGGGACCGCGAGCCCGAACCCCTGGCCGCGGCGCTGCTGCTCCAGTCGGCCTTGCTGGGCACCTTCCTCGCTCGCGACGCCTTCCTCTTCTTCTGCTTCTGGTGTCTAACCCTGGCGCCGCTCGCCTACCTCACCGCCCGCCACAGCCCCAAGGGAGGCGAGGTCGCCACCTCGCTCCTCGCCTACGGCAGCGCGGGCGCCCTGGCCTTGCTTTTGTCCATCGTCTGGGTCGCGCTCCACCGCCAGCAGATCACGGGCCGCCTCTCCCTTGACCTCGGTTGGCTCACCAGCGCCCGCTTGCCCTGGCACCCACAGGCCTGGCTCTTCATCGCCCTCGGCTTCGCCTTCCTCAGCCGCGCGGGCGTCTGGCCCTTCCACCGCTGGCCCGTCGCCGCCCACCTATGTCTACCAGCCCCGGCAGCCCTGCTGCTCAACGGCCCCGTCCTGCTCACCGGCGCCTACGGCGCACTGCGCTTCTGCCTGCCCATGGCGCCCGACGCTATCGTCGTCGGCTTCCCCTTGCTCGCTGCCCTTCTCTTCTTCAGCCTCCTCTACGGCGCGGCCGCCAGCCTGGCGCAGAAGGACCTGCGCGCCAGGATTGCGCTCTTCGCCAGCGCCCAACTCAGCCTCATCTTCCTCGGCCTTTTCAGCCTCAATCTGCTCGGCCTGCACGGCGCCCTGCTGCAGACCATGACCCATGCGCTCACCGGCTCCGGCTGGCTCGTCGTCTGCTTCGCCCTGGCACAGGGGCAACCCGACGCCAGCCTGGAACGGCTGCGCGGATCCTTAGGACGAGGCAGCGTCGCCGCGGGCCTCTTCGTGCTCTCCTTAGCGTGGGTCGGCCTGCCCGGCACCGGAGGCTATCCCGCCGTGCTCCTGATCATGACCTCCCTGCTCAACATCTACTGGTGGCTGGCCCCGCTTCTGGCGCTCGGCCTGCTGGTCCTGGCCGCCGCGCTTTTCATCACCCTGCGCCAGGCCTGCTCGGCCCTGCCCGAGCCCGCGCCACGCCGCTTGCGCATCCGGGAGATCGCCGCCCTGCTCACCGCGCTCGTGCTCAGCGTCTGGCTGGGCCTGGTATCGCAGATCGTGACCTCCCGTGCCCATTCGAGCCTCGTGCACCTGAGCGTACAGAGCGCCCTCGCCCAAACCATGCCCCTGGGCCAGCAGACCCTCAGCGCCCCCGAGTCTCCGTTCCTCACTCTCCCGCAGATGCGACAAGGCCACCGGCGATGAATCCCAGCACCTCAGACCTCACCGCCCTGCTCGCCGCTGCGCAGCCGGCCCTGATCATCGCCTTCGGCGCCCTGGCCCTCGCCCTGCTCGCCCGCTCGCTCAAGCCGACACGCGCGTCCCTGCTCGCCTGGCTAGGCGCTGCCCTCATCGCCTGCATCGGCTACCTGGAAACCGTTCGACCCTTGCGGCAACCCGTCGCCGGGCCGCTCCTCCTGCGCGACATGTTCTCCGACTTCTTCATCTTCCTACTCCTCACCGCGGGCGGCCTGGCGCTTTTCACCGCCGTGAGAGAAGCCGAAACCCCGCGTCCCCCCTCTTCCCAACGTCCCGCCCTGATCCTCTTTGCTCTGTTCGGTCCCCTGCTCATGGTGATCACCGCCCATCTGCCACTGGTGCTCGTTGCGGCCGTGCTGCTGTGGCTGGCGGCCTGGTGGCTCCTGCGTGTGCAGAGCCCACCCGCGGCGCGCCTCTACCTCATGCGGGTAGCGTTCCCTGCCTGTGCTCTTCTCCTTGGTCTCCTTCTCCTCCGCGGATCCGTGCCTTCGCTCGACCTGGCTGCAATCGGCCGAGCCCTCAACGCTCCGGCGAACTCGCTCTCCCTCACGCTTGGCTACGCGCTGCTGCTCGCCGGCCTCTTGGCCCAGATCGCGGTCGTGCCCTTCCACGTCTGGACCTCCGATATCTGGGGCACCACGCCCGCTTCCTGCCGCATCATCCTCACCGCCGGCTCGCTCGCGGCGGTTGCGCCCGTGGCCCGCCTTGTCATACACGCGCCGGGCGCCGACGCCCTGCTCTGGTTCCTCGGGTCTCTCACGGTGCTGGTCGGAGCCCTCCTGGCGCTCAACGAGACTTCCCCTCACCGCACAGTCGCCAGGATCGCCACCGCCAACTCGGGCTACCTGCTTTTGGGCCTGCTGGGCGGCGCCCCCGACACCGCGGGCCCCTCAGCCTTTTACGCCCTGACCTACTTGCTCGTTCTCTCCGGCTGCGCTGCCGCACTTGCCTCGTCTCACAACTCAGGCGCCGGTGGCGTCGCCAACTGGTCCGGACTCGCCCGCCTCCGTCCGCGCACTGCCGCCCTGTTTTCCTTCCTCTTGCTCGCCGCAGCAGGCGTGCCTCTCACCGGAGGGTTCGTTGCCACCGCCAACGTCTACCTCGCCTGCGTGGGCGCCGGCTACCTGGGCGCCTCAGTCGCAGCCGGCGTCGGCTCGCTGCTGCTGCTCCTCTGCGTGGCCGGGGCCATTGGACGAATCTACGGAGGTCAACCGCCTGCCCCCGATGCGGAACGCCCCCCCGGCGACGAGCCCCCCCTGACGCTGGTCTTGTGCGTGATGGGCATCCTGGTCCTGGGCCTCTGGCCTCAAAGCGTCCTGCTACTCGCCGAGGCCGCCGGCCAGGTGCTCAGGTAACGCCGCCCAGAACCGCGCCCGCCCGCCGCCCTAGCGCGCGCTCGCCCTCCACCGCCACCACGCCACCTGCTGCGCCAGCAGCATCACCAACACCACAGCCCCGCAGAACGGATAGGCCGCGTGCAACCCGAACTGCTTCAGCACCAGCCCGCCGAACTTGTACACCACGTCCGCCCCGAAATACCCCACCACCACCCCGCTGAGAACCGGGCCCGACATCCCTCCCAGCGCGGCCACGGCCTCGTGCAGCCCCGCCTTCAGCCCCCGCGCCTGCTCGCCCGCCACCGAGTAACTCATGCTCAGGGTAAAGTTGAGCCCCGCGGCCGCGCCCGCCGCCAACATCGGCACCGCGAGCAGCAACGGGTGCTCCACCATCCCCAGCATCGCCAGCCCCAAGACCAGCGCCGCCTGCATCGCCACCAGCAGTCGGAAGTTCCCCTGCCACCGCGTCGAGCGCCCCAGCAAGTAGAACACGGTCATCTGCGTGCCATTGATGAGCATCAGCAGCGCGCCCAACTGCCAAGACGGAATCCCCAGCGACACCGTCAACTTGGGGAACAGCGCCCGCACGCTGCCCACGCTGAACATGGTGCCGAAGTTCGCCATCCAGGCCAGCAGCATCCACCGCCGGTCCGGCGTCACCGGCGGCAGCAGCGACCTCAACTCGTGTTCGTTCGCCGGCACCTTTCCCCCCCGCTCGGGCCACACCACCACCACCGTCAGCACCCCCATTAGCGCCGCCGTCACGAACACCCAGTTCATGCCCAGGCCCGCCAACACCCCTCCGGCCAGAGTGCCCGCCGCCAGGCCGCTGCTCCAGGAAACGCAGAACAGTGACAGATGTCCGCGGCGCTTCTCCGGCGGACTCACATCGGTAATCCATCCCTGCCAAGCGGGCCAGAACATCCCGTTGGAAACCGGCAAGATGAACGCCCACGCCAGCAGCGCGCCCAGACTGTGCCATACCCCAACCACTGCGACCGCAGCCGAGTAGAAGATGGGCGCCACCCTTATCAGGTCCGTTCGGCGGACGCGGTCCGAGAGCGCCCCGAACACCAGCGCGGAAGCCACATAGCCGAACGCCAGCGCCGAGCCCATGCCACCCAGGTAAACCGCGCTCGCATTCAACTCGATGGCCCGCAGGGGCACCCCCACCATGTGCATGCCCGTGGCCATGTCCAGCAGGAAGGAAGCCAGGATAATCCGCCAGCGCACCTCAGCCGCCCGCGGCAGCTGCCAGAAGAGCAGCCGGCCCAGCGGCATTGCTGACGCCGGTGAAGATAAGGCGGCCGTCTCCGGCCGCCGGGAAGTATCGCCACTCATCTAACGACCGTTCCTGCGCCCAACGCCCCGCACCATTTCTAGCCCCTCGCGCCCCGTCCGTCAAAGCCTGCCCCCACCCTCGGGTAGGGGCGGCCCGGTGTGGTCGCGCGCCCCTCCGTCTCCCGGTGGCCGCAAAACCCTGTATACTGACCACCGCAATGAGCGAAGTCCCCCCCGAACTCGACTCCCTGCACTCCATCAGCGATCCGCTCGAGCGCCGATTGCGCTTCACTGCCATCCTGACCCAGGCCCTGGGCTCCGATGGAGCCGGCCTGGTCCTCGTGGGCGGCCAGGCGCTCCAGTTCTACACCGCCGGCGCCTATGCCACCGCCGACATAGACCTGGTGTGCCCCGCTCGCGAAGAGGCCGCCGCCCTACTGGCCAAATGGGGATTCACACGCGAGGGCCGACACTGGCGCCAGCAGGCCCTCGAATTGCTCGTCGAGATTCCGGGCCTGGTACTCGCCGGCGATCCCAGCCGCGTCACCGAGGTCCAAGTCGGTGACCTGACACTGCGCGTGATCGGTCGCGAAGACCTGATCGCCGACCGCCTCAGGGCCGCCGTGCATTGGCGCTCCGACGAGGACCGCTTCTGGGCATCCAGTCTGATCACCACCAACCGTGACACACTCGATTGGGACTACCTGCGGCGGCAAGCCGAGAAAGACGGCACGGCGCACTTGCTGGCCGAACTGGAGGCGCAGACCAGTGCGTAGGTACAGGTTCGAAGAGTTCCGCGCCGCCAACGGCGCCGCCTTCTTCGGCAAGATGCATCTCCCGCCTCGCCAAGAGCGCCTGCGCCGCCGCCCTCGCACGCAGGAGGAACAGCTGGCGCTGCTCCGCTTCTCGCAAGCGGTGTGGCGGCATTGGATCAACACGGGCAGGCTGGAAGTCCTGGGCGCGCGCAAGTACCGCTTCAACCCTCGCTAGCCGCAGCCGTCGTTTCTGTCGCTCGCGCGCCGTGATATGCTCGCCGCTTTGCGGTAACCTGGGAGTAGTCATGCGCAGCAAAGTGGACCGCATCCTCAAGGCCCTCAATCCGCCTCAGGGCGAGGCGGTGACCCACCCTGGCGGCCCCCTGCTCGTCTTCGCCGGCGCCGGCTCGGGCAAGACCCGCGTCCTCACCCACCGCATCGCCTACCTCATCGCCACCGGCGCCGTCTCGCCCGACAACGTGCTCGCCGTCACCTTCACCAACAAGGCCGCGGGCGAAATGCGCGAGCGCATCGAGCAACTGCTGCAAGCCGACGCTTCCCGGGTCTGGGCCGGCACCTTCCACTCCTTCTGCGCCCACCTGCTGCGGCGCTATCTCACCCGCCTCGGCCGCCCCAGCAACTTCGTCATCTTCGACGAGGACGATCAAGGCGCCCTGCTCAAGCAGTGCGTCGAGGCCCTCGGCCTGCCCGCCGACACGCCCCTCTCCGCCTGGCGCTACGGCATCGAGCGCGCCAAAGACGATCTGCTGGGCCCCGATGACCTCTACGCCTCCGCCGCCGACTTCTTCGAGCAATCGCTCGCCCGCCTGTATGAGGCCTACCAGAAGGCCCTCGGGAAGAACAACGCCCTCGACTTCGACGACCTCATCGCCTACGCGGTGCGCCTGCTCGAGTCCGACAAGGAAGTCGCCACACGCCTGCACCAGCAATACGAGCACCTGCTGGTGGACGAGTTCCAGGACATCAACCTGGCCCAGTACCGCCTGGTCCGCGCCCTCGCGGGGCGCAAGCAGAACGTGACCGTGGTCGGCGACGACGACCAGTCCATCTACGGCTGGCGCGGCGCCCGCGTCGAACTCCTGCTCCACTTCCACCGCGACTTCCCCAAGGCCAAGGTGGTGGTCCTCGAGCAGAACTACCGCTCCACCCAGAACATCCTCGAGGCCGCCTTTCACGTCATTTCGCACAACACCACGCGCGCCGAGAAGCGCCTCTGGACCGACAAGCAGGGCGGCGAACTCCTCCACCTCTTCGACGCCCCCAACGAACAAGAGGAGGCCTATGGCGTCGCCGCCATCGTCCGCCATGCCCTGAGCGACGGCCGCTCCCCCTCGGACTTCACCGTTCTCTACCGCACCAACGCCCAGTCGCGCGTCTACGAAGAAGCCTTCATGGCGATGCAGGTTCCCTACCGACTCGTCGGCTCCCTCGGCTTCTACGAGCGCGCCGAGGTGAAAGACATCCTTGCCTACCTGCGCGTGCTGCACAACCCGGCCGACTCCGTCTCCTTGCGCCGTATCATCAACTGCCCCCCCCGCGGGATCGGCGACACCACCGTCCGCCGTCTCCAGCAGCACGCCAACCAGCACGACCTCACCCTGCATGAGGCCCTGCACGAGGCCGCCAACTCCGTCGAACTCGTCGGCGCCCGCTACATCTATCTGGCCAAGTTCGTCAAACTGCTCGACAACTGGCGCACCCACCTGGGTGAGTGGTCCCTCGCCCGCCTAGTCACTCGCGTCGTCCAGGAGTCCGGCTACCGCGAATACCTACAGAAGCCCGGCGACCGCGAAAGCCGCTCGCGCCTCGAGAACCTCGAGGAACTGGTGCGCGCCGCCGACTCCTTCGAGAAGTCCTTCCCGGAGGGGCAGCCCCTGGCCCCCTTCCTCGAGCGCGTCGCCTTGCTCACCTCCCTCGACGTGGCCGACGCCACCGGCGAGGCCGTCACCGTCATGACCCTCCACTCCGCCAAGGGCCTCGAGTTCAACACCGTCTTCCTCGTCGGCCTGGAAGAGGGCCTCTTCCCCCATCAGAGGTCCATGGACGAGGGTGACGCCGATCTCGAGGAAGAGCGCCGCCTGTGCTACGTCGGCCTCACCCGCGCCAAGGAATGCGTCTTCCTTTCCTTCGCGCGCACGCGCGCTCGCTTCGGCCAGTCGGGCGGAACCGAGCCCTCGCGCTTCCTGCTCGAGATTCCCCCCGAACTCCTCGATACCTCGGGGCTCACCTTCCCCTTGGTGGGCGACCGCGAGGCGCACCCCATTGATCTCAAACGCGTCCTCCGCCGTCTCCGCCCCGGCGACGCTGCCGGTGCGCCCCAGCCGCCCGCCCCCCCTAGGGGCGAGGCGCCTGTCTCGCCCGTATCAGCCGGGGGCGAGGTGACCAGGTTGCCCAGCCCTCGTAAGGGCGGAGGCTCGCCTCCGCCCGCGACGCCGGCAGGCGTCGGGCCGGGATCCCAGGCCTCCCGCTCACCTGACCGCCGGGACAACGCCTCCGCCCTCCGCCCGGGCGACAAGGTGCTCCACAAGGAATTCGGCGAAGGCGTCGTCGTCCAGGTCCGCCCCGACGACGACATCATCGCTGTTGCCTTCCCCAACCTCGGAATCAAACGGCTCGCCGCCTCCCTCGCGCCCCTGCGCAAGAAACCCTAATGGCCCAAGAATGGGCACAACTGGGGACAGCAACCATTTTCGCCCGCTCCATGGCCGGGGCCCTCGTAACTCAAGGCGTTAGCCTTGATGCAGTTCCCCAGGTCGCGGCGCTCCCACCCGGTCAAACCTGAAGGTTTGAGTTACGTGTCTCCACCCCCGGCGGGCATCTCCGGGCTGCCGTTTGCCGTCTACTGTCTGCTGTTCGCCGTCTACCGCCTACCGTCTGCCGTCTACCACCTGCCACATGCCATGTAGCACCTACTTTTCTCCAAGCGGCTGCCGTTTGCGGGAACGGCCGCGCGGGCATATAACCCCTCTGGAGGCGGCGATTTTGGGGGAAATCCGAACTTTTCTGCGCCCCCGCGTATCTCGGCTCTCGAGAGGAGCAAGCGAACCGTTGGCGGACCCCATCCCGGACGCTTGCCTGGTGCGCCGCTGCCTCGACGGCGACGATGAGGCTTTCGCCACCTTGATCGAACGCTATCAAAGAACGGCCGTGAACCTCGCCTACCAGATAACCGGCAACGCGCAAGACGCGGAGGACCTCGCGCAGGAGGGCTTCGTCGCCGCCTACGCCACGCTTGCCCGCCTGCGGCGCGCGGAGCATTTCCGCGCCTACCTGATGCGCATTGTCGTCAACCGCGCGCTGCGCTGGCACCAGCGCTCGCTTAACACCGAGGACTCCGAGCCGGCGACCTGCGGGCCAGACCCATATTCGACCTTGTCCGTTTCCTTGCTGCACAGCGCCATCGCGCGGCTGCTCGGGCGCCTGCGCGCGACGCTGGTGCTGTTCGAGTTGCAGGGGCTGTCGTATGAGGAGGTTGGGGAGGTGTTGGGAGTGCCGGTGAACACGGTGCGCTCGCGGCTGCACGCGGCGCGTCTGCAACTGCGCCGAACACTGGGGGCGAGACTGGGTGGAGGTGAGGGCGGATGAAATGCGCGGAGGTTGCGCGGCTGCTCCATGCCTACGTCGCCGGCTCGTTGGAGCCGAGCCTGGCGGAGGAAGTCCGGGAGCATCTCGGGGGCTGCGCTCGCTGTGGCGAGGAAGTCGCGCTCGAACAGGCGATCGCGCGCGGGCTGCAAGAGTTCCCCGCGCTCGAGCCGTCGGGGCTGTTCGCGCGGCGGACGCTTGAGCGGCTGGCGCAAGCCCGCAAGCCTGCCGGGCCTCCCGCTCCCGGGAACGGCCTCGGCCGCCTGATCCTCGACGGCCTGGTGCCGGCGCTCGCGGCGGCGGTGCTGCTGATGTGGCTGGGAATCACGGGGCCCCGGCCTACATTGCGCCCCACGCACGACGAGATTCAGAGCATCATGGCGACGCTTCCGGCGCCCCCGGTGGACGCCGACAGGTTACTGCGAGAGGCAGGAGTTGAGGGATGGGCAAGCGAACTGCCGCGATAGTCCTGGCACTGGCCGCGCTAGGGGTCATCTGGGCGACTCGGTGGCTGCTGCTGTGGGAGTTTGCGCTCGCCTTCCACCCGCCCAAGACCACTTGGCTGGTGGAGGGGAGCATCCCGGCGGACAAGATGGACTGGCAAGACCACCTGGCCCTCGCCGTGGCCGCAGGTCCGCCGTGGGAGAGCGGTCGGCCGCGAGCGAACGGCTTTCGGGAGGACGTAGACCGCAGGCTCAAACACGTTCAGGAGGCGCTGGAGACGTGCCTCCCCCAGAAGAGGCCGGTGCTGAACGCAGTTGCGGTGGGGTGGGACAACCGGTTGGCGCACGGCCTGCCGAGACTCGACCCGCAGGGGAAAGAAACGAGAGAAGAGGAGCGCCGGAAGTGGAATGAAGAGGTCAAGAGCCCCGAGTCTCAGGCCGGCTTCACAAGACTCGCGCAGGCCGCGCTCAAAGCGCAGCAAGCCGAACCGGACAATGGGTACTTGGACATGGCGCTGGCGTACGCAGCCTTCGGCCGCGAAGACGACGAGGCGGGAATGCGCTACTTGCTGGTAGCGGCGACCAAGCCGTTCCGCACCTACTACCGGGAGTGCCTGAACGCGGTGCGTCGCGCCATGATACGCGCGCGGGCGTTCCCTATTCAAGATCCCCTCTTCTGCTATCTCGGGGAGGATATCGTCAACCAGCCGAGCCTGCTAGGAGTAATCAGCCTGGACCGCTACGCGAGCCATCTCGCGCTCACCTACGCGCGGGCGGGTGAACTGGACAAGGCCGAGCGGCTTCTGCGGGCCCTGCTCGCAGTCGGGGAGAGGATGCAGGAGGGCGCCTCCCTGAACGTGGACCGTTGGGTCGGGAGGGCCACGATGTCGCATGCCCTACTCGCCTATCGTGAGATCACGATCCGGTATCGCAACGCCGATGAGGCGGTCAAGGTCTCTCAGAAGGTGGACCAGTTCTGGACGGGATCCGGTAGCGCTCATCGCTGGCCCGATTCTTCCGCGCTCGAGGCCGGCATTGACTACTGGGGCGTTCTAGGCGTGCCTCTCTTGCGGGCCTCGGTCGGCATGATCCGCCTCCTCCCGGTGGTGATCATCCTGCTGATCGTGTTGCGGTTGAGCGCGGCGCAGTCCGGCGGAGGAATCGCGGAACCCCCTTCCGGCACCAGGCTGACGCTGTTGGTAGCGCTGGCGCCGCCGCTGCTGCTGATAGCGATGTGGCCCGGCCCTATTGGGTCTGTGCGTGATTGGCCCGCGATGGTGCCGCCGCTACGCACACAGGCGGGCTTTCTGTGGACGTTGGGGTTCCTCGCGCTTGTCGCCAGGTTGGGTGTGCCGGACGTGCGGGGGGTCGCTAGGCGCTCCGGCGTTTTACGGGTTCTGCTGGCGGTTTTGGGCACATCGTGCGTTTGCGGGGGGGCGCTAGTGCTCTTGTCGTTGTCGCCGTACTTCGGAGCTGATGGCGCGGGGACGGACGTAATTCTGCCGTACGGGTTGCTGGGCTTGGCATTGCTTGGTGTCGGCATTGCGGCCTTGGGCGCGTCACTGCCAACCGGCGTCGGGGCGCTGCCGGATGCCCGTGGCGAGCCGGATGCGGCGCCGGAGAAGGAACCGCGGACAGGGCGGCAAATGGCGGGGCTGCTCTACTGGCTGCTCGCCCGAACCCTGGTCGCGGGGCTGGGCTTGGTCTTCTTCGTGTTGTTATTCCACTTTGTCTTCCTGGTGTGGCTGGGTGGGTCGGCGGCGCAGCACGTGGCGGCTCTGGAAGGTTCAACGACCCCGATAGTGCGGTTCGAGTTCTGAGCGGGGCCCTTGCGCTAGGTGGCCGCCCGGCCCCGGTCGGACTGGGCTGGGGTGGCGCGGACCTTCGCCTGGCTGACGGCACGGCTGCTGGTCGCGTGCGTGGCCCTGGTTTTTCTTGGGCTGCTATTCCACGCCGTCTTCGTGTTGTGGACCGGTGGCCAGCACCCCGGCGTCCTGCCGCCGGGTCACGCGCCGTACCCCATCATCAAGCCCGGGGGATAGGCCTTGCCATGCCTCCCAACCCGCCCCCACCTGTGCGCGGGTATGGGACGCGCGCCCGCGAGCGCCGTAGGGGCGTACTGCCGTACGCCCCTACGGAAGGACCGCCAGTGCGCTAGCGCAGACGGTATCCGTACATGACGGGCGAGGAATCGGCCGACCAGGCGCCACCGCCGCGCAACTCCGTGGTGGACTCGCACCCGACGGCGCAGTCGATCGTCTGCCCCAAGGACATGATCGGCTTGTTGTCCTGATCCTGTAGGAACCCGGGCAGGTAGGCTGCGACCTCGACCTCGCTCCCGTCCGGGGATATCGCCATCACCACGTCCGCGCTCGTGCCCTCGACCTCGTCAGCCGTGAGGTACAACTGCCCCCCCCTGGAGACGTACTCCACCTTGTAGCGGTCCCGCGGCCGTCCCTGCTCGTCCTCGCGCGCGTAAAAGGAAGGACCGAGCCGCACCCTCCCCGACAGCACCTGCTCGTCGCCGCCAGCGCCCGTGAAACCCCAGAAGGTCTTAACGAAGCGCCCGGCGACGAATTCGAACTGCACCTCGGAGTCGTCGCCGAGGTCAATGCCGAAGTAGCAGTCGTCGTCGCGAGTGGGGATATAGCCGGTGCCGGGGTTCCGGTCCACGTCCATGTAGACGTACCAGTAGCAGCGGCCCGGCTTGCCGGTGGCGGGGTCAATGCCGGTGTTGCCGTGTTTGCCCGCGACGCGCGAGTAGAAGTAGAGGTGGGTGTCGTCGTTGGCGACCTTGAACTCGAGCAAGTCGGTGTCGGGGTTGTAGTCGAGGTAGGCCACCTGGTCGCCGCGGGGGTCGCTGACGCCGGGCACGTTGCGCCAGTCGTCGAAGAGGCCGTCCAAGGCCATCTGCGGGCGGGGGGGCTCTGCGGCGGCGCGCGAGCGCTGTACAGTGGCCAGCAGGACTAGGCGACCTTCAGAGGTCAGGACGGTGTCGGCGAACTGGCCTTGGAAGCGGAGGATGGTGGCGTGTGGGCCGCCGGCCTGAACGCAGCCGCCGCTGACTTGTGGGGCGTAGCCAGGCTCCGCGGCGACCAGACTCTCGGCGTCAGCGACCGCACTGGCCACGAGCACATCCTGGTCGCCGGTCTTGAACATGAGCGCAAACTGCCGCCGCCCCCCCGTCAGCCACTCCTCTATTCGCCAAGTGCCCTGCGCTTGTCCGCCTTCCGGAAGCCACAACTGCAACGGCAGGAACGAGGAGGCGGACTCGGAGACGGCTTTGCCCCCAGTGGGCTCGAGCATCAGAAGGCGAAACTGGAACGGATCGAAGATGAGGCGTTCGCGGTCGAGGCCGAGGACGGCGAACCGCTCCTTCGGAAAATAGGGACTGTAACCCATTTTCGGGGCTCCGCCCTCCCCTGGCCCCCCCCGGCCACCCGAGGATGGGTTGCTGTCCCCATTTTCCGTCATGCGTCCCAACTCATCTATCTCCGCCACCGGCCTCTCGCACAGACCCGCCGAGTAGCCGCCGACAATCACGCGCTCGCCCTCCTGATAGAGGCGCGCGTCCCACACCGGCAGCGCCCGGTTCGCCGCGCCGTAGGTGCGCTCGCGGATGACCTCAACGTCGGTGTACACGGCCTTTGCATCTCGCGCGATGGTCAGGCCGCGCGCCGGGCTGTCCTCTTTGACCTGCACCGCGTCGGAGGGGTAGGCGGCCTTGAAGACGATCCGCCACTGGTAGCGCTCGTCCCACGGCGTCAGTCCGTGCGCGCGCAGGAAGGCGCCGTAGGTCCGCTGGCCGTCAAGATCGCGGTAGAGCGC
>CAZGSV010000065.1:0-18621 GCA_964528605.1 uncultured Armatimonadia bacterium
CAAGCAGCGCCGCCCGAAGTTCAACCTAAGGCTGACGGACGACAAGACGTATCCCTATCTGATGCTGACGGCGGAGGAGAACTATCCGCGGCTGCTGGTGACGCGGAAACCGACGCGAGGGGGGAGCCGCTACTTTGGGCCGTATGCGAGCGCGGCCAAGATGCGGGAGACGAAGAGGGTCATCCACGCGGTGTTTGGGCTGCGGAGTTGTAACACCCCGCCGGAGCGGTGGCGGCGGGCCTGTCTGGACTTGGAACTGGGTCGGTGCTTGGGGCCGTGCACTGGGAGGGTGAGTAAGGAGGAGTATCAGCGGGCGGTCGAGGAGGCGATTGAGTTTTTGGAGGGGCGGGCGGGGGATCTGCTGCGGCGCTTGCGCAAGGCGATGGAGCAGGCGGCGGAGGCGCTGCAGTTTGAGCGAGCGGCGAAGGTAAGGGACCAGATGCAGGCGATCGAGAGCGTGTTGGAGCGCCAGAAGACGGCGGCAGCGCAGGGCGAGGACTTTGACGTGATCGGGCTGGCGCACCGGGACGAGTGGGCGGCGGTGTGCGTGTTTGCGGTGCGGGACGGCGACCTGGTGGGGCGGGACGAGTTCGTGCTGACGGGCGCCCTGCAGAAGTTGGGGGGGGAGATAATCGAGGAGTACGTGCAGCAGTTGTACTCCAACGGGCGGCGGGCGCCGGGTTTGATAGCGGTGTCGGTGGCGCCGGAGGGGAAGGAATTGCTGGAGGGCTGGCTGAGCGCGGAGCGTGGAGCGAAAGTGGAGATCACGGTGCCGCAGCGTGGGGCGAAGCGGGCGCTGCTGGCGCTGGCGAACAAGAACGCGCAGTTGTCGCTGGATTCCTTCTTGAGCAGCGCGGAGCAGCAGCGGAAGCAGAGCGAGGCGTTGGGCGAGGCGCTGGCGCGCGGGCTGGGGCTGGCGCACAGGCCGGACCGAGTGGAGTGTTACGACATCTCCACCATACAGGGAGTGCACACGGTGGGTTCGATGGTGGTGTTTGAGGGAGGGCAAGCGAACAAGAAGCAGTATCGGATGTACAAGTTACGGAGCGCGGAGGCGTTTCGGGACGATTACGCGGCGCTGCGCGAGGTGCTGCAGCGGCGGTTTGCGAGGGCGGCGAGTGGGGACGAGCGTTTTGCCAGCGGGCTGCCGGATCTGCTGATGGTGGACGGGGGGCCGGGGCAG
The DNA here is from genome assembly GCA_964528605.1 of uncultured Armatimonadia bacterium. Lineage (GTDB taxonomy): Bacteria > Armatimonadota > Zipacnadia > CAZGSV01 > CAZGSV01 > CAZGSV01. Next base: position 1,184 of record CAZGSV010000065.1, read on the forward strand.
TTGAGCGTGGCGCGGCAGGTGCTGGGGGAGGCGGGGCTGGAGATTCCGACGGTCAGCCTGGCGAAGAAGCACGAGCAACTCTACGTGTCTTGGGAGGGGAAGCCGCGGCCGCTGCCCACCGATCCGGCGTTGCTGCGGTTCTTCCAGCGGGTGCGGGACGAGGCGCACCGGTTTGCCGTGAGTTACCACGTGAAGTTGCGGGGGAGAGCGCAGTTGCACTCGATTCTGGAGGAGATACCGGGCGTAGGGCCGGCGCGGCGGCAGGCGTTGCTGAAGCATTTCGGTTCGATGAAGCGGCTGAGGGAGGCGAGCGCGGACGAGATCGCGGAGACGCCGGGGGTGGACTGCAAGACGGCCGGCATAGTGCATGACTTTCTCCGCGCGGCAGCGGCGAGTGGGGCGGAGGGTGAGGGTTCGGAGCAGTGAGGGAGAGACCGCTGATCGTAGTGGGGCTAGGGAATCCGGGAGCGGAATACGCGAACACTCGCCACAACCTGGGGTTCCACGTGATGGACACGCTTGCGGGCAAGTGGGGGGTGCGCATGCGGCGGAGCCGGTGGCACGGATGGGTCTGGCGCGGCGAGCGGCCGAGCGGGCGGGTGGCGCTGCTCAAGCCCTATACGTTCGTGAACAGCAGCGGGTTGGCGGTGAAGGCGATGGTGCAGGCGCTCGGGGTCAAGCCGGAGGACCTACTGGTGGTGTGCGACGATTTGTCGCTGGCTCCGGGGCGACTGCGGCTGCGGGCGAGGGGGAGTGACGGCGGACACAAGGGGCTGCGCTCGATAATCGAGCACTGGGGCACGGAGGAGTTCGCGCGGTTGCGGATCGGGATAGGAGCGCCGCCGCCGGGTGTGGACTCGATAGACTACGTTCTAGGCGAGCCGGAGGGGGAGGAGGCATTGGTACTGGCGGCGGCCGTGCTGCGGGCGGCGGAGTGTGTCGAGGCAGTGCTGGACGGGGGCTTGGCGCGGGCGATGGACCAGTTCAACTCGGGGGCGACGGGGCTTTGAGGCGGACGCTGCCGCTGCGGCGAGTGATAAGGCGCGCGGAGGCGAAGGCCAGGGAGGGGGTGGTGGTGCAGCGGTACTTGGCGAGCGCGGGGCTGGGCTCGCGCCGGAAGTGCGATGAGTTGGTACAGCAGGGGCGGGTGACGATCAACGGCAGGCCGGCCAGCGTGGGGGCGCGGGTGCTGCCTGGGGACCGGGTGATGGTGGATGGGCGTGTGGTGAACCCGGTGGAGTCCCGGTATTACCTCTTGATGAACAAGCCGGCGGGCTACACGGTGACGAAGGCGGATCCGCACGCGAAGAAGACGGTGCTGGACCTACTGGAGGAGGCGCCTTTTGCGCGGCTGCTCAATCCCGTTGGGCGGCTGGATCGGGACACGGAGGGGCTGCTGCTGCTGACCAATGATGGGGAGTTGGCGCACCGGCTGACGCATCCTTCGTTCGAGATAGCACGGGTTTACGAGGCAACGGTGGACCGGGAGCCGCGGGGGGAGCAGTTGGAGGCGCTGCGGCGCGGGGTGCGGTTGGAGGATGGGGTGACGGCGCCCTGCGAGGCGGAGTTGGTGAAGGTGGGCAGGCGGCGGGCGGTGGTGAGGGTGACGCTGCACGAGGGGCGCAAGCGGCAGGTGCGCAGGATGTTCGCCGCGGCGGGACTGCCGGTGATGCACCTGCGCCGCGTGGCTCTGGGGCCGGTGACGCTCGGTTCGCTGGACTTGGGGAAGTGGAGGGTACTCACTCCCGAGGAACTGAAGGCTCTGCGACGGGCTGCGGGGCTGCCGCACGATGCCGGCCAATAACGACTGCCGGGTGGCGTCTGCCGCGGCGTGAGACACGGCGCCGGAGAGCGGTTTGAGGCGCTGGGGTTGACGGCGCGGGAGGGGAGGTGATAGGGTGGGTGGGCAAAAGGGAGCGGGGCGATTCCAATGTCGGAGAGTCCTCCTTACGCAGCAGGTGGCCCTACGGGGCAATTGCCGCAGGAGAAGTTCGCGGGCGACGGGTTTGCCTTCGACGACGTGCTGATAGTGCCCGGACGGTCTGAGCTGTTGCCCTCCGAGGTGGACATTCGGACGCGGGTGACGCGGAAGATCGAGTTGGCGATACCTCTGGTGTCGGCGCCGATGGACACGGTGACGGAGTCGGGGTTGGCGATAGCGCTGGCGCGCGAGGGCGGGCTGGGGGTCATCCACCGCAACCTTAGCATCGAGCAACAGGCCTCCGAGGTGGAGCGGGTGAAGCGGTCGGAGTCGGGGATGATCACCGACCCGATAACGCTGACGCCGGAGGAGCCGCTGTCTCGCGCGAAGGAGGTTATGGACCGGTTTCACATTTCCGGAGTGCCGATCGTGCGCAATGGGAAACTGGTGGGGATTCTGACGAACCGGGACATCCGATTTGTGGAGGACTTCTCCATTGCCATTAGCAGGCTGATGACTTCGGAGGGGTTGGTTACGGCGGCGGTCGGGACGACGCTGGAGCAGGCGAAGCAGATACTGCACAAGCACAAGGTCGAGAAGTTGCCGGTGGTGGACCAGGAGGGGAACCTGCGCGGGCTGATCACGGTGAAGGACATACAGAAGCGGGAGCAGTATCCGCTGGCGACGAAGGACGAGCAAGGACGGCTGCGGGTGGGAGCCGGCGTGGGAGTGGGGCAAGAGGCCAAGGAGCGGGTAGAGGCGCTGGTGGAGGCTGGGGTGGACGTGTTGGTGGTGGACACGGCGCACGGGCATTCGGAGAACGTGCTGCGGATAGTGCAGTGGGTCAAAGAGCAGTTTGACGTTGAGATCGTGGCGGGGAACATTGCGACGCCTTCGGCGGCCGAGGAGTTGATAGCGGCCGGTGCCGACGGTCTGCGGGTCGGGATGGGGCCAGGGGCGATCTGCACGACGCGGATAGTGGCGGGGGTGGGAGTCCCGCAGTTGACGGCGGTGTACCTATGCGCGCGCGCGTCGCACCCGAAGGGGGTGCCGGTGATCGCGGACGGCGGCATCCAATCCTCGGGCGACATTGCGAAGGCGATCGGAGCAGGGGCGGACGCGGTGATGGTAGGGAGCCTGTTTGCAGGCACGGAGGAGGCGCCGGGGGAGTTGATCCTATATCAGGGGGAGCGCTACAAGGAGTACCGGGGGATGGGCTCGATTGGGGCGATGCGTCAGCGGGGCTACGCGCGCGACCGGTACGCTCAGGAGGAGATACAGGAGCCGAGCAAGTTGGTGGCCGAGGGGGTAGAGGGGCAGGTGCCCTACAAGGGACCGCTGGCGAATGTAGTCTATCAACTGGTCGGTGGCGTGCGTGTGGCGTTTGGTTACGTGGGGGCGCGGACGCTGGGCGAGATGCAAGAGAAGGCGCGGTTTGTGCGGCAGAGCGCAGCCGGAGAGCGGGAGAGCCACCCGCACGACATCATGATCACTAAGGAGGCGCCCAACTACCGCCTGCGGTAGGGCTGGAGAAGCGGGGGCGGAGGGCGTCTTGACTGCGCTGGAAGGGGGGCCTATCCTGACGCGTTCAAGCGGGAGCCCGCGTGCATGCGGCGGCTGAGGCCGCCGGCCTTGCGCGGGGCTCGACTGAACGGGGGTATCCCGGAGGCGAATGTTTGTGAGCGAAAGGCATTTTCTGACATCCGAATCGGTAACGGAGGGGCATCCGGACAAGGTAGCGGACCAGATAGCGGACGCGATACTGGACGACCTGATCGCGCAAGATGCGAGGTCGCGAGTGGCGTGCGAGGTGCTGGTGACCACGGGTTTGGTGTGCATTGTGGGGGAGATCACGACGGAGGGTTACTGCAATTTCCGCAAGGTGGCGCGCGACACGATACGGGAGATCGGTTACGACAACCTGGAGTATGGGTTTGAGGCGGACACGTGCGGAGTGGTGGATTCGGTTGACGAGCAATCGCCGGATATCGCTCAGGGCGTGAACGTGGGCGGGGCGGGCGATCAGGGGATGATGTTCGGGTTTGCGGTGCGGGAGACGCGGCAGTTGATGCCAGCGCCGATCACGCTGGCGCACCGGCTGGTGCGGCGGTTGGCCGAGGTGCGGAAGGCAGGCGGGCTGTGGTTTCTGCGGCCGGACGGCAAGTCGCAGGTGACGCTGGAGTATGAGGATGACCGTCCGGTGCGGGTGGACTCGGTGGTGGTTTCCTGCCAGCATTCGCCGGAGGTGAGCAGGAAGGAACTGGAGGAGGGAGTGCGGGAGGAGGTTATCCGGCCGGCGCTTCCCGAGGGGTTGGTTGATGCGCGGACCAAGTACTACATCAACCCGACGGGGCGGTTTGTGGTTGGCGGGCCGGTTGCGGACGCGGGGATGAGCGGACGGAAGATAATCGTGGACACCTACGGTGGCTGGGGGCGGCACGGCGGCGGATCGTTCTCGGGGAAGGACCCGACGAAGGTGGACCGGAGCGCGTCGTATATGGCGCGGTACGTGGCGAAGAACATCGTGGCCGCGGGGATCGCGAACAAGTGCGAGGTGCACTTGGCGTACGCGATAGGGGTGGTGGAGCCGGTGTGCATGAAGGTGGAGACGTTTGGGACGGGGGGCGTGAACAACGGGGCGTTGCTCGCGCTGATACAGGAGAGTTTCGATCTGACTCCGTTGGGCATGATTGAGACGCTTAACCTGCGGCGTCCGATTTACCGTCCGACGGCGGCGTACGGGCATTTTGGGCGGGAGGAGCCGGACTTCACGTGGGAGGTAACGGACAAGGCGCAGGAACTGCGAGAGCGGGCGGGGTTGAAGGGCCCGGTGCCTGAGCGCGTGGGGTTCTAGGCAACTAGCCTCAGTCAGGTGGCAGGCTGTGGGGGTCTGCCTCTAGGCGTCCTTCGCCAAGGGGGGCGTCGCTGTAGGTGGGGGCCGCTGCTGACAGCCTGCTAGGACACTCCTTCGCTGGTGGATAGCCGAGGCGTGTGCCTGGCATGGGCATGGGGAGGGCCCGGGGTCTTAAGGGGGTGGTGCGCCCAACCGACAACAGGCACGAGCAGCCTGGTGCTCCAGCGGATGGCGACATCTTACCTCGAGAAGGGGGGATGGAAGCACAGGAGGCGCGGCACGCGCCAGCGGCAGGCTCGCGCCGGGACCAGGCACGAAGGCGGGCCGAGGCAGAAGCAGGACCCGGCAGAAGCGGGTCCAAGGGGGAACGTGAATGGGACTACGAGTCAATCAGAATGTCTCTGCTCTGAACGCGCATCGGTTGCTGTCGAACACCGGAGACATGCTGGGCGCGGTGCTGGAGAAGCTGTCCTCCGGCCTGCGCATCAACCGTGCAGGAGATGACCCGTCCGGGCTGGCGATATCCGAACGCTTGCGTGGGCAGGTGAACGGGCTGACCCGGGCGGCGATGAACGTTCAGGACGGGAACTCGCTCTTGCAGACGGCGGAGGGCGCTCTGAACGAAACGCAGTTGATGCTGCAACGGCTGCGCGAGTTGGCCGTGCAGGCGGCGAACGGAGTGCTGACCGCGAACGACCGGGGTGAGATCCAGAAGGAAGTCTTGCAGTTGGTGGAAGAGATAGACCGGATCGCGAACCGCACTGAGTTCAACACTCGCAAGTTGCTGGACGGCACAGGCGCGGCACTGTGGAGCGCGGACAGCTCCGACATCCGAGCAGTGATCCGGGGCGCGGTGCTGGAGGGCAACTACCGGCTGACCAAGAACGCGATGCCGGGGACGAACCAGGTGTTGAAGAGCGACATCTTCACCATCGCGAACGGCTACTTGGGGATCACGCTGGAGGACGCCAACGATACGGGCATCGCAGACGTAGTCAACCCGCAGACGGTGCCGGCGGGCGACTACACGGTCAACGTCAACATCGAGCAGGTGCCGGGGGCGGCCGACACCGTGACCATCGTGGGGAAGTACCAGTTCGGCGGTTCGACCTCGCAGTTGACGCTGACAGGTGCGGCAGCCCCGACGGTGGCTGAGGACGCCAATGGGAACGCGCAGAGCCACTATGTGATCGCCGAGGTGACGACCGGCGGCACGGTGAGTGCCGGCGGCGGCGGCGGAGCGAAGGTGCGCTGGTCCAACGACAATGGCGTGAGTTGGCACGAGGGAGTTGCGGTCGCAGCGAGCGGCGCGGACACGGTGCTGACGGACGCGACCAACACCTACAACATTCGCTTCACCGACGGCGACCTGACCGCGGGCGACAAGTGGCTGCTGGCGGCGAACAACCTCGACGAGGCAGTAGCGAACGACTACGACCGCGTGAGGATCACCGCGCCGGACGCGCAAACCGGGCCCGTGTACGTCTTTGATGCGGGTGACCGGGCCGGTGGGCCTCCGCCGACGCCCGGGGCGCTGGACAACACGACGACGACGTTCACTATCGGCACCATTGACGAGTCCACGGGCGCGGTGCAGTTCGGCAGCGTGGGCGCGACGTTCACCACGCCGGCGAACGGCACTGGTGACGCGCAGTTCAACGTGGTAGGCGCCGGCGGCGTGGCCTCTGCCTCCACCCCCTTGTACAAGGCGGCGCTCTTCTACGACGGCAACGGGAACTTGATACTGCAGAACCCGCAGAAACTGACGGTCTGGGGTAACAACGCCTACGTGGACATCTACTTGTATGGGAGCGACACCATCGCGACCTTGGCGGACAAGATCCGCACCGCGATCACCAGCGAGAAGGCTGCGGGCGGGGTCGGCATGGGCACCGACGTGGCGGACGTGGACCGGAACGTGGTGGTCTACGTCACCACGCCGACGCCGGGCAGCGACGAGGCGGTGGCGGGCACGCTGGTGGCGCGGTCCACGATGCCGGACACGCAGGGCCGGCTGGCCTTCTCCGGGTCGGAGGAACTGCTGCGGGCGTTGAGCCTGGCACAGGTGCAGGACCCGACCGACACCCTGATGACGGTGACGGTGCAGAACGCGCACGACCTGACGCGGTACTTCGGGCCGACCACGGGGACCGTGGTGGACGACAACGTGCTGCGCGGCGTGATTCAGGGCGTCGAGGTGGTCATTGACCCGCTGGTGGACGTGGGCGTGTCGTGGGACAACACCAACAAGGCGTTCGTCTTCAGCAGCGCGAGCGGCGAGATGTCGGAGAACCTGCACATCGTGGACTACTCGGTGGCGCTGCAGATCGGCGCCAACCAGGGGCAGACCATGGTGGCGGCGATCGGGCAGATGGACACCGAGGCGCTGGGCATCAACAACCTGCTGGTGGTCAACCCGACGCTGGCGCAAGAGGGCATCGGCAAGGTGGATTCGGCCATCAACCAGGTGTCGAGCGAGCGCGCGAAGTTGGGCGCGTATATGAACCGCTTGAGCCACCTGATGGCGAACATCTCGATTCAGGCAGAGAACCTGACCGCGTCCGAGAGCCGGGTCCGCGACCTGGACATGGCCCGCGAGATGATCACCTTCACGCGGCACCAGATAATGCTGCAGGCGGGCACGGCGATGCTGGCGCAGGCGAACGCGGTGCCGCAAGCGGTGCTGCAACTGATCCGGTAAAGGCAGCGAGCGGCGGCAGGCAGGTGTTTGGGCTCGGGGTCGGCGGCGCCGCTGATCCCGAGCCCCATCTTTGTGGGTGCCGCAGGCGGACTGGGAGGGGTGAGCGATTAGGGACCGGGCAACATCTTCACGCCGAGCAGAGGCACCGGGGGCTGGGCGGGTAGTGGTGCCGAGGGAGCTGGCCCGCGTGCTGCGGCAGGTGCGAGCGCTGCAGCGCAGGATGTTCCCCAGGCGGAGGAAACGGCGGCGGTTGGTGCACTGACAGCGGGGCTGGCTCTTGGCCCGCCCGTGCGGCTCGGCTAGGTTCCGCGCCCTTGGAGTGGCGCGGGGATCAGGGGCCGTAGGCGCACTCGCGGGCGGCGTCGGCGTAGGCGCGCAGGTTCGCCACGGGGGCGTCGAAGAAGTGGTCGGAGGTGGAGAGGAGGTAGCCGCCGTCTTTGCCGAAGCCCTTGAAGAGGCGATGGACTTCGCCCCAGATCTGCTTGGGCGTGGCGGCGCTGAGGAGGTTGAACTGATCCATGCCCCCGATCATAGCAACCTTGCCGCTGAAGCGCTGGCGCACAGCGGCTGGGTCGGTGATGTTGCCGCCCACGCCGGGGGGGGCGAGAGTCTCCGAGGCGTCGGTCTCGTTCTCCATGATGAGGTCGAGGAGGTGCATCATGCCGCCGCAGGTGTGGTAGGTGACGAGGAAGCCGGCGTCGTGGAGGGCGCGATGGAGCGCGCGGTCGTAGGGAAGGCAGAACTCGCGGTGGAAATCGGGGGAGATAACGGTATCGCTGGAGGCGCCGCCGCCGGTCTCGATGAGGTCGAACTTGGCGCCGGCAAGCGACTCTTCGATGAACCGAATCTTCTTCTCGAGCAGAATCCTGAGCAGGCGGTGGACCCAGTCGGGGTGGTCGTAGGCTTCGAGGATTAGGTCCTGAATGTCCATCAGACACGCGCAGTGGGGCCAACACCCAGCCTGATCGCCCCAGACGAAGCCGCGCAGAATGCCGGCGTCGCCCAGGGCATCGTACTCGGCGGCGATCTTGGCTTTATCGAGTTCGCCCACGGGCATGTACTTCTCGATGAGGTCAACGTCGTCGTGGTCCTTGATGAGGTACTCGGTGATCCAGGTAGTGGTGAGGTCGCCGCCGGTCTTGTAGGTGAGTTGGCCCTCGGGCGTGGTGATAGTGTGGTGCAACACCTTGTGGCGCGGGTCGGGGTCAATGACCTCGATGTCGTCGCGCCACTGGGCGGTTTGGGTGACGAACTGCTCGGCGTTGGGGAACCAGAACTGGCCCATGGCCTCGAAGTACTGAAGGGCGGCGTCCATTCCGGTGGTTTGGAAGGCCTGCAACGGGGTCATACCGCCCAGGTAGTTGTCGAGGTGGTAGCCTTGCCACTGGTGCACGGTGACGGGCAGGCGGTCGGGCTTCTCCCGGTGCAAGGCACGCATCATGCGTTCTCTTGAGGTCAAAGTCGGCGCCTCTGGAGGCTAGTCTGCGAACACCCAAACGCCGAAGTGGTCGGGCTCGACGAAGTAGCGAACGATGGAGGACCAGGCGCTGAGTTCGGGAACGGGGCAGCGCTGGCGGCAGAGGTTGGCGCGGCGAGACTCGCCGGGTCTGGGCTTACCGCCGAGCGCTTGCCAGGGGATGGCGATCTCCACGGTCCACTCAGCATCGCCGACGTGCGCCTGGCTGAGCCACTCCGCGTCAAACTCGTGGTCGTCGCCCTCCGCGGTTGCCTCCTCGTCGAACTGAAGGCCGGCGGGGTTGACGATGAAGTGGCGGTAGGGCACGGGCTTCTCGCCGAGGCTGAAAAAGAGCTCGACGTCGTCGCCTTCCCAGATGTCGTCGTCGCGCTTCTCACCGACGATCTTGAGTTGCTGAGGGTTGGGTTCTTGGCAGCGGAAGGCGAGGTAGAGGTTTTGGTCGTCGAAGGTGACCCAGGCCGTGGTCTGAGCCTCGGGTCTGTCCTTGTTCAGGGCGGCAGGCGGGAGGAAGGGCTCGAGGGGCTGGTGGTCGCGCCACACGGCGTCGTCGAGAATGCCGTCAATCCGAGGTGCTGGCTCGTTGCCGGCTAGTTGGCGAATGCCGGCCGTGCGTTTGATGGTGCGGGCGGCGACCGCCTCATCCCACTTGCTCTGGGCGGCGGCAATCATGTCGCTGAGGTCAAAGCCGAGGGGCCGGCCGTCGGCAACCTTGCGGCGAGCGGAGCGGATAGCCTGCTCGGCGCCGGGCGGGATGTCTTGGTTCTGCCACCAGTTCATCCGCTCGCTGTAGCACCAGACGTATTCGTCCGTGGTGGTGAGGGCATAGTAGACGTTGTGCTGGAACCAGGCGGCGCGCTCTTCGGGGGTCATGTAGTAGCAGAGGAACTCGCCCGCGGGGGGGCGCAGTGCCATCACCTGATCAATGTAGAGCGCCATGCCGGCTTGGACTTGGGCGAGGTACTCGTCGCGGTTCTCGGGCGCGATGAGCGAAAGCGCGCGCTGCTTCATGTAGTGATAGGCGCGGAAGTAGGAATCGGCGTTGGTGTAGTAGTAGGCGTTCTCGTTGCCGTCAATGATGCGAACGCCGGGGGCGATGGCGTCGAGCATGCCGTTGAGGAAGGCGGGAAGCAGGCCGTAGCCATTCTGCGAGAGGCGCTCCTCGAGTCGTTTCGGGTCGCGCTCGTCCACCAGGTCTCCCGCGATGGCGAGTTGGAAAAAGGTCAGGAGCCTGAGGATTGGCAATTCTTCCTGGAGGGCGGTGATGAATTCGGCTCCCCGTTTGCGGACTTGCGCGGCGACCTCGGCGAAGGGTCTAGGGCCGCCGCTGTATTCCCAGGGATTGCGCCCGTAGGGCTCGGGATCGAAGCAGATGCCGACGCAGCCGCCGAGGCGAGCGGCGCGGGCGGTAAGGCGCAGGTTGTGGCTTATGGCTTGCCAGTGTTCGTCGTTGAACCAGTCCATGCCGGAGTCGGCGGCCGCGTAGATACAGAGGAAGTTGTCGGTGAAGGTACGCCATTCGATGCCTTGCAGGTCTGCCAGTTGGGGCGCCAAGTCTTCTTCGCGCCAGGGACGCACGTCGAAGGCCAGGTTGTAGTCGCGGAGGCGGAAGATGAGCCCGTCGAACGGGCGCTGTTCCATCTCGCGGATGTGCTGGCGGACGAAATCGGGGTAGGGGACGTCCCAGCCGTATTCGATGAGTTTCTTGGGCGGAGGACCCCATTGTGCGCGGGCGACGGTGACGGCGCATCCGAGGGCGAGCAGCGGGGTGACGACGTGGCAAAGGAGCCTCATCAGGGAGTGCCTCCTCTCAGGGCAGCGAGAGTATAGGGGTGCGGCCGAGGGGAGACAACCGGGGCGGAAGGCCGAAGGGGCGCGGCGGGCGGGCACAGTGAAGGCGCCTGGCGGCGTTGGGGTAGGGGCGTACGGCCTATGTCCCTACGGCTCGGCGCCTCGCGGCCCGCCGTACGGCGGGCTGAGGGTCGCACCGCCGCTGGGGGTGCTCCTACAGGGGGCGGCCACCCGCCTCAGGCGGGCAAACTGCGGGCCGCCCCTACGGTGTGGGCGCGCGGCTATCGGTTCAGGTGGCCGGGGATGTAGATGTACTTCGGGGTGAACTCTGGGGCAGCCTCGGCAGGGGATGCGGCGCCTTCCTCGCGCGGTTGAGAGGGCTCGCCCCAATCGCAGCCCGGGATCCAATGGTCAGCGTCGTACTCGTAGGCGCCGAGGTCGGGGGCCGCGCCTTTGAAGCCGTCGGTGATTCCCGGAATCACGATGCCGGCGTCAATGCAGGCAGAATCAGGCAGCAGGCGGAAGTCGTTGCTTTCGAGGTCCTCGATGCCGGGCGCATCGCCGGTGTAGTTGTTGCCGGACTCGGCGTTGGTGCCGAGGGAGACGCGGCTGAGGAAGATGTTGTTGAAGATGCGCGAGCCTTGCCAGTCGCTGTTGTCGTTGGGGCCCCAGTAGCCGATGCTGTCGCCGTTGTTGAAGCAGGTGTTGTTGTATACTAGGCAGTTGGCGGTGGGGGTGTTGAGGCGAATGCCGCTGTCCCGAGTGTTCCAGACGATGTTGTGATGGATGACGTGGTTGGGCGACATGTTGTCTATGTAGATGCCGACGCCGGTCTCGGCGTGATTGTCGTGGACCCAGTTGTAGGCGATGACGGTGCCTTCGCCGTCGGTCTGGTAGCAGTAGGTGGCGCCCAAGTCCGAGGAGAGCAAGCCGACGTCGTAGATGTGGTTGAACTCGATGCGGCTCTTGCGCAGGTAACGGTTGACGATACCGCTGCGGCCGGTGTTGTAGAGAGTGCAGTGGCTGATGAGGTGATTGGTCCCCATCGCGCGGACCAGGCCGCAGTCGGTGGCCATGTAGTTGCAGTCGTGGATCAGACAGTTGACGACGCTGTTGGACTCGCCCAGGAGGGTGACGCCGTTGCCGGCGCTGTAGGCGACCGAGGAGCGGCGGAGTTCGTTGTGGTGGCCGCTGATGATGATGCCGGTGTCGTCCATGCCGGTGCCCCAGGCGGCGCACTCGGTGAAGTGCGAGGGGTAGAACACCTGGCAGTTGTCCGCTACGCAGTGGTCGGCGCCGGCCATGGTGATAGTGGCGGCGAAGACGTTGAAGCCGCTCACCTCGACGTATGAGCGCTCGCTGAGGTCGAAGGCGTAGAGGCGGCGCTTGGCCTCGACGAAGTGGGCGTTGGCATCGTCGCTGTCGGGGGGCCACAGGTAGGCCGTCTGGGCTTCCTTGTCATAGTGCCACTCGCAGGGCGCGTCGAGGGCGCCGAGGATGCCGAAGAGGTAGTAGGGAGAGCCTTGCTTGACAACGTAGGGCCAATCCGTGCTCCAGGGATCGTCCCAGGCCAGTTCGTGTCGCGCCTGTGAGTAGCCCTTGATGGTCCGCGTCCAGGAGACCCAGCGGGCGCCGGGGGTGATGTGCATCTGCGCGCCCTTCCAGAAGCCGTCGGGCTGGGTGAGGTCGGCGTCCACGAGACTGAGGTTGTCCTTGCCGCCGTCGGCTTCGGCCAGTGTAGGATGAAGGAGGTCGAGGCCGGTGTTGGGCCAGCGGGCCTGGATCATCATCTGGCCGTCCACGAACAACTGGCTGAAGTCAAAGGAGGCTGGGGCTTTGAAGATGTTGCCCTGGTATGGTGTCCAGCCGGTGAGGAGTTCGGCGCCGGAGACGAGCACCGGCTCGTTGCGGTAGGCCAGGAAGCGGATTCGCTTGCGCGGCTCGCCGGAGCGGGCGGGACGGACGGTCTCGCGGTAGAGGCCGCCGCGGACGTAGCAGGTGTCGCCGGGCTGCATGACCTCCGCCGCCTTGCTGATGGTTGTGAAGGGCGCGCGCCTCGTGCCTGCAGCGGCGTCATCGCCGTCCGGGGCGACGTAGTAGGTGGCGGCCCGGGCGGCGCAGGCGAGGGCGGCGGTGAGGAAGAGGCAGGCGATCATGGTGGTCAGGCTCCTTCGTGGATAGGCCTTCCGCCTGGGGAGCGGGACGGCCAGGCGGCCGTCCCCTACGAGTGAGGTGGACAGGTCGGTCATGTTGGGGGGCACCGTTCCTTCCTGACAGGCATCAGACAGACGACATATCGGCCCAGTTGGGGCCGTAGCGGAGGTCCGCTCTGATGGGCACGTCGAGACGCATAGCGGATTCCATGATCTCGCGCAAGGGCTTCGCGAAGTCGTGGACCTGGGCAGCCGGCAGTTCGACGAGCAACTCGTCGTGAATCTGCAGCAGCATCTTGGCCTCGGGGAACTTGGGAGAGAGGGAGCGGTCAAACTCGACCATGGCGATCTTGATGATGTCGGCGGCGGTGCCTTGTAGAGGCGAGTTGGCGGCCGCGCGCTCGCCGAAGGCGCGGATCTGGGGGCGGGGGCTGCGGACCTCGGGCAGAGGGCGGCGCCGTCCGAGGAGCGTGACGACGTAGCCGAATTCGCGCGCCTGCTGCTTGGACTGCTCGATGTAGTCGCGCACGCGAGGGAGTCTGGAGAGGTACTCGCTGATGAAAGACTGGGCGCGAGTTTGGGGCACGCCCAGGTCGCGCGCAAGGGCGCGGGCGCCCATGCCATAGAGGATGCCGAAGTTGACGGTCTTGGCCTGGCGGCGCATCTCGGAGGTCACTTTCTCGAGCGGAGCGTCGAAGATCGCACTTGCGGTTTGGGCGTGGATGTCGTGTCCCTCGAGGAAGGCGCGGAGGAGCATCGGCTCCTGGGAGATGTGGGCAAGGACGCGGAGTTCGATCTGGGAGTAGTCGGCCGAGAGCAGGACGGTGTCTTTGGAGCCGGCCACGAAGCAGCGGCGGAACTCGGTGCCCCATTCGCCCCGGATGGGAACGTTCTGGAGGTTGGGGTCGCTGCTGGAGAGGCGGCCGGTGGCGGTGCCGGCCTGGTTGAAGGTGGTGTGGATGCGGCCGGTAACGGGGTTGACGACCTTGCGCAGGGCGTCGGCGTATGTCGAGCGGAGTTTGGAGGCCATGCGGTGGCCGAGGATTTCGCGGATGATGGGGTGCTTGTCCACGAGATCCATGAGGGCGTCCTCGTCGGTGGAGACTCCGGTCTTGGTTCGGCGCGTCTTGGGGAGCCCGAGTTTCTCGAAGAGGATGTGCTGGAGTTGCTTGGGAGAGGCGAGGTTGAAGGGCTCGCCGGCCAGTTCGTGGCTGCGGGCTTGGTGCTGGCGCTCGTGCTCGGCGAGTTGCTGGGAGAGGCGCTCGAGGCCCGGGACGTCAACGGCGATGCCGGCCTCTTCCATTTTGGCGAGGACCCGGCTGAGGGGGAGTTCGAGTTTAGTGAGTAGGGAGAACATGCCGGCGTCGCGGAGGGCTTGGGCGAGGGGGGCCTGGAGGCCGCGCACCGCGAGGGCAGCCTGCGCGGCATGGGATTCGTGGTCGGCGGGGGGGATCTCGGTGTTGAGGTAGGTGGAGGCTAGGCGTTCGATGGGGTGTTCTTGGCTGTTGGGGTTGAGCAGGTATGAGGCCAGAAAGGTGTCGAAGGCGACACCGTCGAGGGGGCAGTCGAGCAGCGCGAGCCAGCGGCGGATGGTCTTGCTGTCGTGCGCGGTCTTGAGGAGTCTGCCGTTGGCGAGCAAGTCGCGTACCGCCTTGGGCACTTTGGCTTTAGGCGGCTCGGTTTGAAAGAGGGTGGTTTGCTGGCCGTTGCCGGTGAGAGGGATGAGGTGGGAGTCGCCGTCAGCAGCGAGGGCCAGTTGCGGGGCGGCGCCCTTGCGCTGGTAGAGGTAGATGCCGCAGGGGGGGGTGCCTTCCTGCACCAGTGCGGGCTGCGGGGCGGCGGGCGCTTCCGCGGTAGCGGCGGCGTACTTCGTTTGCAGGCGGCGGAGGAGGCTGAACAGTTCGTATTTCTCGAAAGCCGGCCTGACACGGTCCATGTCGGGGGGGTGAGTGTGGAACGGCTCGAGGGAGTCGGGGAGAGGGGCGTCGGTCTTGAGGCGGGTGATGGCGACGCCCTTCCGGGCCAGTTCGAGGTTGGTCCGGATCTTCTCCTGCAAGCCCGCGGGTTGGACTTCTGAGAGGTGCTGGATCAGGCCTTCGAGGGAGCCGAACTGCTGGAGCAGTTTGGCGGCCGTCTTCTGGCCGACGCCTGGAATGCCGGGGAGGTTGTCGGAGGCGTCACCGGCGAGGGCTTTGTAGTCAACGATCTGGTCGGGGCGGACGCCGAAGCGCTGCTGCACGCGGTCGGGGTCGTAGAGGATGGTGTCGTTGAGGGTGCGGCCGGTGGCGAGGACGCGGACCGCGGAACTGACGAGTTGCAGCAAGTCGCGGTCGTTGCTGACGATGACGGTTTCGATTCCGGCGTCGGCGGCGCGGTGGGAGAGGGCGCCGATGAGGTCGTCGGCCTCGTAGCCTTCGAGGCACAGGGAGGGTATCTGGAGGGCGTCGAGGAGTTCTTGCGCGATAGGGACTTGGGCGGCGAAGTCTTCCGTGGGCTCGGGCCGTTGGGCCTTGTACTGAGGGAAGACGGCGAGGCGGAACTCAGGGGTAGCGGCATCGAAGACGCATACGAGGTAATCGGGGCGGAAGTCCTCGTTGATCTTCAGGAGCATGTTGAGGAGGCCGAGGGCGGCGTTGGTGGGGATGCCGGAGCCGGTGGTGAGCGGGGGCAGGGCGTGGTAGGCGCGGTGGAGGAGGTTGTGGCTGTCGACGATGACGAGCCGGGCCATCCGGATCACCTTCCGGGGTCAAGTATGGCCTCAGGCGTTGACACGGGCAAGGCGGGAAACTAGCATTGAGTGTCGTGCCGAGGTGGCGGAACAGGTAGACGCGCTTGACTCAAAATCATGTGGGCCTTCGGCCCGTGAGGGTTCGACTCCCTCCCTCGGCACCATGCCCGCAGCGCCGCCGCCGCCGAAGTAGACAGTAGACAGGGGGGGCTCCCGGGAGGACCGGGGGCTGCCGGAGGGTTATTGCTTGGGCTTGCGGGGGGCGCGGGGTCGCTTTGTGGGCGGCTGAGGGACGTCCACCTGTTCGGCTTGGGGAGCCTTCGAATCGCCGGTGAGGCCCAGGTTGCGGTACTTCGCGTAGCGGTTGGCGAGCAAGGTCTCGAGGGGGAGCGCGCACAGTTCGTCGAGGTTCTCGATCAGGGCCTTCTTGATGTTCTCCGCGGTGCCCATACAGTCGCGGTGGGCGCCGCCGAGGGGTTCCGGGATGACGGCATCGGCGACGCCGAGGCGGAGGGCTTCGTCGGCGGTGAGGCGAAGGAGTTGGGCGGCTTCGGGAGCGCGGGCGGAGTCACGCCAGATGATGGCGGCGCAGCCTTCGGGCGCGATCACGGAGTAGGTGGCGAACTGGAGCATGAGCACGCGGTCGCCGACGCCGATGCCGATGGCGCCGCCGCTGCCGCCTTCGCCGATGATGGTGACGATGATGGGGACGCGGAGGCGGGACATCTCGAGCATGGCGGCGGCGATGGACTCGCTGATGCCGCGGGCTTCGTCTTCTTCCAGGCAGGCGGCGCCGGAGGTATCCACGAAAGTGAGGACGGGGAGGCCGAGTTTCTCGGCGAGTTTCATGACACGGATGGCTTTGCGGTAGCCCTCGGGATGCGGGGAGCCGAAGTTGCGTTTCTGGCGTTCGCGGGTGGTGCGGCCGCGCTCTTGGCCGATGGCGGCCAGGGAGCGGCCCTCCATGGTGGCTAGAGTAGCCACGATGGCGCCGTCGTCGGCGTAGCGGCGGTCACCGTGAAGTTCAACGAAGTCATCGCATATGAGGCGCAGGTAGTCGAGGGTATAGGGACGTCTGGGGTGGCGCGCCAACTGGACCTTGTCCCAGGGGGTGAGGTTGGAGAAGATGCGCTTCTTGACCTCGAGGGCTTGCTCTTCGAGGGCGGAGATTTCGGCGCTGCGGTCCACGTCCTGCGTGGTTTCCAGCGCCTTGAGTTCGGCGATCT
Organism: uncultured Armatimonadia bacterium; assembly: GCA_964528605.1. Classification (GTDB taxonomy): domain Bacteria; phylum Armatimonadota; class Zipacnadia; order CAZGSV01; family CAZGSV01; genus CAZGSV01. Next base: position 18,032 of record CAZGSV010000065.1, read on the forward strand.
TTTGCTCGATGGCGACGAGGGGTTCCTCGAAGGGCAACCAGTTTCTAAGCATCCGCTGCGGCCTCCGCTTTGAGGTCCCGGTTTGGGTGGATGATGGCGAGCAGCCGCGCGAGGGCGTGGCGGACCTGGCTGCGGGGGACGAGGATGTCAATCTGGCCGTGCTGCTGGTGGAACTCGGAGGTATGGGCGCGGGTGGAGATGGAGGTGCGGAGGTTGGCGATGACCCGGCTGCCGGCGAACCCCATTTGCACTCTGGGTTCGCTGATGATGATGTCGCCGAGGGAGGCGAAGGAGGCGAGTGCGCCGGCCATAGTGGGGTCGGTGAGGACGGCGACGTAGGGGAGGCGCGCCTGGTGGAGCCTGTCCACGGCGCTGGCCATCTTGGCCATTTGCATGAGAGAGATGAGTCCTTCCTGCATGCGCATGCCGCCGCCGGAGCCGGAGATGATGATGAAGGGGAGGCGCAGGTCGGTGGCTCGTTCCACGGTGCGGACGAAGACTTCACCGAAGACGGCGCCGACGGACCCCATCATGAAGTAGGAGTCGGTGATACTGAGGACGACGGGATAGCCTTCGACGGCGGCGGTGCC